>NYSX01000001.1 GCA_002683345.1 Flavobacteriales bacterium
TCGAATCCAATGGTCGAATCCGACCCGCTCAAATCGTTGTCGATGGTGCCTGGAAGCCCCACAACTGGGAATCCCATCTCGCGTCCGAATTTCATGGCGCCTGTGAAGGTGCCGTTGCCCCCGATGACCACCAAGCCATCGACGCCCGCTTCCACCAGGTTGACGTGGGCACGTTTTCGCCCCTCCACGTCGTGGAAGTCTTTGCAGCGCGCGGACTTGAGGATGGTGCCGCCGCGGCCCAAAATTTTGGCCACCGAGCGAACGTGCAAACGCTTGAAGTCTCCCTCGATGAGCCCTTGATAACCTTGAAACACCCCCACCACTTCCATGTCGTGGAACACCGCGGTGCGAACCACCGCGCGGATGGCAGCGTTCATGCCTGGGGCATCGCCTCCAGAAGTCAGTACAGCTATCTTTTTCATCAGGGTCACTTGTCTTGCAAACACGCCTTTCATTGAAGGCGCACAAATTTGCGTCAAAGCAAGCGCATTTCCGAACGTTGTCGACAAGTTTTCGCCGGTGATGCCGGATGAAGTGTACAATCGACACCAACTCCCCTATCTTGCCGCCAAATCTCCCCAAAACAACCACGAAATGGATGTAAGTGTCGATTGCGCGCTTTTTGGCTTCGATGGAGAAGCGCTCAAACTCTTGTTGATTCGGCAACGAACGTCGGAAGGAGGTCCACTTTCAGAGGCGGAACTCCAGATGGCCTTGCCCGGCGACTTTGTGCATGCCGATGAATCGTTGGACGCGGCGGCAAGCCGTGTTTTGGGGGAACTCACGGGATTGGATGACGTGTACTTGAAGCAATTCCACGCCTTCGGAGATCCTGACCGCGTGAAAGGCTTGAAAGACCAGCATTGGTTGCGCACCTTTCGCGAACATCCCGAAAACCGCGTGATGACCGTGGCCTACTTTGGGCTTGTTTCTCTGCACGACCACACTCCCAAGGCGTCTTCCTTTGCAGGAGAAGCAGAATGGACCGACGTGGAACACTTGCCAGAGCTCGCTTTCGACCACGACGACATTGCCCATTTGGCCCTTCGAACGTTGCGCGAACAACTGGAGTCCAAGCACATTGGATTTGAGATGCTGCCCAAGAAATTCACCCTCCGACAACTTCAATCTTTGCATGAAGTTGTCTTAGACAAAAAGCTGGACAAGAGGAATTTCCGAAAAAACATCAAGCGCATGGACCACGTCGTACCGCTGAACGAAAAAGAGGAAGGCGTGCTGCACAAACCCGCCCAGCTGTTCACGTACGACGCCAACCTGACCACCTCAAATTCTTGACCTCGATGACCTCACGACTTTTTCTCCTTCTGAGCGCGTGCCTTTCGGCATGGATTGCGCCAACCGCCCAAGGACAGATTGTGTGGACGGAGCCTGCGTTTCCCACCCAAGACGATGTAGTGACCTTGTATTACGACGTGAGCCAAGGCAATGCGGCACTGATTGACGAAGAGCCTCCTTGCCCACCCTGCCCGTTCGTGTACGCCCACACAGGCGTCATCACCTCCGAAAGCACCTCGCCCTCGGATTGGCAGTACGTGCACAACCCATGGCCCAACGGCAACAACGCGAGCTCGGCCAACAATGGCAACACGTTGATTCCTGTCGAGGGCACCATCCACAGTTTTGATTTTGGCGGGTTGACCTTGGCGGAATACTACGGTGTGCCTGACGGCGTGGTGATCGAGCAATTGGCCTTTGTGTTTCGCAACGCCGATGGATCAGTGGTCGGCAAAACGGCAGACGAAAGCGACATCTTTTACAACGTTTCCGATGGATCGTTCGAGGTCATTTTCACCAGCCCTTTGGAGACGTCCTCCATCGCGTCGTTGGGAGAGACCCTCGACCTTGTGGCCCAAGCCACCCAACCCGCTGACCTCACGTTGAGCGTCAATGGCGAGGAGATGGCCTCAGAATTTGGCCTTTCGCTTACCTACCCGCTAAGCCTCGACAACAGCGGGGATTACGTCTTGGACATTGCCGCAAGTGCAGATGGCAGCACTGTGCATTCTTCTGCCACGGTCTTCGTGATGCCCGAGAGTGCGCCGGTGTTGACCCCACCTGCTGGAATCGTGGATGGCATCAATGAGCTGAATGACAGCACGGTGGTGCTGCAGTGGACCGCACCGTACAAAGACTTTGTGTTTGTGGTGGGTGACTGGAACGACTGGAGCGTCAGTGAGTCCAGCATGATGCATGCCGCAGGAGATGGCGAAACGTTCTGGTTGGAGATTGGCGGATTGACGCCAGGCGAATCGTACCGTTACCAATACCAAATCCTCCCCGACGACATCCGGGTGGCCGACGCCTACGCGGAGGTCATCTTGGACCAATGGAACGACCCCTGGATTCCAGAATCGACCTACCCCAACCTCTTGCCCTACCCCGCCAACGAAACGTCGGGGCCGGTGAGCGTTCTGACGCCTGGAGAACCTGAGTTTCTATGGACGGACGAGGACTTTGAACGGCCTGACCAAGAGAACCTCGTGATTTACGAATTGCTGGTGCGCGACTGGTCGGAGGAACGCACGTTGAAATTCATTGAGGACTCGCTTGATTACCTGGAAACATTGGGCGTGCAAGCCCTCGAGCTTATGCCCGTCAACGAGTTTAATGGGAATGACAGCTGGGGATACAACCCCACGTTTTACTTCGCCGTGGACAAGGCGTACGGCACCAAGAACGACTTGAAGTCTCTGGTGGATGCCTGCCACGAACGCGGGATTGCCGTGATTTTGGACGTGGTGTACAACCACGCAGACCAACCCAATCCCTTCATCACCATGTACTGGGAGGACTGGACCGTGCTCCCTTACAACCCTTGGTTCAACACGACTGCTCCGCACAGCTTCACGTGGTTCTACGACTGGAATCACGGGAGTTCGAAAACCCGTGAATTTGTCAAGCGCAACCTTGACCATTGGGTGCAGAACTACCACATCGATGGATTCCGGTGGGACTTCACCCAGGGCATCATCCAGCAGCAAGGCGTGGATGGTGGATACAGCGCACAGCGCATTGGATGGCTCAAGGAATATGGCAACCACGTCTGGAACCAAGATCCCTCCGTGTACATGATTCTTGAGCACTGGTGCGACTTTGGCGAGGAACTTGAACTCGCGAATTACAACGGCGAGAACGGCAATGCCGCGGGGTTCATGTTGTGGGCCAATGCCACAACCAACTACCAAGAAGCCAGCATGGGCTACAACGGCAACGACCTCAGCTGGGCGAACTACCAAAGTCACAGTTTCCAGGATCGCCACGCAGTCGCATACGCGGAAAGCCACGACGAAGAGCGCCTGATGTACAAGAACCTCGAGTTTGGCAACAGCTCAGGCGATTACGATGCCAGCGACTTGGTCACGGCGCTGAGAAGGCAACAGTTGTCCATGGCCTTCAATGTCCTCATGCCCGGCCCACGTTTGATTTGGCAGTTCGAGGAGTTGGGATACGACTACAGCATCAACACGTGCAGCGACGGCGTGACGATCAACGAAGACTGTAGGATCGCCGCCAAGCCCGTGCGTTGGGATTACTATGAAGACCCCGAGCGTCGCCACCTCTACGACGTCAGCGGGGCGTTGGCGCGTTTGAAGCGCGACCATCCCGCCTTTGGCACGGGCGCCACGTCCATCAACATCGATGTGGGCACGGGCTACGGCAAGCGCCTGATGTTTGAGCACCCCGACGGCGACGCCGTGGTGGTTGGCAACTACCGCACCTCGGGCATCGACATGATTCCTGGTTTCACCCACACAGGGATGTGGTACGACTACCTCACTGGAGATTCACTCAACGTCACGGACCTCAATGCGAGCATGCCGTTCGCGCCAGGCGAATTGCATGTGTACACGGACACGCCCTTGGACCTTCCTGTGCTGACCGAAATCGATGTGGACCTCGATGGACAGTTGGCCTCTGAAGGGGACTGCAATGACAACGATGCCACCATCTACACGGGCGCCGTCGACATTGCCAACGACGGCATCGACCAAGATTGCGACGGCCTCGATGCGACGGTGGGCGTGGAAGAAGCGCTGTCCGGATGGTCCCTCTTCCCCAACCCCACGACAGACGTGCTCCACCTCACGCATGTCCGCGGCATCGTGCCTCAAGATTTGAAACTCATCTCCCTGGACGGACGAAGCATTCCCATCGACCCAAGCACGGTCGCCGGGGGAACGTGGCAGCTCAACGTGGCTCACCTCGCGCCGGGCATGTACCGGCTGTGCTGGACCCAAGACGGGATGATGTTATCCACACCTGTGCACAAAATCGCGCATTGACCGCGCAAGGCTCAGTGTACATTTGACACTGTCAAAATTTGCAACCCACTCCTTCGATCCACACTCTCATGATTCGAATTGCAACCTTGGCTTCGCTGTTCCTCCTTTGGGGGTCTTGTGAAGTCGCCATGGCCCAAACCGCCGTGCAAGGACGCGTGACGGACGACCAAGGCAATGCTTTGCCTTCGGCCACCGTGATGACCGCATCCGGCAAGGGCGTCTTCACCGATTTGGACGGGCAATACACCTTGGCCGTGTCCGCGGGCGAACAGACCCTGACCTTTTCGTTCATCGGGTACCTCAACACCGTCAAGACCATCAACGTCAAGGCTGGAGAAACCAAAACCCTGAACATTCGACTTCGCGAAGACGCAGTGTTGTTGAATGAATCGGTGGTCATTGGCTATGGTGTCCAGCGTAGGAAAGAGGTCACAGGGGCCATCTCCACCATTGACTCGAAGGAAATCACCGCGGTACAAACGCCCTCCTTTGAAGCGGCCCTGCAAGGACAAGCACCTGGTGTCCAAGTCACCCAAGGCTCCGGCATGGCGGGCAGTGGTTCGATTGTTCGAATCCGCGGTTTGAGCTCCATGTCTGCAGGCGGGGACCCACTCTACATCATCGACGGCATCCCCATCACCCAGGATTACTTCGCAGGTGGCAACAGCGGCGCCATGAACCGCAATCCGCTTGCCAGCCTGAACCCCAACGACATCAAAGACATCCAAGTGTTGAAGGACGCAGCCGCTACAGGCATTTTCGGGTCACGCGGCGCCAACGGGGTCATCCTCATCACCACCAAGCGCGGGATTAAAGATGGCATTCAAGTCAGCTACGGATCGTCCTTCGGCTACGGCGAGCCCTCAGCACGTCCCAACATGATGAGCACCGAGGAATACCTCGCCATTCGTCAAGAAGCTTGGGAAAACGACGGCGGAACGGGGTATGTGTGGCTACCCAATTTCAATTCACCAGGCTCTAGCTCTGAAGCTCGCAGAGCCGCGTTTGAACGCGCCATGGAAACCAACACAGATTGGTTTGACCTCTTTACCCGTCGGGCCCAAAAGACCCAACAGAACATCGGGCTCAGGAGCGGCGGTGAAAAGTGGTCCATGTACAACGGGGTGAGCTACGACAAGAACGAGAGCTACGCCGTTGGCAACAGCTACACCCGCACGAGTGCACGAACCAACTTCGATTGGACCCCCAACGACAAGATCAAGGTGTTGCTTTCAGGAAGCACGTCTGAAGGTCAAAACCAACGCGTTCGTGGGGGATGGTTCGGAGGCATTGGCGCAGCCATGTCGACTGCCCTCCCCTACATGGCACCTTACGTGGTGGACTCCACCTTCGATGCCAACGGCAGCCTTGTGTCTACAGAGCGCAACTACGAATTGAACCGCTGGAGCAACCCCATGGCCAACCAAGACCTCGAGCAGTGGCGGGAGACAGAGCGTCGTCAAATTGCCACAGGACAAATCATCTTTACCCCGCACAAGCGCATGGACATCGTGATGAATGGCGGCTACGACAACAGCAAACTCGAGAGCGACGTCTACAAAAACTCCGCACTTGACATTACCAATGGCTTCGCCTACGGGGACTGGAGCGAATACAACGCCCGCAACTACAACGTGGGGGCGAATGCCACGTTCCGCGCCATCGACACGGACACCACCTCGCTGTCCATTTTGGTGGGTGCGGAAGCCCAAAAGTTCGAAAGCGACGGATTTGGCTTCAACCTCGTCAATTCCGAGGGCCCGGCATATGCCATGCCCGCCTTGCGTGACAGCTTGCTTGGGTTGCACGACAGCTTGTATGCCACGGTATCTAGCGTAACCAACGCATTTCCAATTCTCTATCGCACAGATGGATTTGCGTCGACGTTCGCCCGTGTCAACTACAACTTGAAGGACCGATACTTTTTCCAAGCGACAGCACGCATGGATGGGTCCAGTCGTTTTGGGCGGAACAATCGGTTTGCATTCTTCCCCTCCGCTGCTGCAGGCTGGGTCATCAGCGACGAGCCCTCCTTCAACTCAGAGACCATCAGCTTCCTGAAATTCCGGACAAGTTGGGGCCGATCGGGAAATGCCGACATTGATGGTTTCAGCCGTTTTGCTCTATACGCTGACCAAACGCAGGGAGCAACGTATGCGGGCGACACGATTGTCTACCCCACACAGCCAGGCAACCCTGACCTGCGCTGGGAAACGGTGGAGACCGTCGATGCCTCACTGGAGTTGGGCCTCTGGCAGGATCGCGTATCAATCGAGCTCGGTGTTTACAACAAGATGAGTCGCGATGTGTTGATGAACGTCGAATTGCCGGCGCACACAGGATTCAACACCCGAGCCGTGAATGCGGGACAAGTGTTAAACCGTGGTGTCGAATTGGGCATCACGTCCAACAACCTCCCGAATGCGTCAGAGCTTCAGTGGAAAACCACATTGAACTACTCCTACAACTACAACGAGCTGGTGAGCACAGGCGACTTCACGGAAGATGCCATCTCAGGTGGGACAAACGACAGCCGAGCAGTCTTAGGAGAACCATTGACAACCTATTTCTTGGTCCCATTCAGTCATGTTGACCCGGAATCAGGAAGGCCCATTTACATCGACATTGATGGAAATGAAACCTTTAACTGGGATGTAAATGACCGCCGTGCCGTGGGAGACGGTCTCCCCGATCATGTCGGAGGATTGCGCAACGAATTCACTTTCCGCAACTGGACCCTCAGCACCCAGTTCACGGGGGCCTTTGGGGCGAAGATTTGGGACAGTTCCGCGAAACGTCAACTCGGGATGGTCACCGATTGGAACATGCGTACCGACCTGTTCGATCGGTGGAGACAACCGGGCGACATCGCCAACTTTCCTCGTCTTACACTCGACCCTGAGACTTACGGCATTCCCGCCGGTATTTCGCCTTGGTGGAACACGAGCTTGTTCATGTACGACGCGAGCTACATCCGACTTCGGAACGCCTCGATCTCGTACCGAGTCCCCTCTTCCAAGGGCGACATCACCTTGCGCTTGAGCGGAAACAACTTGTTTGTGCTCACCAACTTCATCGGCCTCGATCCGGAGTTGACGCGCGACTTTGAAAACCGCCAAGACCGAAACTTCTCCGGCGGTGCCAACTACCTCACAGCGCCTCAAGAGCGCTCTGTCATTTTTGCCATCAACGCCAACTTCTAAGCGCCATGAAGAACCACACTTTCCTTCTTTCGGCCCTCGTGGCATTGTCCATGACTTTTGCAGGGTGCCGCTGGCTCGAAGTCAACCCCGACCAATACATCCTGGCTGAGGACGCTTTGCAAACCCCTGAAGACCTTCAGGCCTTGCTTGTGTCGTGCTACGACGTGTTGGCCAACCTCTACGACGGGGATGTGCAGCTCATGAACGAGTTGCGCGGCGAGAACACCAACGAACCCTTGGCCAACAACGATTTCAAGGCCATCTACAACCGCGAAACCATCCGCTGGACGTCGTATGTGGGTGGCGTGAACCGGGACTTCTTCTACCCCGTTCTGCGCGTCAACAGCCTTTTGGATGCTTTTGATTTGATCGAGGGGCTCTCCGCGGAAGACCAAAACCGCATGGAAGCCGAAGCCAAATTCATCCGTGCATTTTGCTTTTGGGGCGCGGTGAAGATGTTTGCCCAGCCCTACGGCTACACGGCCGACAACAGCCACCCGGGCATTCCCCTGCCCACCGTCCTTCGCGACGTCCCCTTCCCCCGCGCTTCCGTGGCAGAGGCCTACGCCCAAATCGAGGCCGACCTCAACGACGCCATTTCCAACCTCCCTGAGGAAAACGGCATCTACGCCACACGCGACGCCGCCAAGGCCTTGCTCGCCCAAGTGCACTTCCTCAAGATGGAATTTGCCGAGGCTGCGCAACTGGCCACCGAAGTGATTGACAGCGGCCGCTACAGTTTGGAACAACCTGAAACGGACAGCGCCTTTGTGCGCATGCGTCTGCCCATTGGCGCCACCAGCCCAGAATCCATCTTCTCGGTGTACAGCACCCTCGCCACCAATGACAACCGCACGGACCAATTCGTGCGGTGGTGGCAACCCACGGCCAATCCGGAGATTACTTTGACCACCGACTACTGGAACTGGTTTGAAGGCATTGTCGGCGGCGCCAACGAAGACCGCAGGTCGTTGTGGTTTGACTACCTCCCCACGGAAGGCAAAACCCTGCTGACCCGCTTCACGGACCACAGCTTCTTCAACGTTCCCCTCGTGCACCTCACGCAGATGATGTTGATTCGGGCTGAAGCTTACGGCGAGACGGGGAACAACCTCGGCACGGCCATCGACGACATCAACGCCATCCGGGCGCGCGCAGGCATCACGTCTGCCGTGTACCTCTTGGATGTCGGCGCCACGGCGGAGGACATCGTGGAAGCCGCGCGATACGACTACCGCAAGGAGACCGTGGGCATGGGCCTTTGGGTGGAACAGCTTCAACGCCATGGCGCCATGGGTGAAGACGTCACCATCCGGAACGCCCCGTGGGATTGTCCAGGCATGGCGCTTCAGTTCTCCGCGTCGGAGGGCAACGTCGCCGGATTTGAGTTCAACGAAGTGGGCGGATGCAACTGACCCCAAACTGAGACAACATGAACATCGCAAAACACATCACCCTCGCCTCCATGGCCCTGCTCGTTGTGGGCGGATGGATGGGATGCAAGCCCGAGCTTCAAGGTGAACTCGGAGAGCCCTTCAACAAATTGGAAGGCATGATTGGGGTTTGGGAAATGGGCAGCTTTTCTCAAACCGACCTCCAAAGTCCTTTGACCGAAGTGCGAGACTTGAGTGAGCTCTACATCGACGGCATTGTGACCCCACTCCAAATCACCCTCAACGAAGACTTCACCTACAGCGTGAGTATTGAAAAGGGGCGCAANTACTTNGGAGACGGGGGNNAGTGGTCCCTGGACGACGAAGAGCANCCGACCTTCCTCATCCTCGCCACCGAAGACGTCGACGGCATGCCCCTCGACACCCTGCAATACAACCTCGGTGCCGTGGTGCGTCCCCACGACAACCTCCTCGACATCGTGTACGACCGGCCTTGCGACGGAAGCCCCGTCTTGGCTTACACCTTCAGCTTCAACCGACAGTGATGATGACCGCATCTCTCCAACACGCGCTGCGCGCGGCCGGGACGGCCGTGACATGTGCCTTTGTGACCACCCTGGCTTGGGGACAAGCCGTGACCCTCACCCCAAGCCCCACAGGGCTTCATGAAGAAGTCACCTTGAGAATCGATGTGGGACAGAGTGAGCAATTTGGGTTGAAGTCCATTTTGGAAGCCAATCCCGACTTGCCTGTGTACATCTGGACGTGGACGCCGAGCGACCCCGTCGGCACCAATGGATCGTGGGACAGCAGCAACGACGACATGCAACTGGTGCACCAAGGTGGGCTGACATACTCGTTGACCTTTGTGCCTTCTCAGTTTTACAGCGATGCAAGCAGCCTTTACAGCCAAGGCATCTCTTGCTTGGCCAAACTCAAGAACGGGGCACCTTACCCCGGATTCGAAGATTTTGGAGAAGCCAAAACCGAAGACTTCAACGTGGGTGTCCTCCCCAAGTTGTGCGAGGAGAAGATGTGCGTATTCCCCGAAACGCGACGTGCCGATGATTTTGTGAGCGTCACGTACAACAGCAACATCGACGTCGACTTGACGGACATCGAGAACGACGAAGTGTACCTGCAAATCAAAGCCCGTGCCACCGACGGAACCTTCTACTCCATGGTGCCTGACGAGGAAGTGACCAGCACCCCAGAGCTTCGCATGAAGCCCGTCGCAGACAAGCCCGGGTTTTACCGCACGGTCATCCTTCCTGTGGAACACTTCGAGGAAATCATCCCCGAAGGCTTGGGCATTCTCACGCTCATCTGCTACCCGTTGAAGCCCGGATTCACCTACCCCCCGGACACCACGCCGTGGGATGGCATTTACTACGAAACAGGGGTCCCGCTCCTCGATTGCGAATAATCCGATGAACTTCTTCCCATCGACTTCAAAGGCCGTGGCAATTGCCATGGCCTTTGCCGTTCTCGGCTGTCAACCTGCCTCGGAGAATCCCTCGCCGCCCTCATGGGGCGCGATCATGCCCATTCAAGTGGGAGCTTCCTCTTCCACGTGGATGGTCCAAGACTGGTTGGCACCCGGAGAAACCGTGGACCACATCGTCTACTGCGATACGGCCGATGCCTGCGATACGCTCCTGATGGCGGATGGACAAATCACCCTTCCTGGCGCGCCTTCCAGCGGTTTGGGAGTGCTCAAATTGAAGTTGCAGGGCGAGGAACGCATGGTTCCCGTGCTGTCCAAAGGCGAAGTCCGACACACCTTCACCTTCGACGCTTCCCTTGCGCCTCAGCCCAAGTCCTCCTTGGAAATCGTGGGGGACCTCACAGGATGGACCCCCCAACCGGCAAAAAAAGCGGAGGACGGCTCCTTCGCGTACGAGGCCATCCTCCGGCCCGGCAGCCACCCCTACCAATGGGTGGTGGATGGCGAGTGGATCCTCGACCCTGCGAACGAAGACCGCATGTCCAACGGCATGGGCGGATGGAACTCCGCAGTGCGCGTGACAGCACCAGTCCCACCCCAACTTCAGGCCTTTGAGAAGGACGGCAAGTTGTTCCTTCAAACGGATGGTGCGGCCGAGGTCTTGGTCACCGTCGACAACATGCTGGTGCATCACGGGGCGCACGAAGACGCCATCACTTTGCCGGTCATGCTTTCTGGTTTTGACGAGGGCCGGCACCACGTGCGGGCATGGGCGGCCCATGAAGGCGGCATCTCACAGGATTTGCTGATCCCCACAGAAGGCAACACCCCTGTGACAGACCCGGCCACGCTCACGCGCTCCGATTGGCACAGTGCGACCATGTATTTCCTCATGGTCGATCGCTTTGTCAACGGCGACAAGGACAACGACGAGCCGGTCAACGACCCCGACATCTTGCCCATGGCCAACCACTTTGGGGGCGACTTGCAGGGCGTGGCTGCCAAGGTCGAGGAAGCCTACTTCGAAAACCTGGGCATGAACACGGTCTGGATCTCTCCCGTTACCCAAAACGCCGAAGGCGCATGGGGGTACTGGCAGGACAGCGCACGGACAGATGTCACGAGCCGGTTCAGCGGGTACCACGGCTACTGGCCCGTCAGCTGCACAGAAGTGGATCGGAGGTTTGGGTCCAACGACGCCATGACCCACTTGACCGACCTCGCCCACGAGAACGGCATGAATGTGCTGCTGGACTACGTCGGCAACCACGTCCATGAAGACCACCCCTTGATGGACGTCCATCCCGATTGGACAACCGAACTCTACCTCCCCGACGGCTCCTTGAACACCGAACGGTGGGACGAGTACCGGTTGACCACGTGGTTTGACACGTTCATGCCGACCCTGGATTTGGAGCGCCCTGAAGTGGCCGAAGCCATGTCCGACAGCGCGGCGTGGTGGGCCACACACAGCGGCATTGACGGATTCCGCCACGACGCCACCAAGCACATCAGTGAAGTGTTTTGGCGGAAGTTGACCACCAAACTCAAAGCCGCGCAAGCCCAAACGGGCAAGCGCCTTTTCCAAATCGGCGAGACGTATGGAAGTCCCGACCTCATCGGAAGCTACCTGTCCAGCGGCATGCTCGACGCGCAATTTGACTTCAACCTCTACGACAAATTGGTGGGCGCCATTGCCTTTGAGGAGGGTTCTTGGACCGACCTCGTCGCCACCAACCAAGCCAGCCTAGCCACGTACGGCGCGCACCACTTGATGGGGAACATCACGGGCAATCAGGACCGCCCGCGCTTCACTTCTCTTGCCGACGGCACGCTCGACGTCAACGAAGACATGAAGTTCCAAGGCTGGACACGCGACATCCAGCACGGCGGAGACGACGGTTACGCGAAAATGCGCTTGCTCATGTCCTACCTCATGAGCGTGCCGGGCATTCCCTGTGTGTACTACGGCGACGAAATTGCCGATGTCGGCGGCAACGACCCCGACAACCGCCGGATGATGCGGTTTGACAACCTCAACGAGCAAGAGATGCGGACCAAGCAATGGACCTCTGATTGGGCCAACCTGCGTCGCAATCGAATGAGCATGCTGTACGGCACAACCACCTTTGAGATTGTGGACGAACACGTGCTGCACATTCAGCGGGCCTACCTCAATGAAGTCACCGACCTATACTTCAACCGGGACAGCCAACCACATGCACTCCCTTCCGACCATGCTGCTGCAACCACCTTGGCGGGCATGTTGTCCACAAAGGGAACGTTGCCTGCATTTGGCGCCGTAGCTTTCGACACGACCCTTTGAATCCTTCTTCATGAAAAATCAACTTCACGCCTTGGCCTTGATCGCGATGTCTGCGACGTGCGCCTTGACCGCGTTTGCCCAACCCACGTGGAACGTCGGCGAAACCATACTCAACGAATACGACCTTGTTTCAGGGGTCAACATCCCATGGGAGCTCACATGGGGTCCCGACGACATGCTGTGGTGCACCACGCGCGAGGGCGACGTGCTGCGCATCGACCCGGCCTCGGGTGTGTACGAGACGGTGCTCTCGTTGAACGTCAACGACTCAGGCGTCGAACCCGGGTTATTGGGCATGGCTTTGCATCCCAACTTTGAGTCGGAGCCGCTGGTGTATTTGGCCTACACCGCCCAAAACTTTGCCAACGGCAACCACGAACGTTTGAGCGTCTTCTACTGGGACGGCACTTCACTCGGCAACGAGCAAATCCTTCACATCGTGGGCGCAGCTGGCATCCACAACGGAAGCCGTTTGTTGGTTTTGCCGGACAACACCTTGCTCATGAGCACGGGCGACATGGGGGACGGCGGTGTCTCTTCCCAAAACGACAACAGCGACAACGGCAAGATCCTGCGATTCAACCTCGATGGCAGTGTCCCCGCGGACAACCCCGACCCCTCGAGCTACGTCTACACCAAAGGTCACCGCAACAGCCAAGGCCTTTGCGTTGGCCCCAACGGCGTCATCTACAGCAGTGAGCATGGCCAATACAACTCCGACGAGTTCAACATCCTCGAGGCCGGACGCAATTACGGCTGGCCCAACGTCGAAGGCGCCTGTGACGGCATCTGCGATTGGTGCAATGCGGGCGCAGAGGAATCGTTTTGCGAGACCAACAACGTGCCCGAGCCCCTGAAAACGTGGTCTCCCTGCGCGGCGGTGAACGACCTCATTTACTACGACCACCCTGCCATTCCTGAATGGCAAGGGAGCGTGCTCATGGCGGTGCTCGGCGGCTTCAGCTCACCTGTTGGCGGACGCCTGGAAGTGTTGCACATGAGTGAAGACGGTTTGACCTTGGAGGGCAGCGAGATGTTCTTCACCGAATTCAACCAGCGCATGCGCGACGTGGCGGTCAACCCATACACGGGTGCGATTTACCTGGCTTTGAACGGTCCGAGCTACACGGGCAACGGGCCCAATTTGATCAAGGAATTTCGTCCTGCAGCCACCGATGGCGTGACCGAATGGAAGGACGAACGCGGCTTGGACATCTATCCCAATCCTGCCGTGGACCAAGTGCAATTCCGCGTGTCCGAAGCCTGGGTTGGACAAGCGTATCAGGTCATGGACCTGCAAGGGCGCGTGTGGGCCCAAGGTCAGCTTCAGTCAGGCCAAACCATGGACGTGTCCTCCTGGCCCGCGGCCACGTACCTGCTGCATGCCCAAAGCAACGGCGCCCACATGACGCGCGTCCTTAACGTCCAATAATCCTTGCCCATGTTACGTATCTTTTGCCTTGGACTCTGCCTGACGGGATCGGCCGCTTCAGCAACCCACAGTGTCCTTCCTTCCGATTCACTGATGTGGGATTGGGTGGCCCTCGATTCCGCGGCCATCGCGACATACAGCCCCCTCTTGGCGCCAGAACAAATCGCCGCCACACGATGGACGGCGGACTCGGTGCTGGCCAATGGCTTTGGAAGCGCGGATGTGTCCAACGCCCTGAATGCCTTGCCGGGCGTGCTGATGGAAACCCGAGGTATGGGTGGAAGTCGCCGGGTCAATGTGCGGGGATCTGCCTTGCGCTCGCCTTTCGCAGTGCGGAATACAATGTTGTTTGTGCGCGGCTTCATGTTGACTGAGGCGGACGGCACCAGCCCAGTCGAATGGCTCGACCCTGCTTGGTCTGGAGGCATGGAGCTCGTTTCGGGCGCGGCGGCCACCACGTTTGGTGGGGCCTACGGAGGAGCGCTGGTGGTTCACGGTGCGTCCAATCCGGAATTGGCCCGTCTTCAAACGGTGATGGGCACCACGGGCAACGGCGGGGTGCAATCGCGCGTCAATGGTGCGCTGCAGATTCAAGGGTGGAACCTGAGGGTGTCGCACACCCAAAACACCGGCTACCGCGACCAAGAAGCCAACAACCGTCTTCACCTTGAATTGGACCATGCCTGGGGCAACGACAACGTCAAGCACTACGATTGGCTGGCCTTCCAGGACGGCAGTTGGGAACTGCCGGGGGCGGTGGATTCGTTGACCGCTTTCACAGACTCGACCGCTACCCTGGCTCCCGGTCTTGCTTATGACGCCCATGTGCGTCGCCGGCGCGCCTTGTGGGGGCACCACATTCACGTTCCCAACTTGAGCAAGAAGCAACACCGAAGCAGCTTGGACATCTGGTCGCTTTTGAGGTGGAGTGACAAAACCAACCCGTTCGGGACGTCTGCCTTCTACAATGGCTACAAGGAGGAGTCTGGCACAGGAGGAAGCTTGCGCATTCGCCAACGATTTGGCAAATGGTCCTTTGAGAAGGTCGATTTCCAGGCCGAATGGACGCTTATGGCGGTGGTCGACCAAGGAAATTTTGCCCAGTGGAGCGACGCCGTGTTGGGCAGTGAGAGTCCCCTCGAGTACGACCTTGACATTCGCCAATCGCGCTCACATTGGGCTCCTGCCCTCTCCTGGGCCTGGGATTCTGGATGGCGGTTGGAAACATCGGCCGCCTTGTCCCAGCGCTCCCGCCTGGCGCAGGGCACAGCCTCAGACACGTCCTACCTCTCCCCCTTCAACACCACCCAACTCCTTCCACGTCTCGGCGCATCAAAGGCGTTGGGTTCGGCCTGGACCGCCTTTGTGCAGGCGTCCACTGGATTCAGCGACCCCACGAATTTTGAATCCCTGTCCACCGACATCACCGGCGCATTGCCTGCGGTGCTCGATGCGGAACGCGCGTGGACCCTGGAGTCCGGATTTCGCCACAGCCAAGGGGAAGTTGTGCTGTACCACCAAAGCGTCAACCGAGCCATCGTGCAAGCGGTCGATTCGTTGGACAACCCCACGTTTGTCAACGACACCTCGTCCGTGACCATGCAGGGCATCGAATGGCGCGCACAGCAAACGTGGCCACGTCATCGCCTTCAAGGGTCAGGCACGTTTCAATTCCACCGCTGGGAGCCAGGCGCCTTGCCCGGATCGCCCCGGTGGATGGCCAACATCCAGCACCATTGGAAGGCGTGGGACCGCAACCACACGTGGACGCTTCAAACGTGGGTTCGCGCGGTGGGTGCCACGCCGCTCAACACAAGCGGCGCAAACATCCACCCCGCCTACGCCACGGCCAATGTCGACCTCGGATGGACGCCTCCTTCCGCGCCCGTGTCCGTGTCAATCGGCGTTCGAAATGCCACGAATACGGCCTATTCTGGCTGGCATCAACTCAACGGGTTTGGTGGAAGGCTCTACAATCCGGCGCCACCGAGAACCCTGTACTTGTCAGCTGTCTGGAACCTGCGTTGACGTAAGGACTGCAGAAAGGTCAATCGAGGATCACCACCTCCACCCTGCGGTTCAGGGCACGGCCTTCCTCCGTCTCGTTGTCCGCAACCGGGTTTGAAGGGCCATCCCCTTGGGTTTCGATGCGTTCCGCACTTACCCCTCGTTCCGTCAGAAATCCTTCCACCGCTGCAGCCCGGTCCAGGCTCAACGCCACGTTGAAGGGCACGCTTCCCATGTTGTCTGTGTGGCCCACAATGCGAATCCGCACTCCTGAATTGTCGAGCATCCATTGTGCCAAACGCTCACAACCCGCCTGATAATTCTCGCTGAACTTGGACAGGCCCGATTCAAACTGAATGGCCTCGAGTGTGAAGGATTGGCCGACTTCAATCGGCATGAGTTCAATCTGGACAAACGGCGACCGGTTGAGGTCGATTCCCCCGCCTTGTTCGTAGGTGGTCATGCCAAAGAGGTGTCCCTCTGCGCTGGCTTCAAAACTGTAGGACCCCAAGCCTGGCAGTGGAATGACAAAGCCTGTTTCGCCTTCTGACGAGGTACGGCTGACGGTTTGGCCTGAAGAGAGATCCACAATGGCCACCTCTGCGACCAGTGCCTGCCCTGTATTTGCATCGCGGACCACCCCTCGAAGGGTCGCCACCTCAATGGGCTTGACTTCCTCCGGCAATTCCACTTGCCAAAAATCCAAGTTTCCCGAACCCTGCGTGGTGGCAAACATGGCCACACCACCTCGGGGCATCACCATCAAGCTGTTGTCTTTTCCTGGGCTGTTGACCCCACGCCCCAAGTTCACAGGCTCGCCCCACGCCCCGTCCTTCTGCAACTTGGACATGAACACGTCGAGCTGGCCAAAACCTGGGTGACCGTCGCTGCTGAAGTACAGGGTCTTTCCATCGGGATGCAAAAAGGGACTCTCCTCGGTGTAGGGCGTGTTCACTTTACCCGCCAGCTTCCTCGGGGAGGACCAGCCGCCATTGGCTAACCTGTGGCATACCACCAAGTCGGAGGGTTCGAGCTGTCCTTTGGGTCCGCGCGCGAACACCAGCAGGTTTCCGTCCGAGCTCAGCGCAGGTTGACTTTCCCAACCTGCCGAATTGGGTGCGCCCAAGTTGACGCCCAGAGACCACTGCTGCGTCGATTCATCCCATGTCGACTCAAACAAATCGCAAGAACCTTTGCCCCGACGTGGGCCATAGCCATCCCGAGGAGTCGCGCATGCCGTGAATACCATCGTTTTCCCATCGCCACTCAACGTGGGCGCCCCTTCATTCATGGGGGTGTTGACGCCCCGCAAGGGTACCGGAGGCGACCACGTGCCGTCCTCCAGCTGCATGGACTCGAAAAAATCTTCACCGCCCACAACCCCGGGTGTCGTGCGTTGCTCCTCGCTTGACAAGCCCGAGCGGGTCAACACCATGCGGGTCCCACTGAGGTCGAGCGCGCCGTAGTACTCCAACGCGTCTGTGTTCAACCCACCCTGCACCGCCTCGGCCTCGAGGGCCACCTCTTCCTCGGCCATGGCCTCCACAGCAAAAGTCAATCCCGCTTCCACCCATGCGCGACGCCGTTCAGATTCTTCAGTCATGCGAGGCGCAGACAATGCTTCGAGCCGGGCAAGCGACTGCAACCCCTCCTCGTATTTGCCAAGATTCCATTGGATCTCGGCCAGTGTCACCCAGCCGTGAGGAAACATGGTGGCATTGACCTTCAGTGCCTCTGCAAGGGCCTCTTCTTGTCGCGGATGCGACATGTCCTGGTAAATCTGTGCTTTGAGGAACAAGGCCTCCGCAAAAGAAGGACTGCGGTCGAGTGCCTCGTCCAGGTGACTGAGCGCAAGATTGGGCGACAAAAACCGGTACGCTTCAAGGGCCTTCTGGTACTCTTTTTGCGCTTTGCGCGTGGGCTCCTTGATTTGGGCGAGACCGTGGGGTGCAACTCCGACGACAAGGGCCCAAAGAAGCCCCCAAGACAGCAACGTGGTTTTCATGAAACGAAAGTGGGACATTTTTGGCCGAATTTGCCCGAAACGAAGGAACGATTCCCATGAACATCGCATTGCTGTCAGACACCCATGGCCACATCGACGACCGCATCAAGCGGCACGTCGACGGCTGTGACGAAGTGTGGCACGCCGGGGACATTGGGGATCTTCATGTGACAGACGCCTTGGCGGACATCACCAAGGTTCGGGCCGTGTACGGCAACATTGACGATCAACTTGCGCGGCGCACCTGGCCGGAACATCAGCGCTTCGAGGCAGGCGGACTGAAGGTGTGGATGACCCACATCGGCGGCCGACCGCCCAAATACGCCCGAGGCATCCTTCCCCAATTGCGGGTGGAACGCCCCGACCTCTTCATTTGTGGACACAGCCACATTTTGCTCGTGCAGCGCGTGGACGCTTGGGGTGGACTCCACTTGAATCCAGGAGCCGCAGGCATCTCGGGCTTTCACAAAGTCTGCACCATGCTCAAATTTCGCATTGACGAAGGACAGCTGCAGGATCTTCGGGTTGTCGAATGGGCGCGGAAGCGTCCTTGAGAGAAGCAAGACGCACATTTTTGGGCACCAACTGCACCGACGAGAAGGACATTGACTATCTTTACCTCATCGGCGTCATCGGGATGCCAACCCGGGGTTTTTGCCCCTCCCTCACCCAACGTATTAGGATGTTTGACATCATCGAACTGAACGGCAAAAAAGTTGCCGAACTGCGAGAAATCGCAAGCAAACTTGGAATCACCCGCGTGGACAAGCTCAAGAAGCAGGACCTCGTGTACAGCATTTTGGACGAGCAAGCGGCACAGCCGAGTGCGAACAAAAGCAAGGCCAAGGGTGACGCCAAAGAGAGCTCGCCCAAGAAGCGCGCCCCCCGCGCCAAGAAATCCACGGACGATCAAGGCCAAGACAAGCCCAAGAGCGACAACCGCCGCCGGGGCAAAGATGACGGACAGGACGACAAGTCCAAAAGCGACGCGCCTTCCGCAGAAGGTGGTTCCGATTCCAACAAGGAGGGCCAAGACCAAGGACGACGCTCAGGCGAAAGCATGCGCGAACGCCGTGACCGACGCCGACGCGAAGGCCAAGGCGACGAAGCTCGCGGCAAAGACGAGAACGCCAAAGGTGGCCAAGATCAAGGCGGCAAGAATGACCGCAATGACCGGAACGATCGCAACGACCGGAACAACCGAGGCGAGCGCGGAGACCGCAACAACCGGAACGACCGCAACGATCGAAACAACCGCAACGACCGCAACAACCGAAACGACCGTAACGACCGCAACAACCGCAACAACCGCAACCGTCGCGACCCCTTCTTGTCTGAACCCGAAGAGCACGGATTCGATTTCGACGGGTTGGTGCAGACGGAAGGCGTGGTCGAAGTGCAACAGGAAGGCCATGCGTTCCTTCGCTCTGCCGATTACAACTACCTGAATTCTCCCGACGACGTGTACATCTCGGCGAAGCAACTGAAGCAATTTGGGCTCCAGACGGGCGACACCGTGGTGGCAGGCATTCGTCCTCCACGCATTGGAGAGAAATACTACCCGCTGTTGGACGTCAAAAGCGTCAACGGCCGCAGCCCTGAGTGGATCAAAAACCGGGTTCCCTTCAAGTTTTTGACCCCGCTGTTCCCGCAAGAACGCTTCAAGTTGAGCACCGCCCGTGGCACCGTNAGCACACGACTNATGGACCTGTTCGCCCCNATTGGNAAAGGGCAGCGNGGNATGATTGTGTCGCAACCCAAGACGGGAAAGACCACCTTGCTCAAGGATGTGGCCAACGCCATCAGCCTGAACCACCCGGAGGTGTACCTCATCATCCTGCTCATCGACGAACGTCCTGAAGAAGTGACGGACATGAAGCGCAGTGTAAATGCAGAAGTGGTCGCCAGCACCTTCGACGAACCCGCAGACCGTCACGTGCGCATTGCCAACCTCGTGCTGGAAAAAGCCAAGCGCATGGTGGAATGTGGACACGACGTGTGCATCCTGCTTGACTCCATCACCCGTCTCGCGCGTGCCTACAACACGGTCAGCCCTTCTTCGGGCAAGATCCTGTCCGGTGGTGTGGAGGCCAACGCCCTGCAGAAGCCCAAACGTTTCTTCGGTGCGGCACGCAACATCGAAAACGGCGGCTCGCTCTCCATCATCGCCACGGCGCTGACGGAAACGGGCTCCAAGATGGACGAAGTGATCTTCGAGGAGTTCAAAGGGACCGGCAACATGGAGCTCCAGCTGGACCGCCGGATTTCCAACCGTCGTATCTACCCTGCCATCGACATTTTGGCCTCCGGCACGCGCCGTGAAGACCTTCTCATGGACAAGGCCGACCTGCAGCGCATTTGGATTTTGCGCAAGCACCTCGCAGACATGAACAGCGTAGAAGCCATGGAATTCGTCAAGGACCGTGTGGAAGGCAGCCGCAACAACGAGGAATTCCTCGCGTCGATGAACGGATAACCATGCGCAGCACCCCACTTGCTGGCCTTCCGCTCGTGTTGGCCGCAGGATACTTTGCCTTCAAATGGCTGCTTGCCGGGCCCATCAACGCTGAACGCTTGGTGGCCTTGGGTGGCATGTACCACTGGTCTGCCCTGACCCTGCTCGCGTTGGGATGGTCGGTTTGGATGGTTCGTCGTGGCGGCAGCACGCAGTCTTTTTGGGGGGACTTCAAGCAATTGACCAAACCCCTGGCCGTCTATGCCATCTTGGCCGCGTGCTCGGTGTGGGGCTGGAACCACGTGGTGGCCAAGGATGCCACAGAATTGCGAAAGGCCTTGCGGCTCGCCCAAATTGACGAGCACACCGCAAGCGACGAAGCCTACGCGGCCTTCGTGGCCGAGCAAGGTGTGGAGTCCGTCGGGGAGTTGCCCGACCGCGAGACCTACCGCACCCAGGCGACCACCCAAGTGTCGTGGATGCTTTCTGGGGGGGTCACCTTTGTGCTTTCCTTGATCACCTATTTGTTCGCCGCCATGCTCCTGTCCTTGTGTGCCACGGTGCTGTTGCATCAGATTTGGGGCATTGCCTCGTTGTGATGACGTAATTTGGTCGAGCATGAAGCGTATTCCCCTTTTTATCGGACTGGCGTTGATGATGCTGAGTACAGCGACTCACGCGCAACGTGGCAGAAAGAACTTGCCCAACTTCGATTCGCGGTTGTACCACTTTGGCTTCATTTTGTCCGCCAACTCGAGTGATTTCAACTTCGCTGTCGCAGACAGTGCGTCTGACTCTTTCCGGGGTGTGAACAACGTGCCACAGGCCGGATTCAACATGCACTTGATGGCGTCTTACACGCTCTCACGGCACTGGCGTCTGCGGTTTGTGCCTGGATTGAGTTTCCAAGACCGCGGATTGGACTACACGATTGAAGGATCCAACAATGTGATCAAACGCACGGAGGCCGTCAACCTTGACATTCCGCTCTTGCTCAAGTGGCGCACAGACCGGGTGGACAATTTCGCGGCGTACGCGTTGTTTGGGGTGAAATATGCGCGCGACTTCCAATCTCAGGAAAACGTCAACCAGCAGTTGCAATCTGACAACATTTTGCGTCTGAAGTCGGGGAACATTGCCGCGGACATCGGGGCGGGCATCGACATTTTCCTCCCCTTCTTCAAGCTCGCCATTCAGGCCAAAACCGAACACGGCCTTCGCAACGTCCTGATTCCCGACGACAGCATTTACGCGTCACCATTGGATTTCCTGAGGACCCGAAGCTTTGTGCTGTCCTTCTGCTTTGAAGGATGATGGCCCCGGACATGGAGGACACCTACCGGACGCTGGCCGGTCCTTGTGAGGGCCTTTTCAAAGCCAAAGGTTCCAAGCACTTTGGGTACGGCTTTCCCATCGCCTCCGAATCGGAGGTCAAAGTCCATCTCGAGGCCCTCAAAAAACAACACCATGCTGCCCGCCACGTCGCCTATGCATGGATGCTTGGATTCGACGGAACCCACCACCGCTCAAGTGACGATGGCGAACCCAGCAACAGTGCCGGACCTCCCATCCTCGGCGTCATTCGGGCCCACAATCTGACCCATGTGTTGTTCGCGGTGGTGCGCTACTTCGGGGGCACCAAACTCGGGGTTGGTGGACTCATCGAAGCGTATCGCGAAGGGGCGGCCGAGGCGCTGCGGGCAGGTCAAGTTGTCGAGCGCATTCGCACCCATCGCCTTCGCATTGCATTCGCCTACGAGCACATGGGCGTCATCATGGGACTCATCAAACGGTGGGAATTGGAACCTGCCTCCACCGACTTTCAGATTTCCTGTGCGTTGGAAGTGGACGTTCGCTTAGGACAAATGCAAGGATTCATGCAAGCCGTGCAAGACACGCGGGTTGCAGAGATCAAGGCACTCTGAGGCTCAGGGCTTCGACACCCAATACACCCAACGTTCTTCGCCCAGGCTGTAGCGCTTGTAGCGCGCCTCCCCCAACATCTCCATCATGTCGACTTCCTCAACGTGGAAACCGGCCTCGCGCAACCGCGCAGGATAGTCCTTGTGCCCGTACAACCGAACGTGGTCCTGTTGCCAGTAGAGCCTTTCCCGCTCCATGGGGTCGGTCACGTTGGGATCCTCCGCGGTGTTTTCTTCGTTGTAATTGATGGGTACTTGAAGCACACCCCATCCACCGCGCTTCATGACGCGGTGAAACTCGCGCAACACCTTGCGGTCGTCTTCCACGTGCTCCAACAGATGGTTTGCCATGACCACATCGAAACTCTCGTCCTCAAAGGGGATGTCGTGACAATCGAAATGATGGTCTGCCCAAGGGCTGTTCAAATCGGCCGTCACGTAGTCCAGGTTCGCCTGCTTCTTGAACCGGGTCAAGTAGCAGTATTCGGGCGCGAGGTGCAGCATGCGCAGGGGCGCCTCAAAGAAGGACGTCTTGCGTTGCAAAAAGGCCCACACGGCACGGTGACGCTCCAAGCTCAAGCTGTGTGGAGCCAATGCATTGGGGCGACTTCGGACACGTCCGTACGGCAGCATCTTCCGGTAGGACTTTCCCACAATGGGATCTTCCAGCGTGTCCCCCGCATACGACCACGCCACGCTCTGCAATGCCAAGTGTGCTCCGCGTTGAAGCACGGTGCGAGGCACCCACCTCGTCAAAATGCTGACCAATCCCATGCCCTAAAAATAAGGCGGGACCCTTGGGCCCCGCCTTGAAAGTGTCGTCAAATTTCAGGCGCTTACTCGATGACCAAGGCCTTGTGTTGCATGCCTTGCGCGGTTTGCGCACGCACCGCGTACCAACCGGCCGGCCATCCCAGAGTCAAGCGTCCTTCCCACGTGCCCTCGTGCACCATCCGACCTTGGACATCCACAATTTGGATGAAGGTTCCCAAGTCGAGACCTGGCAAGCGAAGGTCCGTGCCTTGGCCAGCGGGGTTGGGCATCACGGACCATATGGACTCCGCCCCCTCTTCCACGCCCACAGTGCCTCCCACGGTGACGGTCACGCCCACGCGGTCAGACACGCACTCGATGGGCTTGGGCTCGGCCTTCCATTCGTAGAAGAAGTAGTAGTAATCCAAGCTCGGCCCAGCCGTGCTGTTGGTGATGGTCAACAAATCGCCCACCTCGTAAGGGTAGCTCAACTCAGAATTGTTGCCCTCGCGCCACAATTGGGGATCCTCTGTGGTGCAGCGCAAACCGTAGTTCAGGCCGGGCTCGATGTCCCAGTTCAATTCCAAGACAAACGTTCCCGCCTCGACTTCCACGGCCATCGATTCGAGCACGATTCCAAATTCATCAATCAACTCAAACTCCCGCTCGTACGTGCCATTGGCGAACAACGTCACGCTGTTGAGGCGGGTGCTCTCGTAAACGTCAAATTCCAACCAGCGCGCGCTGTTGGAGTGGTAGGCACCGCTGTTCTGGTTGGTCAACTCACCCCCCACTTCTTGGTCGCCTGACGTCGTGCGGACATCCTCCGCCCAGAACGTGGTCGTCACGTCGACCTGCGGCGAGAACGCGTTGCCTTCCGCGAGCAAGTTACCGCCCGTGGACCAGTCGTACCAGCGGATGTTCTCGCCTGTCGCAGTCAAGTCCACCGTCGCCGGTGCGTCCAAGGTGATGTCCTCGCTGACCTCGGGGTTGCCCAAGGGTGCGTCGAACACTTCCACCACCAAGGTGTCTGAGGTTCCAGCGTTGCCACAGATGTCCACGCTGTACACCGCGTAGGAACCCGACGTGGTGACGTCAATGCTTTGGGTTTCGTCACCCGTCGACCACGTGTAGTTGTCAGCATCTGAAGCCGTCAACGTCAACACTGATCCGTCGCACAAGTCGGTGCTGCCGTCGAAGGCGATCGTGGGCGCATTGCCCACGACTTCGGTGATGGTCAACAGGTTGGAGAACCCTGCACATCCAGCGTCGTCGTAGACCAACACAGAATAAGCCCCGCCGGCAGTGACTTCCGTGGTGGCTTCGGAACCGCCATTGGACCACTCGTAAGACGCAAAACCTTCTGGAGCCGACAAGGTCACCGATTCGCCGGGACAAAACGAATCCGCGCTTGCCGTGGCCGTAACGTTCACCAAGCAAGGAACCTCCAGCACGTTGTGGTACTGGTCGATGGCGGGGTTGTCGATCACCGTTTCCAATCCACTGGGCCATTTCACCACGGCCTGGTCCACCACCTCGTGATCTCCAAGGCCAAACCGGCACATGAACGTGCACGTGATGCCGTAGCTCTCACCGCCGCGCACCTCGCGAACCATCGTTCCGAAGTCCCCCGTCAATTCCACCTTCGCCCCCACAGCATCCACGTTGCTTTCAAACCCTTCGAGGTCGAACGCAATCCAGTGGTTGTCATTGCCGTCGTTGACCCACAAAATGTCAGGATTGTCGTTGTCAGAGCTCACATAGTTGTCTCCGTAGCTCGCATACACGTCGAGTTGGCCGTCGCGGTTGACGTCACCTGAGGCAAAGCTGTGCATGGTGTCGTTCCAGGGGAACAAGTTNGGCACTTCGGTGAACGTGTGGTCNCCGTTNTTGCGGAAGAAGCCNTCGGCCCCACCCGTGTAGATNAGGTCCACAAANCCGTCGTTGTCGAAGTCGTCCATCTTCGCCTGAAGAAAGAACCCTGAAACTTCGAGGCCGCTGCCTTCCGTGATGTCGGTAAAGTAGCCTGTGCCGTCGTTTTCGAGGAGCTTGATGGTCGAGCTGTGGTTGGTGGCCAAACAGTCGAAGTCGCCGTCGTTGTCGATGTCTGCAAAATCCGTCGTCCAGCTTTGCTCGTAGAGGACCAACCCACGCTCGAGCGCCTCCTCGGTCCACCCGCCGTTGCCGTCGTTCACCCACAGTTGGTTGATGCGGCGAGGATCGTTGGGATCGTTCACGAACTGGCGGCACTTGGCGATGAACAAATCGATGTCACCATCGCTGTCAAAATCGGTCCACACCGTGCCGTAGTTGCCGCTGTGGTCGTTTCCCGGGTAATCCTGCAAGTCGTAATCCGTGAGATCCATGAACAACTCGGGCTCGAGAGAACCATTTTCCGTCCCCTTCCACATGCGGCTCAAGGCATCGTCGTGACATCCAAACACGTCGAGCACGCCGTCATTGTCGATGTCCACCCAGTTGCAGGCTTGCATGAACATGCTGCCGTTGGCCAACTCCATAGACGTATACACACCAGGAGCAGTGATTTTCTGCACGAACACCCCGTCGTAAGAACCGCCTGAGAACACGTCCTTATGGCCGTCGTTGTCGAAGTCGGCCACACACATGCCCCACTGGTTTGCGTTGCTCACCTCGCCGAGGTTGTAGTCGGTGAAGGTGCCTTCAGGCGTTTGGTAAAGCGTGTGAAGGGTGTTGCTTTGGTCAAGGACAATCAAGTCGTCGTACCCGTCACCGTCCAAATCCGCAAAACCCACACAGCCTCCGCTGTTGTAGGTGTCGGGAAGCAGGTTGCTTGCGTTGGTGAAAGTTTGGGCTTGGGCGGTCGCTGCGAAGGCGACGCATGCTGTGGTCAACAGCCCTGCGCGATACAATGCGTTCATGGTTTCAGATTCTTGGTTGGTGCTCAATCTGGATTGAGGCTCTGCAAGGTAACACAGCATGCCACTCTGAAGTTGCATGCGTTGGTCAAACGTACCTTTGTGGGTATGGCATCCGGCCTCAAAGCAGCCTTTCACACCCTGGGGTGCAAGCTGAATTTCAGCGAGACCTCCACCCTCGCTCGACAATTGGGCGATGCGGGATACGCCCGTGTGCACTTGGACGACGCCCCTGACGTGGTGGTCATCAACACGTGCAGCGTGACCGATCACGCCGACGCCAAGTGCCGAAACGCCGTGCGTCGCGCCATGCAAAGCAACCCTGAAGCTTTTGTGGTGGTGGTGGGCTGTTATGCCCAACTCAAGCCCGCAAAGATTGCCCAAATCGAAGGCGTCGACCTCGTCTTGGGCGCAGGCGAAAAATTCAATTTGGCCACCCACCTCGAAGGGGCGCAGAAAAGCGAAGAAGCCCGGGCCATTGCCGGAGAGATCAAGGAAGTTCGGGCCTTCGTTCCGGGCTTCTCAAGCGGCGATCGCACCCGCACGTTTTTGAAAGTGCAGGACGGCTGCAACTACTTCTGCGCATTCTGCACCATCCCGCTCGCTCGGGGCCGTTCGCGCAGCGCCAATGTGGCCCAAACTGTGGCCGAAGCCCAAAAGGCCGTCGCCGCCGGTGCGAAGGAAATCGTCTTGACCGGGGTCAACATTGGGGACTTTGGTACCGCCCACGGCGAAACGCTCCTTGATTTGGTGCGGGAACTTGACAGACTCGAGGGGGTGGAACGCTTCCGCATCTCGTCGATTGAGCCCAACCTGTTGACAGACGAACTCATCGATTTCGTGGCGGCATCCAAGAAATTTCAACCACACTTCCACATTCCACTGCAGTCCGGCCACGACGAGGTGTTGTCTGCCATGCGCAGGCGCTACCGCACCGACCTCTACCGTTCCCGCATCGAGCGCATCCGAGCGCGCATGCCACATGCGAGCATTGGCGTGGATGTCATCGTGGGCTTCCCCGGAGAATCCAAGGAGAGATTTCTGGCTTCTGTCGACTTCATCAAGTCGATCGAAATCAGCTACCTGCATGTATTCACCTACAGCGAACGCCCCAACACGACGGCCTTGCGCATCGACGAAGTCGTGCCGGTGCCTGAGCGCAAAGAGCGCAACAAGACGCTGCGCAACGTGAGCCTCAAAGCCCAGCGCGCGCACTACGAGGCGTTCCTCGGCCAAGAAGTGGACGTGCTGTTTGAGGAAGCCGAGGAAGATGGCTTGCGGATGGGCTACTCCCCCAACTACATCCGCGTCGCGGTTCCCTCGGACAAGGTGCAAGGCAACGACATCCATGCCGTGAAGCTGGACCGCATTGACCCCCTCGGTTGGGTGCACGGAACGTTGGTCTGACTGACGTAGCTTCGCCACATGTACCCCAACCTGTACTTCGCCTTTCTCGACTTGCTCGGCTGGGACCTTCCCGCGCTGAAGTTGATCAACAGCTTTGGGTTCTTTGTGGCACTGGCCTTCCTCGTGGCACATGCCCTCCTGCGGAAGGAATTGAAGCGTCAGGCGGACTTGGGCCACTTCCAATCCCAAACCACCACCGCCGTCGTCGGCCAAGCGCCCCACCCCTTGGATCTGGGGTTGCAAGCGGTCATGGGATTTGTCCTTGGATGGAAGGTGCTCTACCTCGTGTTCAATGCAGGCGAGATCTTTCAAGGCGGCGGCTTGCCGCAGGCACACTTGTTCAGTACCGATGGCAACGTGGTCTGGGGCGTGCTGGGGGCTGTGGGGATGACGGCGTGGCGTTATTGGGAAGTCCAACGCGAGCGGCTTCCTGAGCCCAAAACCGTCGAACAAGTCATTCGCCCTGAAGACCTTGTCGGTGGTGTCACCGCCGCTGCAGCCATCGGCGGCATCGCGGGCGCCAAGCTCTTTCACCTCCTCGAGTACCCCGACGAATTTGTGGCGTTCCTGAAGCAGCCTAGCCTGAACGCCTTTTTGGGCGGTTTGACCATCTATGGCGGCCTCATCGTGGGCGGATTGGCCGTGTATGCTTTTGCACGGAAAAACAAGATGAATTTCTTGCGGTTGGCCGATGCCACCGCACCCGGTTTGCTGTTGGCGTACGGCATCGGCCGGATGGGATGCCAAATCAGCGGCGACGGCGATTGGGGCATCCCCAACCCATTCCCCAAGCCGAGCTGGTTGTCGTGGGCGCCAGATTGGGTGTGGGCCTACGCCTACCCCAACAACGTCAACGCCGTGTACGGACCACGGTCCGCGGGCTACACGGGGAAACTCATCGATCCGGCCACACAACCCTGGCCGGCGTTTGAAGGCTACGGAACGTACCTCGACCCCGCCGTGTTCCCGACCCCGATTTACGAGACCACCGCCGCGGTGATCGGATTCGCATTCCTGTGGGGCATGCGAAAGCGTTGGACGGATGTGCCAGGCAAAATCTTCGCCGCTTACCTGATGTTCAACGGCTTCGAACGGTTCTGGGTGGAGAAGATTCGGGTCAACACCACCTTCGACTTCCTGGGCATGACCATGACGCAAGCGGAACTCATCTCCGTCTGCACATTCCTGTCAGGCATCGTCCTTTGGGTTTGGGCCACCCGGCGAAAGGGCTGAGCGCGCTTGAATTGTGGTGTTCCTATTCCGGCTGGAACGTGAGGCACACGCCGTTGATGCAGTACCGGGTGCCGGTCTCGGTGGGGCCGTCGGGGAAGACGTGGCCGAGGTGGCTGTCGCATCCTGAACAGCGGACCTCGACGCGCACCATGCCATGGGATCGGTCCACCACTTTGGTGATGTTCGCTTCAGGCGCTTCCCGGTCAAAACTCGGCCAACCGCATCCAGCATTGAACTTCGAGGGGCTTTCAAACAGCGCAGTGCCACACCCTTTGCAGTGGTACGTGCCTTCTCGCCACTCCGCATTGAATTCGCTGGTGTGGGGGCGTTCCGTGCCGTTCTCGCGCATCACGCGGTGCTCTTCTGCAGAGAGCTTGGCCTTCCACTCTTCGGGCGTCAAGCTCATGCGCCCTGAGAATGGCCGCCCGAGCCGCCGCGACGGCCGCCTCCGGGCTTCCCTTTTCTGCGAAAGTTTTTCCCCCCGCCTTGGCCGCCTTTGCCATGACCACCTTTTCCACGACCGCCACCTGAGTGGCCGCCACCATGACGACGTCCACCGCCGTGTCGGCCTCCGCCACCCCGGTTTCCGCCGCGACCGCCGCCGCGAGAGCCCGAAGACTTGGGATCGTATGTGGGCGTGTCTCCGAGGGCTTTGGGCACCTCGAGCTTGGGGACTTCCTTCTCGATGAGCTTTTCAATCTTCCCAAACCGGCGCATGTCGTCGGGCGTCACAAGTGTGATGCCTTCGCCCTTTCGCTCTGCACGGGCTGTGCGGCCAATGCGGTGCACGTAATCTTCCTCGTTGGGCGGCACATCGTAGTTCACCACCAGCTCAATGCTGTCGATGTCGATGCCCCGCGACACCACGTCTGTGGCCACAAGGATGGGAAGCTTCTGCTGGCGAAACGCCAACATCACCTCCTCGCGTTCCGATTGTTCAAGGTCGCTGGACATGCGACCGCACTTGATGCCGGCCTTTCGCAGCGCGCGGACCACCTGCCCCACCGTTCGCTTGCGGGAGGTGAACACGATGCCGCTCTTTACGTTGCGCTCCTTCAGCACATCGACAAGGACCGCATCCTTTTGGTGGTCAAACAAGATGTAAGCCCCCTGCTTCACCTTGGCGGCAGGCTTGCTCAACGCGAGCTGGACCGTCACCGGGTCGTTCAAGAGGTCGTGCGCCAAGGTGCGCATGCGGTCCGGCATGGTGGCAGAGAACAAGAGCGTTTGGCGTTCACTCCGACAGTGCGTCGCAATGCGCATGATGTCCTGGTGGAATCCCATGTCCAACATGCGGTCCGCCTCGTCCAAGATCAACACCTCAAGGGACGACAAGTCGACGTAGCCCAACGTGAGGTGGGACAACATGCGACCTGGGGTCACGATGATGATGTCGGCCCCTTCCGTCAGCGCCTTCTTTTCTTGGGCAAACTCTTTGCCTGTGCCTCCGCCGTAGATGGCGAGTGACGTGATTCCCGTGTAATAGGCGAAGCCCTGTGCTGCTTGGTCAATTTGGATGGCCAGCTCTCTTGTGGGCACCACGATCAAGGCCTTGACCTTTCCATCGTTGGGGGTGTCCATGATGCGGTCCATGGTCGGCAGCAAGAACGCGGCCGTCTTGCCGGTTCCTGTTTGGGCGATTCCCAAGATGTCCTTGCCCTTGATGGCATGGGGAATGGCCTGCCCCTGAATGGGCGTGGCGGTTTCAAATCCCATGGACCAAAGTCCGTCTTCAATGTCTGGGTGCAAGTCGAGGTCCTCGAACCGGACTCGCGCTTCCGCAGGCTTGGATTCGCCTGCGTTCTCGGCGTGTTGTTCTTCCACGTCTCGAAAGTACGGCGAATCAAGGGCCCTTCACCTATGTTTGTTTTCCACGACACGCCAACGACCGCCATGAACCCCTCCTCGCTTGCCCCCCATTTTTTGAGAGTCACGTTCGCCTTTTGTGCGTCATTGTTGGCGTTTCAGGTCCAAGGAACGCACCTCGTCGGAGGGGATTTCAATTACGTCCACTTGGGCGGAGACCAATATGAAATCACCCTGAAAATCTACCGTGACTGCAGCCCCGCCAACACCAATGGCACCCTCTTTGACGACAACGTGGCCATTGGGCTGTGGGATGGCACAGGGACCATAGAGTTTGGCGACGTGATCTTGATTCCCCTTCTGGCAGCAAACGTCTCTGGAGTTCCCGTGGAAATGGGCAACCCCTGTGGAACGCCTCCGCCGGACTTGTGCATTGAGCAGGCCATTTACACGACTGTGGTCACCTTGCCTCCGAATGCATACGGCTGGGATTTGGTGTACCAACGATGCTGTCGCAACCCCACCATTGTCAACTTGGACAATTTTGGAGGGGTGGAAAATGCCGGCATGACCCTGCAAGTGCACATTCCAGGCACGGACATCACCACCGAAAGCAACAGCAGTCCAGAATTTCAGGAGTTGCCGCCTGTGGCCATGTGCACCGACTTGCCGTTTGTGTGGGACCACGCGGCCCTTGATCCCGATGGAGATGACTTGGTGTATTCGTTGTGTCCGCCCAAGCAAGGAGGTGACGCCGCCAACGCCATCCCCAACCCACCTTCCACCCCACCTTACCTCGACGTCCCCTATTTGGCGGGTTTTTCTTGGGACAATCCCATGACGGCCGATCCACAACTGGCCATCGACCCCGTCACGGGAGAATTGACTTGCACCCCCACGGCGGTCGGACAATACGCCATCGGCATTTGTGTGGAGGAATACCGCGATGGGGTGCTCCTGAGCACCGTCACGCGAGATTTTCAATTCAACGTGACCGTGTGCGAGCCCACGGAATTTGAATTGGAAGCCGATGCCGTCCCCTTTGCCTCTGCAGGCATTGAGGTTCTCGTGCCGTACCAAGAGGCCGTTGGACTTCCCGACGTGCTGACCTACGACAACGGGGAGTCTTTCCCCATGGCTGCGTGGTTGGCCGACAACGACATCACAATCGACGTGGACGGGACGTCCATGGTGGTGGATGCCGTGGTGATGGAAGGTTGCAATGACGCGCGATTCACCATCGAGCGCCCGGAGTCAGAAGCCGAGTTGCTTGACACCACCTACCTCACCCTGACGGGCACGGCGTCTGAAGGGCTGGACTACGACCAATACTTTTCCCAAGTGGTCATGCTTGCGGACTCCACCACCAGCACCATTGAGCTGGGCTTGATCGACGATGGGTACGACGAAGGCGTGGAACACCTCGTCATTGAATGCGAGTATGTGAACGCCTGTGACCAAGTCTCCACGACCCTGGCCAACGTCGTCATCGTCGATCCCATCCCGATTGTGGCGACGCCGGCGGCGTTGGGTTGCATTGACCCCGATGGAACCCAAACACTGGGCTACAGCAACGTCACCGGTTACGGCCCTTTCGAGTACACTTGGGACGGCCGAACGTGGAACAATGCAGCACAGCCAATGGCGGATTGGACGGTGCAATTCGATTCCTTGTTCGACATGCTCGACGCTCAGGGACAATTGCCACCAGCCACCCTCGTGGAGCTGGTGATTGAAGACCAATGCGGCGAAACCGTCATCCACCCCATCGAGGTCTTTCACCCCGTGGCCTTTGACGACGAGCTCTGCCCCCTTGAAATCATCGAATTCCCCATGCACAACGACGGCATTCCTGTCTCCGACGTGCTGTATGGCGGCGTTTCCATTTTGAACACCACGGAAAGCGGGGTGCCCTTGCACGCGTTCGCGGTCCCTGAGGAGGGATATTGGCGACTGACCGACCTTGAGGCGCTGGACACGCCTGTGGCGTGGGAGGAAACCCTGACTCTCATCGACACCTGTGGCTTTGCAACAGAGAGTGTGATTCGCGTCAGGGATTGTGAGATCCCCAACGTGTTCACCCCGGACAATGTCACGGGCAACAACCTCTTCCGAGTCCGAGGGCTGACCGGGATGATGGGGTCCAAACTCCTCATCTTCAACCGATACGGCGTGGAGGTTTGGCACGACGAAACCTTGCAAGACGATGAGCCCGAGTTGGTGTGGGACGGCCGGTACATGAATGGCGACGACGTGCCTGACGGGCACTACCAATGGGTGCTCATCCGTGCGGATGGCGTCCGTGATCACGGCAGCCTGCATGTCTTTCGCGCACGATGAGGTCAACCTTTTGGCACTTTCCAACGTTAAACGTGGTGCATGCGTAAACGCATGACCATTGACATGACTCAGCCTGCTCACCAGAAAGTGTTGCGAAACCTGCTTCGGGCGGGTGCATTGGCCATGCTTTGTCTTGGGTCGTGGACAGCTCATGCCACTCACCTTGTGGGCGGAGAGATTTTTTACACCCACCTCGGAGGCAACAACTACCTCATCACGCTCAAGGTCTACAGGGATTGTGGTCCCGCCAACACCTTGGGGACGGGGTTTGACGACCAAGTCTACATTGGAATGTGGGATGGCAATGGGAACATCGGCTTAAACGACGTGCTGACCATTCCCTTGTCGTTCAGCAACATTTCGAGTGTCCCGGTCGTGCTGGGCAACCCGTGCGGAACGCCACCTCCAGATTTGTGCATTGAGGAAGCGATCTACTCGACCCAAGTGACCCTGCCGCCCAACCCGTACGGCTGGGACTTGGTGTGGCAGCGCTGTTGTCGGAACCCTTCGATCAGCAACCTGCAAAACTTCGGAGGCACAGACAACCCTGGTGCCACGTTTGTCACACACGTCCCGGGCACCACGGCAGGAGCCACTGCACCGCAGAACAGCTCGCCCGTGTTTCAGGAATTGCCCCCGGTGGCCGTTTGTGCCAACTTCGATTTCAGCTGGGACCACAGCGCCATCGACCCCGACGGCGACGAATTGTCGTATTCCTTCTGCGCCCCGTTTGACGGCGGCGGCACGGGCGGCGGCAATGGAATCGACAGCCCCGTGCCCAACCCGCCCGCAGCGCCACCTTATTTGGAGGTGGAATACATTGGCGGGTTCAGTGGGACCTACCCCATAACCTCAGATCCGGCCATGAGCATCGACCCTGTCACGGGTGTCATCACGGGTTTTCCGACTGCGCCGGGCCAATACGCCATCGGCATCTGCGTGTCAGAATTTCGAGACGGCGTCTTGCTGAGCACGACCATGCGGGATTTTCAGTTCAACGTGACCTTGTGCGACCCCAACATCCAGTCTGTGGTGGCGGAGCAAGTGCCGGCGCAATTGTGCATCGGTGAGACCATCACCCTCGACAACAACTCGGTGAATGGATCGAGCTACGAATGGGATTTTGGGGTGCCCGGCGTCACCACGGACGTGAGCACGGAATACGAGCCCACGTACACATGGCCGGAGCCCGGGGATTACTGGGTGTCGCTTGTGGTGAATCCCGGATGGCCGTGCGCAGACACGTCGGAGGCGTTGTACCAAGTCTGGCAGCCGTTGGAGCCGGCCATTGTAGTGGATGGATTCACCTGCGAGGACGACGTGGAGGTGTTTGACTTTGCCGTGGAAGGGAACATCGATGGGAACGCCTCCATGCTTTGGGATTTCGGAACGGGAACCCCCAACCTGGCGGACATTCCCAGCCCGGGAGGCATCTCCTTTGGCAACGCGAATACGTGGGACGTCACCGTCAGTGTCAACAATCACGGGTGCACCTCGGATGCTGCATTCACTTGGACCGCACCCCCTGAACCCCAGGCCTCGGTAGAGGACCAATACCAGTTCTGCACCGGACTCACCTTCGACTTCAACAACCTGTCGACGGACGCAGATGCCTTCTATTGGGACTTTGGCGATGGGCTGGGCGGCATTCCTTCCGGGACGAGCACCAACCCCAATCCCACCTACACGTTCCCCGATACAGGCATCTACGAGATCAGCTTGACCGCCGCAGCTGACTTTACGTGTCCCGATGTGGCCACGGCCCAAGTGGAGATTCAGTTCTTGCTCGAACCTGAATTTGAAACGCCTGATCCCAACTGTTTTGACGACCACTTCTTCACGTTCAGTGGCACCGCTTCTTCCGATGAAAACACGGTTTACGAGTGGGATTTTGGGGGAGCCACAGCCTACAGCAACGTGGAAGAAGCCGACGTGTTGGGATTGATGTACGCCGAACCGGGAACGTACGACGTCACGTTGACGGCCAGCGTGCCTGGACTGACCGGATGCATTCAGTCGTTCACGGCAGAAGTGACGGCCATTGAAGAACCGACCATCGACTTTGCGGCCGGCCCGTGGACGGGATGCCCGCCCCATGCGGTTAGTTTTGACAACCTCAGCACCACGGAAACCGCCACGACGTACACTTGGCACTTTGGCGACGGAACGTCGTCGAGTGCCGTGAGTACCAGCCACACCTACGTGTCGCCGGGGAGCTACCCCATCACCTTGGAAATGGAAACCGGGGGATTCTGCCAACGGACCTTGGAATTGCAATCGGCCGAGAACGTGGAAATCCTGCCCATCCCCGTGGCCGCGATTGACGTCACCCCCAACCAGGTGGACATCTTGAATCCTTTGGTTTGGGTGGAATACTTGGGCGACCAAAACGTCGACTGCTACTACAGCTTCGGAGACGGAGGCGGCCTGGAAGGATGCCAAGGGCAGTACATCTACAGCGACGGCGGCACCTTTACGATCACCCAAACGGTAGTGAACGAATTCGGTTGTGCCAACACCGCCGAGGGCCAAGTGAGTGTCAGTGGCTCGGTCTTTTACGCCCCCACGGCGTTCACCCCGGACGGCGATGGGCTGAACGACGTGTGGCTCCCCGTGGTGCGCGGGGTGTCTTCGTATGCCCTGCGAATCACCAACCGGTGGGGGCAATTGGTGTTTGAAACGACCGATCCCAACGAGCCTTGGCTTGGCCAAATGGGCACTGATGGTCAACACTACGTGCTTAACGGCGTGTATTTGTACCGGGCTACCTACACCGACCAAATCGGTTACCCGCGGGTGGCGGAAGGGCATCTCCACGTGGCGCGTTGACGCGGATTGGTCTGTTTTTGCATACCTTGACGTCCACGAAGCCCTTACATCATGTCGAGCTACGAGAACCAAGACGAATTGTACAGCCGCCCCGTTCGGGCAGGCAAGCGCACGTATTTCTTTGACGTGAAAGCCACGCGTGGAAAGGACCTGTATATGACCATCACGGAGAGCAAGCGTCGCTTTGACGACCACGGCAATCCGAGCTACACCAAGCACAAAATCTTCCTGTATCGCGAAGACTTTGACAAGTTCGAAGATGGCTTTTTGGACGCCGTCGACAAGATCAAAGAGCTGATGGAAACGGGCGAATTCCGAGATCCCATTGCGGAGCGCGCGGCCCAAGAATCGCAACCGGAAACCAACGGCGAATCCGCCGAGGAAACGACGTCGAGCGAAGACGACATCGCGTTCGACGACCTCTGATTCCTTGATAAAGGACCGTGCGAGTGTGCAAAACTCACTCCACACCCACCCCCTGCTGCTTGTACCTTCGCTCAAACGCGTTAAGCTGCAGCAGACATGGGAAAAATCATTGCCATTGCCAACCAAAAGGGTGGCGTCGGAAAGACCACCACAGCCATCAATTTGGGCGCCTGTCTCGGGGTGCTTGAATTCAAGACCCTTCTCGTCGACCTCGATCCTCAGGCCAACGCGTCAAGTGGCGTGGGCATCGACCCTCGGCTGGTGACCCAAGGCAGCTACGAGGTGCTCTCAGGCGACCTCGACGTTCGCCAAGCCATTGTCCCTTCGTCCTCCCCCAACCTCGACATCCTTCCGACCAACCTTGACTTGGTGGGCGCGGAAATTGAGTTGGTGCACGCGGACCAACGCGAGCGCAAATTGCGCGCCGCGCTCGAAAGCGTGCGGGACGACTACGACTTCATCGTGCTGGACTGTTCCCCAAGCCTGGGTTTGTTGACCTTGAACGCCTTGACGGCGGCCGACAGCGTCATGGTGCCTGTGCAGTGCGAATACTTCGCGCTTGAGGGGTTGGGCAAGTTGCTCAACACCGTCAAAATCGTACAGAACCAGCTCAACCCATCCCTCGAAGTGGAGGGCATCTTGCTCACGATGTACGACACGCGGTTGAGGCTCGCCAATCAAGTGGTGGAAGAAGTGCGGACACACTTTCAGGATTTGGTCTTGCAAACGGTCATTCACCGGAACACACGTTTGGGAGAGGCGCCAAGCCACGGTGAGAGCATCATCCTGCACGACGCCACCTGCAAAGGCTCTGTGAACTACTTGAACCTCGCGCGAGAGTTGCTCCAGAAGAACAACATGACGCACATTCGGACGGAAGACAAATACCTCGCGTCATGACCAAGCCTCGCGGACTGGGACGTGGATTGGATGCCTTGCTGGGCGCCCCTCCTGTGGGCAGCGGCAACGCGTCTCATCCCGACGATGTTCGTGACTTTCCGAGAACGGCAGGTGAACGCGTGAACGCGGTTGAATTGATTCGCATCCAAGACATCGAAGCGAATCCCAACCAGCCTCGCCGGGTGTTTGACGAAGCAGGGCTCAAGGAGCTGGCAGACAGCATTGAGGCCCACGGCATCATCCAGCCGATCACCCTTCGAAAAATCCGGGCGTCGAAATACCAGATCATTTCAGGGGAGCGTCGATTCCGGGCATCTCAAGCTGCGGGACTGACAGAGCTGCCCGCCTACGTTCGCGAGGCCGATGACCAAAGCCTTCTGGAGATGGCCCTGGTCGAAAACATCCAGCGCGAAGACTTGAACCCCCTGGAGGTGGGCATGTCCTTTCGGCATCTGATGGAAGAATGTGCGCTCACGCAGGAGGCGCTCGCCAAGCGGGTCGGCATGGGCCGATCGTCCGTGGCAAATTACCTGCGCATGCTCGATTTGCCGGAGCAAATCCAAACCATGCTTCGGTTGGGCACGCTTGGCTTTGGGCATGCCAAGACGCTGTCTGGCGTGAAAGGTGCCGACGCCAAGTACACCCAAATTGCCCTGGCTGAGAAGGCTTCTGCCGAAGGCGTCAGCGTTCGTGAATTGGAACGTTGGGTCAAGCAAGGCGGATGGAAAACGCCTGCCGCGGCCAAACCCGCGTTGTCCCCGTTGTCCGCAGACGAAGAGCAAGCCCTCGACATCCTTCGCACCAAGCTCAGCAGCACGAACGCCAAACTGGCACTCAAACGCCGCACACAGGGAGGCGGTCAACTGACCTTGACCTACCGCACCGCGGAGGAATTGGAAGCTGTGTTGGTCAAATTGGGCCTGGCCTGAGTCCCCCATGTTGAGGTTCTGTGTCATGTGGGTGCTGACCGTGGTCACCACGGCCCTCACGGCCCAGACTGACACGGCGCCCATGTCCGCACAGGACAGCACTGCCCTACAAGTCAAGCGCACCACTGTCTGGGCTGCCTGCCTCCCTGGGGCGGGACAAATCCGCAACCGCCAAATTTGGAAGGTCCCGGTGGTCTGGGGCGGCATGGGCTATGCGGCATGGGCCACATGGGACAATGCGCGTGAGATGCGTGCCAGCATCGACGACCTCATTGCCTTGACCGACGACGACCCCACCACCCAAACCGTGCTCACCGACGAGAACGGCAACGCATATTCCGAAGGCCAATTGGAAGACCGCGCGTTTTTTTACCGCCGCAACCGGGATTTGAGCATCCTGAGTTTTTTGATTGCCCACGGACTGCAAGTGCTCGACGCCAACACCGGCGCGATGCTGCGCAACCTCGACACTTCGGACGAACTCACGCTTCGCGGGGGTACGATGTGGGGGGTTCCCACCGTTCACCTCACATGGAATTTCAATCGCCATGACCGCTGACCTCCCCCTTCCCTCCGCCTTGCCTCCCGTCACCTTCGTCGGTGCGGGCAAATTGGGCACGGCCGTGGCCGAGGCCTGGGAACAACGCGGCGGCGCTGTCGCTGCCCGGGTGACGGCCGCAGACACTTGGGAGCCTCAAGGACTGGTCTTCGAAGCCACGGCGCCTGACGCCGCGGTGGGCAACCTCACGCGGTGCATCGAGGCGCAAGTTCCCGTGGTTACAGGAACCACGGGGTGGCTAGGACGCCTCGACAAGGTGCGTGATTTGGCCCTTCGTGCGGAGAGCACAGCGTTTTACAGCACCAACTTCAGCCCCGGGGTTCACGCCCTGAATGCCATTGCCAAGCATGCGGCAGGTGTGTTCAATCAAATCCCGGGATACGCGCCGCACATCCGAGAAGTGCATCACGTTCACAAAAAGGACGCCCCGAGCGGCACGGCCTTGACCCTGGCCGAGCACGTGAGGGAAGGCGGATGGACTCGGGACCTGCCCATTGAAAGCGTGCGCGAGGGCGAAGTCGTGGGTTTGCATGCTTTGGCGTGGGACTCTGCGCACGATGCCGTTGTTTTGCAGCACGAAGCCAAATCCCGTGCTGGATTCGCCGAGGGGGCCGTGTGGGCCCTTTGTTGGGCCTGGCAACGCCATGTGGAGCGCGGATTTGGACTTTACACGATGACTGATCTCTTTCAAACATGACTTTGATTCCCTGGATCCTCCTCCTCCTCGCTGTGGCACTTCAACTTGTCACGTTGCCTGTCCTTCTGCGTCGCAAAGACCCTGAGGCTGCTTCCTGGAAAGGCGCCATCCCTGGCCTGCACTTTCTGGCGTGGTTGGAATTGATCCAACGGCCATGGTACTGGATCTTCTTTCTTTTTGTGCCTGGAATCAACCTGCTGCTCTTGACCGTGATGCACGTGGAACTCGGTTTGGCCTTTGGCCGAAGAAGCATGAAGGAGCAGTGGATCATGGGCGCTTTGCCGTGGTGGGGACTTTGGGAGCTGCGCCAAGGCAACGACAACTGGGTCGGCAAGCGGGATTGGTCCAAAACACGCAAATCCACCGCGCGCGAGTGGAGCGAAGCCCTCATATGGGCGACCGTCGTGGCCGGGTCCTTGCGCATGCTCATCGTCGAACCTTTCACGATTCCCACCCCTTCCATGGAGGGCAGCATGCTCGTGGGCGATTACCTGATTGTCTCCAAAATGTCTTACGGCCCCAAATTGCCGCGGACGCCGTTCACCATGCCGTTCGTGCACAACGCCCTGCCAGGCGGCCTGACGCCGAGCTACACGAGTTGGTTCTCCCTTCCCGACCTTCGATTGCCCGGGTTCCGTGACGTGGATCGTTACGATGCCGTGGTGTTCAGCTTCCCGCACGGAGACACCGTGTATGTGGACCCCAACCTTGTTGGGCACGATTATTACGCGTTGCTGCGCCGAGACGGAATCCGTCGCGCAGGTGGCGACGTTCAGACGTTTGCCCTGAATCCCGAGCGCTACCTCGAAGAAGCGCGTGCCAAGGCCGCCAAAAGCCCAGGCCTTCGCGCCCGTCCTGTCGACAAGATGGAAAACTACGTCAAGCGCTGTGTCGGTCTGCCAGGCGAGACGGTGAGTGTGGTGGAAGGACAATTGCACATCGACGGCGAAGCGGTGGAGAATCCCGAGGGCTTGCAGATGGAATACCGCGTGGTGTTCGCCAACCAAGCCGAAGCCCAAAACGCCTTCCGCAAGCTCGGATTGACCAAGCTCGACCTCGGCCCCGTCAGCGCCATTCCCGAAGGCATTGCCGCGGTGATGGCCTTGACCGAGGGTGAAGTGAATGCCATGAACACGCTGGCGTCGTCGGTGGAGCCCATGAGCAACGCACACCGCAGAGGCCGCTTGGAAATGTTCCCCAATGTGTGGGATGAAGAATTCAACCAGTGGGACCCCGACAATTTTGGCCCTGTGATGCTTCCCAAAGAAGGAACGACGGTTGAATTGACGCCGCGCAACTTGAACCTGTACCGGCGCTGGATCACCGCCTACGAGGACCACACCCTCGAAGAATTGCCCAATGGGGAGATTCGCATTGACGGCGAATTGGCGACGGAGTACACGTTTGGCATGGATGGCTACTGGATGATGGGTGACAACCGTCACCGCTCGGCCGACAGCCGCATGTGGGGTTTTGTGCCCGAGGACCACATCGTGGGGTGTGCGACCTTTACGTGGTTCAGCAAGCAAAACGAAGCCCAACACGGGGAGTCCAAAATCCGTTGGGACCGGGTGATGCGGCCCGTGGAATGAGTGCCCGCCATGCCCGCACCTCCCCTGTTGCCTGCCGCCACCTTCCCTCCGTTGATGTGGTTTCATTTGGCGCAGAAGGACCGGGCCACGGTGTGCGTGCATGAGCACTTTGTCAAGCAAAGCCTTCGCAACCGCGTGGCCTTGGTCAACACCCAAGGCCCCATCGACGTGTCCCTGCCCGTTCACCGCAGGGGGGCCGCGACCCGCTCCGTCAAAGACATTGTGTTCACCGACGCCGTGAGCCCGGGGATGCTGTTGAAGGTGCTGCGCACCAATTGCGGACGCGCCCCATTCTTCGACCACTATTTCCCGGACATCGAAGTTTGGGCAGAAGACCATCTGCATCCCGGAAGCTCCTGGCTGGAGGCTGCACTTGCATCCACGGCTTGGGGCTGCGAGATGATGGGCTTGTCACACCCTTCGGTCTCCACACAATTTGAGCAGGGAGACGCATGGGACGATTGGCGCGTCAAGGCGCGCTGGAAAGGCATCACCTCCGAGCGGTATCCCCAAGTCTTTGAGGACCGGCTAGGCTTTGTGGGAGGCCGGTCCATTTTGGACGTGCTTTTCCACCTCGGACCGGAGGCCACCACCCTACCTTCGCGGCATGGAAACCACGACCCTGCGTAGAACCTCCCTGCACGACGCCCACCTCCAGGCCGGGGCCAAAATGGTCCCCTTTGCGGGATACGACATGCCCGTGCAATACGAAGGTTTGAAAGCCGAGCACGAAGCCGTTCGCACCCGATGCGGCATGTTTGACGTCAGTCACATGGGTGAGTTTTTGGTGGAGGGCCCAGACGCCTTGGCCTTGATTCAATGGATCAGCTCCAACGATGCAGCCAAGCTTGTGGACGGCAAGGTGCAATACGCGTGCCTGCCCAACGGCCGTGGAGGCATCGTGGACGACATGCTTGTGTACCGCCATGCCGCCGACCGCTACATGCTCGTGGTCAATGCGAGCAACCGCGCCAAGGACTGGCAATGGATTCAAGACCAAATCGCAGCCAAGTCCTTTGCCGTGTCGATCGAAGACCAAAGCGATGACTTCGCGTTGCTCGCCGTGCAAGGACCGGAAGCCGACCACGTGGTGGCGCAACTCGCACCCCAGCGCAAGGACGGAGCCGGATGGCGCACCCTCACCTACTACACGTTCACAGAAGCCCAGTTGTTGGGTCACGACGTGATCATCTCCGCCACGGGTTACACGGGCGCAGGAGGTGTCGAGATTTATATGCCGCTTGATGCGGCCCAGTCCATTTGGGAAGCTTTCTTGAATGCCGGCGTTCAACCATGTGGCCTCGGCGCACGTGACACCCTGCGCATGGAAATGGGCTTCTGTCTTTACGGGAATGACATTGACGACAACACGTCCCCGATCTCCGCAGGCTTGAGCTGGATCACCAAATTCACCAAAGATTTTGTGGACCGTGAAGTTCTCGAGTCTGAAAAGGCGGCTGGAAGTCCGTCGCGGCTGGTGGGACTCGTGATGGACGAGCGCGGCATTCCACGTCAAGGTTATGAAGTCACCAACCCGGAAGGCCAAGTCGTGGGTCGGGTCACGAGTGGCACGATGTCGCCCTCATTAGGCCACGGAATTGGGATGGCGTACATTGAGGCGTCTTACGCCCAAGCGGACACCGCCCTTCAAGTCCAGATTCGAAATAAATCTGTCGCCTGTCACGTGGTTCGCTTCCCTTTCTACAAAGGCTAAGCGACGAGGCACCCGAGGCGGTCAATGTCCCGCCAGAGAACAGGAATGGAACCATGAATCGAATCGAAGTTTGTTTCTCTCCCGGAGAGTATCACTTGTACGAAGCTGATTTTCAGCTTGTCGTCGTCTTGGATGTGCTTCGGGCCACCTCGGCCATTTGCACAGCCATGGAGCACGGTGTCAAGGAAATCATTCCTGTGGCCACCGTGGAAGAGGCACGCACCCTTCAAGCGCAGGGACTCCTCGCGGCGGCAGAACGCGGAGGACAAATTGTGGATGGATTCGATTTGGGCAATTCGCCTTACAGCTACATGAAGCCCGAGATGAAAGGCCAAACGGTCGTCCTCACCACCACAAATGGCACCAAGGCCATCAACATGGCCAAGGACAAGGACACGGTGGTCATCGGCTCCCTCAACAACCTCGACGCCCTGTGCGCTTGGTTGATTGAACAGGAACGGGACATCCTCGTGCTCGGATCGGGGTGGAAGGACAAATTCAACCTCGAAGACACCATTTGCGCAGGCGCCATCGCCGACAAGTGTCTCGAATCAGGTCGCTTCTTTGCGGACGAGGACAGCACGGTGGCTGCCAAGTTCATTTTCCGCTCGTCGCGGGACAACATGTTTGCCTTCCTCAAGGCATCCTCTCACCGTCGCAGGCTCCGCAAGCTCAATTTGAACGACGACGTGAAGTACTGCTTGACGCCCAACAACTGCACAGCGATTCCCATTCTGAAAAACGGTTCCTTGGTTCGGTTGAACCATGAAACCGTCGAGAGCGCTTCTGTCTGATCCTGTTGGCAGGGTCCTAGCCGTTGCCTGGATCGCACTTGTGATGTCGTCTTGGGGATTTGTCCCCCACCGACACCTCCACGCCAAAGTGTGGGCTTTCCTGCCACTTGAACTTCGATTGGCCTTGGGCAACGACCCCACCCCGTTGGTTGTCCGCGCCACCGACGCCGATTCGCGCAAGCACACGGACAGCCTCGAAGCGCCACGGCACTACCTCGACCTTGACGACGCCCATGCCGAAGGATTTGATTTGTGGGGTTTGCCTTGGTCAGGTGCGCAACAGCTCCTTGAAGAGGCAGACTCCTCATCATCCGTTCGCCGACTGGGCATCTTGCCGTGGCAATTGGAATGGAGCTACTGGCGACTGGTCAAGGCATGGGCACCTTCGGACAGTTCTGAGCCTGACTTGGATAAGATTGTTCGGGCGGCAGCCGACTTGGGGCATTACCTCGGCGACGCCCATGTCCCCCTTCATACGTCGGGCAACTACGACGGCCAACGCACCGGGCAGCGGGGCATCCACGCCTTGTGGGAAACCCATGCCGTGGAGTGGCTTCTTTCAAGGTCCGAAATTCAAGCGTGTCCCCCGTGCGACGCTGCCGTGGCGAACTACGATCCCGTGTGGACGCCTTGGGAAATCATCCTCGAGAGCCATGCCATGGTGCCCGAGGTGTTGGCGGCAGAGCGCACTTGGCAATCGATGTGCAACCGGGACGGCCATGGGTTTCGCCGACGCGGGCGAACCATGCAGCTTGCCCCGACTGCGGAGTCTCTGGCCGTGTGGGACAGCCTCACCCATGGGCACACCTGGCCACGGTATTGCCTGGCGTCACAGCGCATTGCCGCCGCATGGCACAGTGCATGGGTGGAAGCCGGCGCACCGAGGGCGCCGAGACGCCCAAGAGCGTCATGGCGAGAACAACTTGCATTGTACCTTCCTCGACGGTGGGCCGACTGGCTCCTGCGCATTTCATCCAAACCATGACCGCACCCTTGACCATCTGGATCTGCGACCCCTTTCACACGGGGTCTCACGCGGCATGGTCCCTTGGCATCGCACGTGTGTTTGAAGGCGCGGGACATACGGTTGTCCTCCACACCTTGCCCGGGCGCCATTGGAAATGGCGCATGCATGGCGCAGCGGCAACGTGGGCCCCTCTGATGCAAGATGCCGAACCTCCCGATGTTCTCATCACCACCGACATGTGCGATGTGGCACAGCTTCGCGGGCTGATGCCCCGCTCGTGGGCGGCCGTCAAGGTGGTCACGATGTTCCACGAAAATCAGTTGACCTTTCCCTGGTCGCCCGACGACCCTGACCGGGAAAACGGCCGTGACAACACGTACGCGTACGTCAACCTCAGCTCCGCCCTCGCTTCCGATGCAGTGTGGTTCAATTCCAAGCACCACATGGTGGTCTTCATGGAAGCCGGAGAAACGTGGATGAAGGCCATGCCCAAACCACATGTACCTCACCTCATCAAACAGCTTCGATCCAAGTCCCGCGTGATGCATTTGGGATTGGACCTTCAGGGTTGGGAACGCCACAAAGACATTGGCCCTGGCGTCGGTCGTAAAGACGTCCCCACCATCTTGTGGAACCACCGCTGGGCATGGGACAAAGGCACAAATGCGTTCATGGCTTTTGCAAGAGAAATCATCCGGCGAAATCTCCCCGCCCAATTTGTCATTCTCGGACAGTCGTTTTCGCGCATGCCAGAGGGTTGGGAATCGCTCCGGGATGAACTCGGAGAACGCTGTCTGCAATGGGGCTACGCCAAATCAAAAGAAGCTTACATCTCCTGGCTGTGGCGTTGCGATGTGGTGCCCGTGGCGCCGCACCAAGAATACTTTGGACTGAGTGTCGTTGAAGCCATGCGCTGTGAAGTCTTGCCTTGGGTGCCTGAAGCACACGCTTATCCAGAGACCACCCCAAGCGAAGTCCCATTCGTCTCGCGAGAGGATTGGATTCAAGCTTTGGAGGATGGCGTTTGGAGGCGAGGCGAAGAACACAAACGGGCATGCCGGGAACACGCCTTGCAATTCGATTGGAGCGAACGAACCCCTGCCATCTTGGAGGAACTGAATCGCGTCGCGTCAATCGTTTTTTAAGATGCAATCAAGCCCAACTCGTGCATCTTGTCCGCCAATCCCTCCGGCGGTCGACAAGGGCGTCCCGACTGGGCGTCCACAAACACGAGGATGACATCCCCTGTGACGAGCAAGTCTTCCTGGTGGTACACCTCGCAGCGTAAGCACAACTTTGTGGTGGGCTCGGCCACCACATGGGTCCGAACGTCGAGCAACTGGTCGTATCGAGCAGGTCTCTTGTAGGTGAGGTTCAACTGAACGACAGGCAGGAGCACACCAGCCTTTTCCAACTCGGCGTACACCCACCCCGCATCACGCAACATCTCCACTCGCGCGGCTTCCAAATAGGCCGCGTACGTTCCGTGGTAAACCATGTCCATGCGATCGGTGTCGGCATACCTTACACGCAGTTGATGAACGTGCCTCATTCCTTCGGGGAATTGCTTGAATCCAGCCATGCTGCAAAGATGAGACGTCACGGTATAATGGGGCAAAAAACCATGCGTGACGGCCATGTTTTCAGGAATGAAAAGGCTAAATCACTGACAATGAATGTATGTAACTGAGGTTGCATCCAGCATTCTTTGCGCATGTGTTACAACATAAATTTTTCCGCGCCATTTCAGCGCCTCAGACATGTCAGAATTCGTCAAAAATCAAGGGGCTAGAAATTTTTTTTTGAGAAAGTTTCTCCAAACATTCGCACTCTGTGTTGGTATCAAACTAAGATGCTCCCTTTGGATCAGTGATGACCGCCAATCAGAACCTTCTTTTAGAACCTCTCACCTGAAACCACATGAACCAAGATCACGTCAGTGTCTGGGCGCAATGCCTTGATGTCATCAAAGACAACATCAGTGCCCAAGCGTTCAAAACGTGGTTCGCCCCCATCAAGCCTGTGAAGCTCGATGGACAGGTGTTGACGATTCAGGTCCCCTCTCAGTTCTTTTACGAATGGCTCGAAGAGCACTACGTGTCTTTGCTGCGTAAAACGGTAAGGAAAGAACTGGGTGCGGACGCGCGTTTGGAGTACAGCATCATCATGGAACACGTCCATGGAAGTGCCTCAAGCAGCCCGTACACCGTCAACATGCCTACGACTGAGGTGCGCGCCACCCGCAATGCGGAAGTGGCCATGCCCATTGTCGGCGAACCCGCCCCCATCAAGAATCCCTTCGTGATTCCGGGGTTGCGCAAACTCAACATTGATTCCAACCTCAACCCCAACTACGCCTTCGAGCATTTAATTGAAGGCGAGTGCAACCGGCTTGCACGAAGCGCCGGTTTTGCCGTGGCCAACAAGCCCGGCGGAACGGCCTTCAACCCCCTCCTTATTTATGGCGGCGTTGGATTGGGCAAGACGCACCTCGCGCACGCCATTGGTTTGGAAATCAAGAACCGTCAGCCGGACAAGACGGTGTTGTACGTGAGCTCCGAGCGCTTCACGCACCAGTTCATCGACGCAGTGCGCAACAACACGGTCAACGACTTCAGCCACTTCTACCAAATGATGGATGTGCTCATCATCGACGATGTGCAGTTCTTCAGCGGCAAGGAGAAGACGCAAGACGTGTTCTTCCACATTTTCAACCACCTGCACCAGACTGGAAAGCAGATTGTGTTGACGTCTGACAAGCCGCCCGTGGAGATGCAAGGCATGGAGCAGCGCTTGCTGTCCCGCTTCAAGTGGGGACTCAGCGCCGACCTCCAGGTTCCCTCGCTGGAAACGCGCATGGCCATCTTGGAAAAAAAGATGTATGCCGACGGCATCGAGTTGCCCCGTGAGGTCATTGAGTACCTCGCCTACAGCATCACGACCAACGTGCGTGAACTGGAGGGAGCGTTGATTTCACTCGTGGCGCAAGCGAGCTTGAACCGCAAGGCGATCACCTTGGATTTGGCCAAGCACATGATCGATAAGTTTGTGAAGAACACCGCCCGCGAAGTCAGCATCGACTACATCCAAAAGGTGGTTTGCGATTACTTCGACTTGCCCATCGAGCTTCTCAAGAGCAAGACCCGCAAGCGCGAAATCGTTCAGGCCCGTCAGATCTCCATGTACTTCGCCAAGAAGATGACCAAGTCGTCCCTGGCCAATATCGGATTGCACTGCGGCGGCAAAGACCACGCGACGGTGCTCCACGCCTGTCGCACTGTGAACAACCTCAGCGAAACCGACAAGCACTTCCGAAAGTACCTGGAAGACTTGGAAAAGAAGTTGGCCATCCACTGAGCCAACGCGTTTCACAACGCAACGAAAAGAGGCCTCCTTCGGGAGGTCTTTTTTTGTATCCAGACATCCAATAGTGTTCGCCAGGTCGCGATGTTTGCACAAACGCATTTCCCATGTCCACCTCTGCCCCTTCTCACGTCCTCGCCGTGTGTCTAGGAAACATTTGTCGCTCCCCCATGGCCGAAGGCCTGTTGCGTCAACACGTCCAAACCAAGGGCCTCCGAATCAAGATCGACTCGGCGGGCACCAACGGATACCACAACGGCGAAGCCCCAGACACGCGTGCGCAAGCGGAAATGCGACGTCACGGCATTGAAATTGCCGCCCAAGAGTCTCGACAAATCAAGAAAAAGGACTTCGAGAAGTACGACCTCATTTTGGTCATGGACTCCAGCAACTTTCACGACGTGATGGCCCTAGCCGGGGATCGAGAGGAATGGCGATGCAAGGTCAAGATGTTCTTGGCCGACGGGAATGTGCCCGATCCCTACTATGGAGGCGCCGCTGGCTTCACGCACGTCTACGAGCTCGTCAACGAAGCCGCAGACGCATGGACAGATCAGTGGCGGAACAATCGGTGAGGCGCGCCTCACCCAAGGCGACAAATCAACACGACATGCCGTAGCCTCCGAGCAAGGCCAAGACGTCCGCCACGCTGACCTGACCATCGCCACTGACATCGTTGTTGCAATCTTGGGCACACCCAAACTCAGACAACAAGGTGAGCACATCTGACACAGTCACTGCCAAATCGCCGTCCAAGTCCAAAGGACACGCCACAGCCTCTTCGTCAGAAATGACTCCATCACAGTCGTTGTCCACGCCTTCGCCCATCCCAGGAGCTCCTGGATAAACGGAGGCATCTCCATCGTTGCAATCGCAGATGCTGGATTCCCCATCTTGATCGAGGTCCACCACTCCTGCACACACTTCAAAATTGCTTTGGCAATTTTGGGCGACACACGCTTCACAATCAGCCTCTGAACCAAATGCACATGCGAAGAAGCAGTTGTTGGACACACATGTGCTTTGTTCTGCAAAGCACGTCACGCACCCCTCACTCATCTGCGGAAGAGACTCCCCAATGCACTGGGCAAAACAAGCGGTGATGTCGCTTGACAAAAAGCACGAGAAGCCACAGTCAAACACAGCGTCGTTGACCATGTCTCCTTCATTGCACAACAGCTCAAAGTCACTGGCATTGCATTGCGCAAAAGATGCCGACGGCTTCGTCAGGGAAAGCGCCATCAGCATCAAGCCGATGACCCCAAAAGAGGAAAAGTTCATGACATACAAACGCCTGGGCAATGCACTTGGTTCAGTCCTTCATGGCATCTTCTGGTCTTATCGCGAAGGTCAAGGGCCACAAATCAATCCGAAGGCTGCCAAGAAAATGAGCAAATCTGACGTTGCCACGGCAGCATCGCCATCCAAATCAGGGCAATCTCCCTCTTCTTCTGAGTCAAAGACACAGGACTGGTCGTCAATGGTTGCCTGAGGATCAAAATTCACTGCCGTCGTGTACGTGCACCCTTCCACCAAACAACTGCCATCATCCATGTTGGCCTCCCCATCAAAGTTGATCGCCCAGGGATGTGTGCATCCTGGAATCTCTTCGACATCACATAGTCCATTTTCATTGGCGTCTATGCACATGCCCAAGCAGTCGAAACCTTCCTGAGCATAGACACAAAATCCATCGCTCACCTCAGCTTCACTGTCGTAGTTGCATGCGTCAACATCGAGGCAACCGCAATGAGGTGCAACGTAGGTCAACAACAGGTCCGTCGGCAATTCAGCCCCTTCAAACAACACCTGCACATGCAACTGAGCTTGGAACGTCCCATCGGTGGTGAATTGTCCAAGCAGCACGCTCCCATCAGCCTCCGGCAGTCCATTGGTGGCCAACGCAGAGACCTGCCAGCCATGATCTTGAGAACTGCTCAAAAAAATGTCCTCTCCAAATTCAAAAAGCAGCGACCAGAACTCGTTGCCAAAGAATTCGGGGTTTTCCTCGCTTCCTCCCGTTGCAGGCCCATCAAGTCCAATGGTCACCCAACTGTCCAATGGGTCATGCAGCGGTTCGTTGAGATTGTTCTCGGCCGCCGTTGCCCCTCCGTTGGGACCTTGATAAAATGTGCCTGTGGTTGAAATCAACGTCGGTATGCCCTCTCCTCCCACAGCCAACACGCGGTCGCCGGCAGAGGGCAACATCGCGTACAATCGGAGCGCTGTCCAAACACCATCTTGAAGCACGGTGTCCACACGAAGTGTCACTCCTTGGTCCATGCTCGAATTGGCACAGCAATACCCGCACGACCCGTCGTCGTCTGTGGCCTCCGACAAATAATTGCATGCCGCTGTGTCCGTGCATCCTTCAATTTCGAATGGGTCACAAATGCCATCTTCGTCCTGATCAGACAGGCAGTCGCCGTTGCAATCGTATGGCAAGATGGCATGCACACAGGAACAGTCGTCCTCAGTCGCAGCGTCGTTGAAGTTGCATGCATTGGGATGGGTGCATCCATAGACTTCTTGCGCGTCGCATATCCCATCTTCGTCTGCATCAGAAACGCATTCCCCCGCGCAATTGTATCCTGACTCGGCATAGATGCACAGCGACAGATCTTCACATGGGGCAGCTGCTTCAAAATTGCAAGCCGATTCATCCGTGCATCCCGGGTAAAGGCAGGAACCGTCATCGGTTTGGGCTGAAGCATTGAAATTGCACGCCGAAGGGCTTGTGCACCCAGATGCCACGTCATACGTCACAGCAACAAGGACGGGGTTGAAAATCGAACCGTTGGATGCCTGAGGGACGAGGTTGAGGACAGGCGTCTCCGCCTGGATGATGGTGTCCATGGAACCCACGTACACCAATGCATTCAAAGGGGGATTGAGTTGATTGAAATGAACGAGCATTCCTCCAACAAACGAGTCGTTTGACTCGATGTACGTCACGCCACTTGATCCTCGACAAACCCCCTCCTCATCGAAAAAACCCACAAGGTTGCCACCGTCCGCAGACAAAACTCCGTTTTCAACGATGGCAAAAAACAGCGAGGCAGAATATTGATACTCTGACGCGTCAACCTCCCATACGGGTGCCTGAGCTTGAACTTTGGATGCACTCAACCCGAGCCCCAACGAAAGCCCAAACAGCCATTGGACTACGAAACTTCGCGCCCAAGTCTTCACATGTTTGCATGTCTGAGACATCTATAAAAGATACGACAGAACCATCAATCTTTTTGATGTTCAGGCATGAGGCCGCAAGAATGAGCACCTCTGGCTCATTCTCGCGACACTCGCGCATTCAGTTGGCCTTCACACCCAATTCCATCATTGGGCTTTGACAAATGGTGTCACAAGAATGCCTTCTTCCGTCCTCACAACCAATCGGTACATGCCACTTGCCAAGTGCTGAACGTCGCATGTCACTGTTTGACCCGGAGTTCCCTGGCAAGACACTTCTCCCATGTCACTCAAGGGCAATGAGGTCACTTTGTTTCCTGTGACATCCACGACATCGATCGAGAGAATGGCACATTCCACAAAGACGTTGGCCTCAAGTTCATTGTCCACCAAGGATGGCGACACTTGAAGCTTCCCATTGGCATTGCAAGGCACAGACCCGTCGGGGACTCCGCCGCGACCTGCTTCACTGGATTGATCCAAATCAACATGAGGGGTCTCAAAACGAAGCACAAATGGGTCGGTCAACGTTCCTTTCATCTCGTCTGCAACGAATAGCGCATGGTCGTCACTTTCGAACGACTGACCTTCCTCATCTGAGTACCATTTGAACGTCAAGTCCGTCATGGCACCTTCCGTGTAGGTGGTCAAGAAGTACAAAGCATCCCCATCTTGGCTTAGTGCAAATGCTTGTCCCACACACGTCCATTCGCCATCGATTTCCGCAAAGGCTCCAAGCACATCGTGCGGTGAACGGTGAACAGGCCTCGTGGTTTCAATGCGCACGATGGCCGTGCTTGTCGTCATCAACTCAGATACATCCTGCTCCCACACATCTGGCGTGGCAGGTTCGTGTCGAATGTCAAATCCGGGAATCATCGCATCCGCAGGGAACACCAAGACATCAAGGCTATCGACTTCCTGTCCAAGGAATAGCTTGTACCCTTGGTCTGGTTCCATGTGGGTCAGGGAACCGACCCACTCCTCACCGACATAGACCGCAAAACCATGGGAGCGCGACTTGACGATGTCTCCATCCGTGGCAATGGCATTGTCGGCCAAGTGCTGCAGTGCCTGATTGATGGGCAACTTGCGCTGCGCATTGTATCCCAAATGCTGCCATCCAGACTGCAACGACTGGGCATCCTCAAAGCGATCAGGAATCAATCCAGAAAGCTCAAGGGTTGCTGATTCGTTGAGCTTGACTTGATACATGTCGTTGATGTTGGTTTCAAGGCCGGAGGAATTGACAAACTCGTTTCCTTCCCACGACACCACGCTCTCCTTGTTCCGTACTTCTTGAAGGTTGCCCAAGAGATCATGGAAGACAGAATCAGGGCCTGAGTCAAACCTCGTGTCCATCACATTGAATGAAATCCAGTTCCAGCCCTCCTCGAGATCAATGGATTGGACAACACGGTTGCTGGTGCGAAGCACAAGAGGATCGAATACAGAGTAATTCTGTTCTCCTGCTGAATTCGCAAACACCGTTGCATCTGAACCCTGGTGGCTCGTCTCCACTGAAGTGAATGTGATGCCACGAGATGCATCCCAGACTCGGAAATCAATGGGTGTGGTTGAGTCCAACAGCGCGTCGAAATGGACTGTGAGGAAAGCAAATTGTTGACCGTCGATGCCTACGTCTAGTTTGGCGACTCCGCGCAATTCCCCATTGATGTACGCCAAAACGACGTCCTCTGGATCATGAGAGAAAAATCCGCCATTCATGACGCGTGCCACGATGGCCATGTTCTCACTGAACGAGCTGTCGTCGAATTCGAATTCCATCTCTTCAGCAACCACATCCAACTCGACGAGAAGGTTTTCCCCAAAGCACCAAGCGGGTGCACCGTTTGAGGGTGGTTGACAGAAGTTGGGATCGATGCAGCGGATGTCGGCCACATGCATGCCCAAGTCCACGTCAAGCGTCGTTGCAATTTCAATATCTACAGTACCCAAAGGCCCAATGGCCCCTTGCATTGGATGAACATCAAGCCATGTTGGTACATCCACAATTTCAAACGACGTCACTTCGATGCTTTCGTTGAAAAGCTGCGCAGTCATCGTTGTACTTTCACCCAAAGTGAACGATGTACTCCATTCGTGCACACTCAATTTCAATGGACTCCTGTCAAAGAAGTAGCTCCATGACAACGATGAGGCGAGCTCATTGCCGAGCTCATCGGATGGCGTTTTGTCCATTTCGACGGTGACCACCTGATCTTCAAACTTGTAAAGTTCCGATTCTGCAAACGTGAGCAAAAACTCGTCATTCAGGGCATTGTACTCCACGTTTTGCACCACCTCAACTGCGGTCTCAGACACGTTGTCGAGTCCGATGTAGGCGTAGGTGGATGCATCCCAAGACGGGTCGACAGTCCCATCGGACGAAACACCTGTAGGTACTGCTGTCCCATCGGTGGGTGACGATTCCTCAAAATGCTCGACAAAAACAAGGTCGGAATGGGTCGATGTCTCAACGCGCACATACATGTTGGACTCGATCTCTTCTTGTGTCAAGGACTTTGACCAAACGCGCACTTCATCCACATGTCCGTTCATGGAATCTGTACCACCAAAGGACAACCCCTGCGGCTGCTGACCCGGCACACGGAAAGCTTGCCCAAACTGATGCGATAGCACTTCCATGCCGTCGACATACATTTTCACAATGTGATGTTCTTCTCCGACCACCGCGATGTGATGCCAAGAGCCAGCGTCAATCGCGGTCGCTGAAGTCGCAGATGACTCAGTAAAGTCCTCTTGCATCTCCAATGTCAACAGGCCTGCATCATCCAAGGAAATTTCCCAAGTGTCACTTGACATGACCACTGAAGCTTCGAGGGCACTCAGCTTCATCCAAAACTCAACAGACTCTGGCCCCGGCACATCGTTCTGATAGTCAGCCCACCAAGCATCCGTCGGATTTGGAACAAGGGAATATCCACCCTCAGGCAAAATCAATTGCGCAGATGAAGAAACGACTCGATGCCTGGCCCAATCGCCAACTTCAATTCCTTCAGACTGCCGTGCAGGCGTAAGCCACATCGCCAACCCTGACTCAGTTCCATTGACAGGATGCGTCAACGGCGCGTTTGAAATGCCCTCAGATGTCCACGCAGAGATGTCCGATTCGGAAGGAATGTGCCAGAAACGGATGTCCTTGACAGCTGCAGTGAGATTCGAGGATCCCGATGCATCATTTCCAACAAGAAGCACTTCTGAAACTGACTGCGGAAGTGACATTCGAGATGTGGCGTACGAAGTGGCATTGTTCACTGAAACATTGAAATAGCCCTCCAATTGAGAATTGTCGTTGTACCCTTCTAATACGAACTCCATTTCGAAG
>NYSX01000002.1 GCA_002683345.1 Flavobacteriales bacterium
CAGATCAGGATGGGGATGGGGTGTGTGACTGCATTGAATTCCCTGGTTGCACCGATCCTGAGGCGTGCAACTACGACCCGATCTACACGGACGATGCAGGCAACTGCTACTACGCGGAAGAATTCTACGATTGTCAAGGCAACTGTTTGCTGGACTCCGACGGAGATGGGATTTGCGATGAGCTCGAAGTTTTGGGCTGCACGAATGAGGAATTCTGCAACTACAACCCAGAAGCGACAGAAGACGACGGAAGCTGTGGGCAGGACGATCAGGTCAACGACTACTGCGAGGGTGCGTTGACGCTGACCTGTGGTGAAACCTTGCTCGTGAACAACGAGGAATGTGCCACGGTCGATGAGGTGGAGTCTTGCGCTGGGTCGTTCGACAACCCCACGGCAGGCCTGTGGTTCTCCTTCATCGGAACTGGACTCGATGTCACAGTGTCGACGTGTAACCCAGGGACCACCATCGATACGTACATCAATGTGTACGAGGGCGACTGCAACGCGTTGACCTGCATTGCAGGCAACGATGACCAAAGTGAACCCAACTACGACGACTTGTGTCCTGTGACCTTGGTGGCAAGCACCGTGGAAATCAGCACGGTGGAAGGGCAAGAATACTTTGTCTTGGCCATGGGCGTCTATGGAGACGAGGGCGACTTTGAAATTGGCCTGGAGTGTGTACTCGAGGGCTGCACCGATGCCACGGCGTGCAACTTTGACGCCACGGCCAACGTGGACGATGGATCCTGCACATACCCGGAATCAGATTACCTCGATTGTGACGGCAACTGCCTGAACGACGTGGATGCCGATGGGGTGTGTGACGAGGAGGAAGTTTTGGGGTGCACCGATGAGGGAGCTTCCAACTACAACGACCTCGCCACGGAGGAAGATGGTTCATGTCAGTACTGCGACCTCGAACTCTCTGTGGACGTGTTGCAGGCGCTGACGTGTGCGGGCGACAACAACGCCTCGGCTGAACTTACGCTTTTCGGCGTGACGGCTCCTGACAGCATTGAAATGTACCTCAACGGTGTCCTCCAAGACACGACGCTCTTTGAAGGGCTGTCTGCAGGCACCTACACCGTGGAGGTGTTGCAAGGGCAGGATTGTTCGGCATTGATAAACTTCACGGTGGAGAACGGCGTCACCTTGGATGTCATGGCCGAAGTCACGGATGTGGCTTGTGCCGGTGAACTCAATGGCCAAATCATCGCAGTCATGATGACCGGCGAGGCGCCGTACGAATTTGTGTTGGATGGCCCTGAAGTCATCATCAACAGCACGGGCGTGTTCGGCGATTTGTCGCCTGGTGACTACGTGTTGTTTGCTTCGGACGCCTTGGGCTGCTCAGGAAGTCTCGAGTTGACCGTGAACGAGCCTGAGGCACTGTCCTTGAGTGCGGTGGTGACCGATGCCACAGTTCAAGGCACAGGTGCCATCAACTTGACGGTTACTGGGGGCACGGCGCCTTACGACTTTGAATGGACTTCGGACGGGGTCTTCCTGTCTGACGAAGAAGACGTGGATGGGCTTGAGGCACCAGACGAATACACGGTCTTGGTGACGGATGCCAATGGCTGCGAGATCACTGGCGGCCCCTACGAGGTGGACGATGTGTACAGCGTCATCCACATGGAGGGCGTGCCGTTCTCAGTGTACCCGAACCCCGCAAGGGACGTGGTGCAACTCGACATGAACGAGATGACCCTAGACGCCGTGATGTCCATCTACGATGCTTCTGGCCGATTGATGTGGTCTCGGACCGCAGAACGTTGGACAGGGACGTTCACTGTGGATGTGTCGAACTGGTCCGCTGGAACGTACCACGTCCAAGTGGCGACTGCGCAGGGCGTGGGACATGCACCACTTGTGGTTCAACATTGATTCCCAAGATGGCGGAATGCATTCCGCCTGATTCAACCAAAGAAAAGACCCCGGCCGAGAGGCTGGGGTTTTTCTTTGGAGAGAGGGACGAGATCGTTATGCCTTGAACGCCGCAATGGCGTTTCTCGTGAAATCACTGAGGACGAGTTTGCCTGAAACGGCTGCCCGTTCTGTGAGGAGTTCATTCCAATGCTCGGTGCCTTGCCAAAGCACGCGCTTGAGGTGGGTCATGGCTTCAGGGTTGCTTGAGGCCAATTCGCCGGCAAGGCGGTCCACCGCTTCATCCATCTCTTCGGCGGAGTCGAACACCTCGGCGTACAANCCGTGATCNGCAGCCCATTGGGCCGACTTGAAGGTNCNCGCNTCGACGGCAAGCGTGCCCATGCCNGACACNCCCAATTTCCGTTCCACTGCAGGCCCGACCACAAAGGGNCCAATGCCCACAGCGAGCTCCGAGAGTTTGACGGCNGCAAANTTGGTGGCNAAGCAATGGTCCACGGCAGCCGCGAGNCCGACNCCTCCGCCCACGGTTTTGCCCTGCACGCGGCCAATGACAAACTTGGGACAGGTGCGAATGGCGTTGATGACCGAGGCAAATCCGCTGAAGAAGACCAGGCCTTCGTCTTCGTTGGAAATCGCCACGAGCTCGTCGAAACTCGCACCTGCGCAGAAGGCCCTGTCGCCCCCTGAGCGCATGACAATCACGCGGATGTCTTTGCGTTCGCCCGCTTCAGTGATGTGCTCTGCCAATTGACGAAGTAGGGCACCTGGCAAACTGTTGGATGCCGGGTGAAAGAACGTGATGGTGCCGACGCCTCGGTCGTCCACCTCCGTCTGAACGAAGGCCTCCATGCCTTACTTGCGGTCGTTCAAAGAGACAAATCCGCGGTGCGTGGCTCCCGTATACACCTGACGGGGGCGACCGATGGGCTCGCGGTTTTCGGTCATCTCTTTCCACTGGCCAATCCAGCCTGGCAGACGTCCAAGGGCAAACATCACGGTGAACATGTCGGTCGGGATGCCAAGTGCGCGGTAAATGATTCCGCTGTAGAAATCCACGTTGGGGTAGAGGCCGCGCTGCACGAAGTATTCGTCGTTGAGGGCCACTTCTTCCAATTGCTTGGCAATGTCGAGCACCGGATCGTCGATGCCCAATTGACCAAGCACTTCGTCGGCCGCCTTCTTGATGATGCGGGCACGTGGGTCAAAGTTCTTGTAGACACGGTGGCCAAAGCCCATCAAGCGGAAGCTGTCGGTCTTGTCCTTGGCGCGGTCGATCCATGACTGCAAGGGGCTGCCCTCGGCGCGAATGGATTCAAGCATCTCAATCACCGCTTGGTTGGCACCACCGTGCAGGGGTCCCCAAAGGGCAGACACGCCGGCAGAGACGCTGCTGTAGAGGTTGGCTTGCGAAGAGCCGACCACGCGCACGGTGGACGTGGAGCAGTTTTGCTCGTGGTCGGCGTGCAAGATGAAGAGCTTGTTCAATGCGGATTCAATGATCGGATCCACCTCATACTCTTCGGCTGGAACGCCCCACATCATGTGCATGAAGTTGCCGACGTAGCTCAAGTTGTTTTTGGGGTACATCGTCGGCAAGCCCACATTGTGCTTGTATGCTTGTGCCGCGAGGGTTGGAATCTTGGCAATCAACCGGTGGATGGTCAGGTCAATGTCCGTGATGTCGCGGTTGGGGTTCTGCGACTCAGGGTAGAATGTCGACAAGGACGCCACCATCGAGCTGAGCATGCCCATGGGGTGGGCGCCAAGAGGAAACGCGTCGAAAAAGCGCTTCATGTTCTCATGCACGAGGGTGTGGTGCGTGATGCTATCGTTGAAGTAATCCAGTTCCTTGGCGTTGGGGAGGTCGCCGTAGATGAGGAGGTAGGCCACTTCCATGAAAGAGGCTTTCTCAGCGAGTTCCTCAATGGAGTACCCGCGGTAGCGCAAAATGCCGTTTTCGCCGTCGAGGTAAGTAATGCCGCTCTGCGTCGATCCGGTGTTCTTGAACCCGGGATCCATGGTGATGTATCCCGTGGTGCCACGAAGCTTCGAGATGTCAATGGCTTTTTCGTTTTCGGCACCCGTCAAAACGGGGAATTCGTATTCCTGTCCTTCCAGGATGAGTCGTGCAGTGTCACTCATGTTGAGACGCGATTGGTGAGCAGTTAAGGTGTGTCCATCCCCACGAGAAACATCCTGTCTAAGAGAAAGGGCTCCACACGGGGAGCCCAAAGATAGGGGAAGCGCCGCCGTTGCGCGGTGCTTTCAACAAGGTCAATGCAAGGAGGCCGAACTCAGCGCCAAGTGTAGTTGAAGGCGTCTCGGTAGCTCTCCCATTGGGTTTGTTCTACGCCATCGGTGTACGCCTCGTTGAAGAACTTCAAGTACAGTTCCATCTGAGACGGCTGCTTGTAGCCGCTGATGGGGGCAATGACGTTGCCGTTTTCGTCGAGGTAGACAATGGTGGGGTAGGCGTTCACCTTCATCGCCCGAGAGAGCTGGTGAACCCCGTTGCGGCCACGACGGTTAGGGTCGTAGTCGGGGTTGGTGAATTCCGTGCCTTGGAAGGTCACAGGATTTGGAGACTCCGCGTCAAATTTGACGGCGTAGTAATGCTCGTTGACGTACTCGATGACGTTGGCGTTGGTGAAGGTGTTGGCCATCATCATTTTGCACGGGCCGCACCACTTGGTGTACACGTCCATCATGATTTTTCGTGGCTCCTTTTGTTGGGCCGCCACAGCCTCTTCAAGAGAAATCCAATTGATGCTCGCCGCCTGGCCAAACGCCAAGCTGCCCACCACCATCATCGCCAAGGTCAAGAATGTTGTCCGCATGCCTGCAATATCGCAACAAAAAAGGCGCCCGAAGGCGCCTTTTGTGATTCTTGTGCCGGGAAGGATCACTTCACGCCGTGCATCAACTTGTTGAGCGGCTTGTTCAACAAGGCAATCAAGACGGCAATGCCGACGCATGTCCAGCCAATGGTGGCGAACACGTCCGTGTACTTCACGAGGCCAGCCGCGGCAGTCACTTCTTCGCCAGAGTCGCCGTGGCCACCCGTCAACGAGGCGATCAAACCGCCCGCGTAGTTGGCGATCGCGAAGGAGAGGAACCAGCCGCCCATGGCCGTTCCAGCCATGCTTTTGGGCGAGAGCTTGGTCACCATGGACAAGCCGATGGGAGAGAGGAAGAGCTCCCCGGTGGTGTGCAAGAGGTACAAGAACACCAAAGTGAGGAGAGGCACCATCGCTTCTTCGTTCGCGAACTGGAGCCCCACCAAGGTGATGAGGAAGCCCGCACCGAGCTGAAGGATGCCGAGGGCAAACTTCATGGGGATGCTGGGGTTCTTTCCGATTTGGTCCAACTTCACCCACATCACCGAGAAGATGGAGCCGAAGATGATGATGAACGCAGGGTTGAAGAACTGCGTCATGGAGGCAGGCATCGTCCATCCGAAGATCTCACGGCTCACGTTGCGGTCTGCAAAGAGGGTGAGGGAGGTGCCGGCCTGCTCGAAGCATGCCCAAAACACGATGTTGATGACCATGAAAATCACCAAGGCAATCATGCGGTCGCGCCACATGGGGCCTTCCTTGATGCCCGCACGAACAAGCGAAGCAGCCACGAGCACAAAGAGGCCCGTGAGGAGGTAGGTCATCCAATCGTTTTGGCTGATGAGGAAGTAGCACGCAGGGATGAGGGCGAGGGAGCCCACGGAAATCCACTGGTAAATCTTCAACGGTCCAGCCTTCTTGTGGCCTTCCTCAGTGATGTCGAGGCCGGGGGCCGCGGCGTAGTTCTCACGACCGCTCCAGAAGATGAAGAGGCCGGCCAACATGCCGATGCCCGCGAGGCCAAAGCCGTATTCGAAGCCGTATGTTTCGCCCACGAAGGCCACGACAGTGGTGGCGAGCAAGGCGCCGATGTTGATGCCGATGTAGAAGATGGTGAAGCCAGAGTCACGTCGAGGGTCGTTGTCCTCGTAGAGCTTTCCGACGATGGTTGAGATGTTGGCTTTGAAGAAGCCGTTGCCGACAATGAGGGCGCCCATGCCAAACAGCATGAGCATTTCACTTGTGGCGATGGCGTCAGGGCCGCCAAGTGCACCGCCGACCATGAGGAATTCGCCGATGGCCATCATGACCGCTCCGAGGAGAATGGCGTAACGGTAGCCGAGGTATTGGTCGGCCAT
>NYSX01000003.1 GCA_002683345.1 Flavobacteriales bacterium
GCAAAAACCAAACAGGCCAAAGAAGACCTTCAGGCCCAATTTCAAGATCGAACCGTTCATCGAACCTACCGGGCTGTGGTCGAAGGCATCCCTCAACCGCTGTTTGGAACCGTTCGGAGTTGGTTGCTGGAGGATAAACATCTCAACATCAAGGCGGTGAACAAAAAGCATCCTCGAGGCAAAGAAGCGGTTTCTCACTACCATGTCATCGATGCCGGGGAAGAAACCAGTTTGGTCGAGGTCTCCATTGAAACAGGTCGTCGGCACCAAATTCGTATGGCCATGCAGCGTTTAGGGACCCCTGTGGTCGGCGATGAACGCCACGGTGCAGTGACCGATCCTCACCAACGGGTGATGTTGCATGCTTACGCGCTTGAGTTTCTTCATCCGGAAAACGACGATCCCGTTCGCTTTGAAGCGAATCCACCGGCTGGATTTACTTCAGGGTAGGTGGGTGAATCATCAGTCGATGTTGAACGCCATCGCCTGACAGTCTTCACATGAATCGATGCTTTCAGCACCAATATCTTCTACACGGCCGCACCGTAGACAGCACCGTTGGGCGACGAAAACCGGGTTAATCTCAGGGGATTGCACACCGGCGAAGCGTTTCTCCTCAACTATGAAGGCTTGTCTTTTGGTACAACCTCGCAGTGCACCGTTTTTGATAAGATAATAACCGCGTTACTTTCATGCCAACCGTTGAAAGGCACAACACACAATGAAAAGCAGGACTTGAAGAACCGTAGACAGGTCGTCGTTAACGGAGTGTCCGCCATGTCATCGGGTCAAGACGGATGGATTGAGGTGAAAGGGGCTCGAACCCACAACCTCAAAGACATCTCTGTTGAACTGCCCAAAGGACAATTTGTGGTTATTTCAGGCGTTTCAGGGTCTGGAAAATCCAGTCTTGCGTTTGACACCCTCTACGCTGAAGGTCAACGCAGGTACGTCGAGAGCCTCTCTTCCTACGCCCGACAGTTCATCGGTCAAATGAAAAAAGCCGATTGCGACTCAATCGAAGGGCTCTCGCCGGCCATTTCCATCGACCAGAAACAAGGCAGTCATAACCCTCGTTCAACCGTTGCAACGGTCACCGAAATTCAGGACTACCTTCGCCTTCTTTGGGCCAGGATCGGGAAACCACACTGTCCAACTTGCGGCAAGGAAGTGGCGCGCCGCACCGTACAGGAAATCGTCGACGACATCTTCTGGAAAATGGAAGGGCACGGCGTCGCTGTTTGGAGCCCTGTCGTGCGGGCGCGGAAGGGCACCCATGCCGAGCTTTTCCGGCAACTGGTGGAACAAGGGTACCTCAACGGGCGGGTGAACGGCCACGAAACTTCCTTTGAGGAACCGCCCGTGTTGGACAAGACGTTTCGTCATGACATCGATGTCCGCATCGACCGTCTTCGTTGCACTCGAGATCGCAAACAACGTTTGACCGAAGCGGTGGAATCCGCCCTTCGATTGGGCGGCGGTACGTTGGCCGTCGAAAGCCTTGAGGCACCCACTTCGACCGACGAATTGAGCAAAAATTCCCACGCCCACCTCACGGAACAAGGTGAGACCATCGCTTGGTCGGAGGATTTTGCGTGCCCTGAGCACGGGGCGTTTATGCCAGAACTTTCGCCGCGTGTGTTCTCCTTCAATTCACCGCTTGGTGCCTGCGGAACGTGTCAAGGGCTGGGCGTTCAACGGCAGTTCAACGTCGACCTCATCGTTGACGGTAACATGAGCGTTTCCAACGGGTGCGTGATTCCATGGCGTCAGTCGATGTCACCTTCTTGGTACCGCAAACTCCTGGAGTGCACGTGTGCCCACTACAACATCTCGACCACGCTGCCTTTCGAAATGCTGGACGAAGATGAGAAAGACATCCTTCTCTACGGCTCGGGTTCAACCATCATTCATTACGAGTTCACGTCCGAAAACGGTTCGCAATACAAATACAGCAAACCGTGGGAAGGCATCATCCCTCGTTTGGAAAAGACCTACGCTGAAACCACTTCAGAACGCACGCGTAATCGCCTTATCGCTTCCATGACCGACCTTGATTGTCCGGCTTGCGGTGGCGAGAAATTGAACGATGCGGCCCGGTACGTGACCGTGGGTGGCATTCGTCTTCCGGAAGTAAGCGCTTGTTCCGTTCACGACGCGCTCGGCTTGGTCCGAGCATGGAATCCGAACGGGGAAGGGCCACCCGCTGCCTTTCAGGACCTGCTTGAACCTCTCGACGAGCGAAGCATGTTCATCGGAACAGAGATCATCAAAGAGATCGAAGGACGGTTGGGCTTCCTCGACAGCGTCGGTTTGGACTACTTGACCCTTGACAGAAAAGCCAACACGCTTTCAGGCGGAGAAAGCCAACGCATTCGACTTGCGACCCAAATTGGAAGCCGCCTTACCGGTGTGATGTACGTGCTTGATGAACCCTCCATCGGCCTCCATCAACGGGACAACGACCGTCTTCTGAAGACGCTTCGGGAGCTCAGCGACCTCGGCAACACCCTCCTGGTCGTGGAACACGACGAGGACACTCTCCGTCAGGCAGATTGGCTCTGCGACCTCGGCCCCGGTGCCGGCCTCGAGGGCGGTGAAGTCGTGGCCAACGGGACCCCAGAAGAGGTCATGGCTTCGGAAGCCTCCATCACAGGAGCCTACCTCAGCGGGCGCCGCAGCATTCCTTGGCCCGAAGCTCGAACCCGTCCTGGAAAACATCACATCACCGTCAAAGGAGCACAACACAACAACCTCCAGAACATCGACGTCTCGTTCCCCGTTGGCTGCATGACCGCCGTGACGGGCGTTTCCGGTTCTGGTAAGTCCTCTCTGGTTTCTGGCATTCTTGCACCAGCCCTCCAACGTCACGTCCATCGCGCCGAAGTGGTTCCTGGACGCCACCAACGTCTGGAAGGAATTGAACACGTTGACAAGACCATCATCATCGACCAATCACCCATCGGGCGAACGCCTCGTTCAAACCCAGCAACCTACACCAAGGTTTTCGATGAAATCCGTGCTTTGTTCGCTAACACCAAACTTTCCAAAGAGCGCGGGTACAAACCCGGGCAATTCAGCTTTAACGTGAAAGGCGGTCGTTGCGAAGCGTGCAGTGGCGGCGGGTCCATCAAGTTGGAAATGAATTTCCTCCCCGATGTCTGGATCACGTGCGATATTTGCAGCGGTAAGCGCTACACACGAGAATGCTTGGAGGTCGAGTGGCGCGGGAGGAACATCCATGACGTGCTTGAAATGCCGGTGGCGGAAGCCGTTGAATTCTTCAAAAATCATCGAAAAATACACCGGACATTGGAGACGTTGAACGCTGTCGGTCTTGGGTACATTCGGTTGGGTCAACCGGCGACCACCCTCTCCGGCGGAGAAGCCCAGCGCGTGAAACTGGCCAGCGAACTACGGCGCATGCCCAACAAACACACGGTTTACATTCTCGACGAGCCAACCACCGGTCTTTCGTTTAGCGACGTGGCGAAACTCATTTCTGTGCTGCAACAGCTTCGGGATAAAGGGCATACGATGATCATCATCGAACACCATTTGGACGTTGTGAAATCCTGCGATTGGGTGATTGACCTCGGGCCAGAGGGCGGCGAGCGCGGCGGACAGGTGGTCGCTATCGGTACGCCCGAAGATGTAGCGAACGTCGAGGAGAGCGCAACCGGGCAATTCCTCGCCAAGATGCTGAAAAAGTGAAAGCGCAGACTACAAAGAGCGCATGGGACAACCACTGTTCGCCCAAAGGGCGCGGTGAACTCCATGCCGGTTACACGTGTCGAAGTGACCCCCCGCCAAGGAGAAGGGATGCGAGACGTTCGCGGTGATGTTGTTCGTCGCCAACTCAAAGCCGACCACGGTGTGGATGTGGAGCGGGTTCGATCGATTTGCGGCTACCTGATCAGCGGCGAAACAACGCCTACCGCCATCGCCGAACGGGTTGACGATCTCTTTGCGGACCCCATCATCGAAATCGGGGCGGCCAACACCAGCATGCTGACAACCTCCTCGTTTGGGGACGGCCCGGAAACCGTCATCACNGTGGGNTTCAAGCCCGGCGTGACCGANAACCCNGGAAAGGCTGCAACCGACGGTTTCCTNACCCTCTTTCCAGATGANACGGGCGCAAGCATNGCNACCTACATCACGTACGTGTTCTACGGCTTGCCGGANAACTGCGAATCGGCGTGGCTNGCNGGAACGCTCCACAACGGTCTCATCGAGCGGGCGCTGATCGCTGANCGTGCNGCCTGTGCAGNTCAAAACTGGCCGGAANTGACGTTNCCNACNCCTCCTGAACAGGTGTTCATCGAACCGCAGTCGGTTAACCTTGAATGCGGTGATGCTGAACTTGAAGAAATCTCAACCACCGGGCTGTTGGCCTTGAACCTGAACGAGATGCACGCCATACAAGCCCACTACAGAGATGCATCGATTCGTCAACAACGAACCGAAATGGGGATTTCACCCGATGCCCCAACCGATGTTGAGTTGGAATGCCTTGCCCAGACGTGGAGCGAGCATTGCAAACACAAGATTTTCGCATCACGCATTCATCACGTCGACCATGAAACCGGGGAGGACAGCGTCGTGGATTCGTTGTTCAAGACCCACATCATGAAGCCCACTCACGATATGCAAACCGAGGTGGACTGGCTTCTCTCAGTCTTCCATGACAATTCCGGCGTCATCGCTTGGGACGACCAATGGAGCGTTTGCATGAAAGCCGAGACGCACAATTCCCCTTCCGCTCTCGACCCCTACGGAGGAGCAATGACCGGAATCGTTGGCGTGAATCGGGATATTTTGGGCACCGGGCTCGGGGCCAGGCCCATCGCCAACACGGATGTGTTTTGTTTTGGCCCACCTGATTGGGAAGGGCAACTTCCAGAGAACCTCTTCCACCCTTCTCGTGTGCTTCGCGGGGTTCATTCTGGCGTTCGCGTGGGCGGAAACGAATCGGGCATTCCAACGGTGAACGGGGCCATCGTCTTTGACGACCGCTATATTGGCAAACCACTGGTGTATTGCGGTACGGTCGGCATCATGCCCCGTCTTTTACCCGACGGTCGACCCTCCCACGTCAAGACCCCCGTGGCCGGTGATATCGTCTACATGGTCGGCGGTCGTGTGGGGTACGATGGCATCCACGGCGCTACGTTTTCTTCGCTTGAACTGACGGAGGAATCTCCTTCAAGCGCTGTTCAAATTGGCGACCCCATCACGCAGAAGAAAATGCTCGACATGGTCCTTGAAGCGAGGGACGCCGGCCTCATCACCTGCATCACGGACAACGGCGCAGGAGGGCTTTCTTCCTCCATCGGCGAGATGGCCGAATACACGAACGGTTGTGAAATTGATTTGGCGAAGGTTCCGCTGAAGCAAGCCGGGCTCTCGCCGTGGGAAATTTTGGTTTCAGAGAGTCAGGAGCGGATGACCATTGCGGTCAAGCCCGAGGACCAAACGGCTTTCGAAGCGCTGGCGACCCTTCACGAAGTGGAAGCTACGGCGGTGGCCACGTTCACCTCCACCGGTATGTTTCATGTTCGCTACGGCGAGGCGACGGTGGCTTACCTTCCTATTGAATTCCTTCACGATGGCGTCCCCCAGCTGCAATTGGAGTCCGAATGGCGCCCACCCGAACTTCCCCTCTTCGTGCCACCGAGCGAAGCCGATCATTCCGAGTTGTTGCAAGCCATGCTCCAACGCCCGAACATCGCCAGCAAGGAGACCTGGGTTCGCCAATACGACCACGAAGTTATCGCTCAAACCGCCATCAAACCCTTTGTTGGCGTGGAGCGGGATGGACCGGGCGACGCCGGCGTTATCGCACCGATTCACGGCGACCCTCACGGGTTGGTCATTTCGTGCGGCATTGCTCCGCGATATTCGGACATCGATGCTGGCGCTATGGCAGCGGCTTCCATCGATGAAGCGGTCCGAAACGCTGTGTGCGTTGGGTTGGACGTTGACAAAATGGCAGGGTTGGACAATTTTTGCTGGCCCGACCCCATTGAATCGGTCAAAACGCCTGATGGTCGATTCAAGCTGGCACAATTGGTACGGGCCAATCGGGAACTCGAACGGGTCTGCCGGGCCTATCG
>NYSX01000004.1 GCA_002683345.1 Flavobacteriales bacterium
AATGCCCTCCGGTATTTCCCCAAGGAACAACATGCGGTGCTCGCGCCTGAATTTGCCGAGGAGTTGCGGACTTACGGCCGCATCTACATGTACCGGTTGCGTCCGAGGCACATCATGAAGGCCTACCCCATCGAGTGGTACCCTGCGAAGTGCCGCCAAGCGGCCTCGGTGATGCTCATGATTCAAAACAATTTGGACCCCGCCGTGGCGCAACACCCCGAGGAGTTGATCACGTACGGCGGCAACGGCGCGGTTTTCCAAAACTGGGCCCAGTACCGTCTCGCGATGAAGTATTTGAGCGAGATGGAGGAAGACCAAACCCTGGTCATGTACTCCGGCCACCCCATGGGACTGTTTCCTTCCCACAAGGAGGCACCCCGCGTGGTGGTCACCAACGGCATGGTCATTCCCAACTACAGCCAGCCCGACGATTGGGAACGCATGAATGCCCTTGGCGTGAGTCAATACGGCCAAATGACCGCGGGATCGTACATGTACATCGGCCCACAAGGCATCGTGCATGGCACCACCATCACCGTCTTGAACGCAGGCCGGATGATCGACCGCAAACGCGGCGTCACCGACACCACGGACGGCCTTGCAGGCAAATTGTTTGTCACCGCCGGACTCGGCGGCATGAGTGGCGCGCAACCCAAGGCTGCGAACATCGCGGGGTGCGTTTCAGTCACTGCGGAAGTCAATCCCGCGGCGGCGTACAAGCGCCACGAGCAAGGATGGGTGGACCACGTGGTCACAGACCTCGACGAGTTGTCGGCCCGCGTCAAGGAGGCGGTGGCGGCCAAGCGCGCGGAGTCGTTCGCCTACCTCGGCAACGTGGTGGAGGTTTGGGAGAAGTTCGACGAGGACAGCATCCTCGTGGACATGGGCTCTGACCAAACCTCGCTCCACAACCCGTGGGCGGGCGGATACTACCCTGTGGGCCTCGACTTTGAGTCGGCCAACGCGATGATGGCGGAGGACCCTGCGCAATTCAAAACCTTGGTCAAGGCGTCGCTCAAACGTCATGCGGATGCGGTCAACAAGCACACCGCGCGCGGCACCTATTTCTTCGACTACGGCAACGCCTTCTTGCTCGAAGCAAGCCGCGCAGGCGCGGACATCATGGACGATGAAGGAGAGGGCTTCAAGTACCCCTCTTACGTCCAGGACATCATGGGTCCCATGTGTTTTGATTACGGATTTGGTCCGTTCCGTTGGGTGTGCTGCAGCGGCGACCCGGCCGACCTCGATGTCACTGACAACCTCGCGGCCGAAGTGCTCGAGCGTCTGATGGCCGAGGCGCCTGCCGACATCCAACAGCAAATGCAAGACAACGTGCGTTGGATTCGGGAAGCCAAGGCCAACAAGCTCGTGGTGGGGTCGCAGGCGCGCATTCTGTACGCCGACGCCCAAGGCCGCGCTGAAATTGCTTCGGCGTTCAACGACGCCATCAAGGACGGTCGCCTCAAGGGGCCTGTCGTGCTTGGCCGGGACCATCACGACGTGAGCGGGACAGACAGCCCGTACCGCGAGACGTCCAACATCTACGACGGCTCGGCGTTCACCGCGGACATGGCCGTCCAAAACTTCGTCGGCGACGGGTTCCGCGGCGCGACGTGGATCAGCCTGCACAACGGTGGCGGCGTCGGGTGGGGCGAGGTGATGAACGGCGGCTTTGGCATGCTCATCGACGGAAGCGAAGACAGCGAGCGCCGCCTGCGTTCCATGCTGCACTGGGACGTCAACAACGGCATTGCGCGTCGGAGCTGGGCCAGAAACAAAGGCGCCCAGTGGGCCATTGACCGCGCCATGGACATGGAGCCGCGCCTGAAGGTCACCCGCGCCAACCACGCGGACGACGACCTCATTGCAGACGCGCTGTCTTGATCTGAGGGGGAAACCAAGGAAACGTTTTGCACTTTTTTCGTTTCCTGTGCGTGCATCGCGTTGTAGTTTTGCGGCCGCATGTCGCAGAACGACCTTTCCACCGCAGTTGAGAATGACGCCGCCTTGGACGAGCGCGGCTTGGAATTGAGGGATCGGTGTGCCTCGCTGTTTGGGCGTTTTGGCATCAAAGCCCTCAGCATGGACGACCTCGCAGGCCAGCTCGCATGCAGCAAGAAAACCTTGTACAAGTATTTCTCGGACAAGCGCGATTTGGTGTCGAAGGCCCTTCATGGTCACCTCGACGGGCTCGAGGCCCAAATGGCGGAGGTCATGCACGGAGAAGGGAACGCCATTGACTTGGCGTTGCGGGAGATGGAGAACAAGCACCAAATGCTGTCGGCCATCAACTCCACGGTGCTGTTCGATTTGAAGAAGTACTATCCCAAGGTGTTTGAGGCCACACACGCACGTCGCAAGAACATGATTCGCCGTGTGGTGGTGCACAACGTGACCCGCGGGATGGAACAGGGCATGTACCGCGCGGACTTGAACGTGGAGGCGGTGGCGGACTTGCACCTTGCCTTGGTGGAGGACATGGTGCGCCAGGCGGAGAATGGAACCCTTGCGCGCCCCTTGGCCGAACATTTCAAAGCCCTCTTCACCTACCACATCCGCGGCATCGCAAGCGCCGAAGGCGTGGCCTACCTCGAAACCCAACGACTTTCATGATGACACGAATTTTCTCTCCAACCGCCGCGGCCGTCGCGCTGTGTTGCAGCCTTTCCCAAGGCGCCGTGGCACAGCTGTCGTTGAGCTTGGAACAGGCCCAAACGCTGGGCGTGGAACAAGCCTACGCCATGCAGCGCGCCCGAATTGACGTGGAGGTCGCCCAACGGGACGTCAAGGAGTTGCTGGCCACAGGCCTGCCCCAAGTCAACGCTTCGTTTGACTTCAACCATTTCTTGGACATCCCGATCCAAGTCGCGCCAGCGGATGCATTCGGCTTTCCTCCCTACCTCATTGATTTTCTTGGCGACGTGTCGGCCGCGACACAGGTTCCGCTGAATGCGCCACCGCCGGAGCCGATCAGTGAATTCCAGTTTGGAACCACCCAAACCATGACTGCTGGTGTCAACGCCTCTCAACTGTTGTTCAGTGGCAGTTATTTGGTGGGTGTGAAAGCTGCCAAAGTGTTGGCCGATGCCAAGGCCCTTGCCGTGGACGCCACTGAAGTGGAAACCCGACAGGTGGTGGCGGACGCCTACGCAACGGCATTGGCCGCTTTGGCCAATGTGGAGACGTTGGACCGTGCCCTCGCGCTGGTGACTTCCTCAGAACAGGAACTCCGTGCCCTTGCGGATGAAGGCCTTGTTGAGTCAGTGGATGCCGATCAGTTGACGCTGACGCGTCAATCGCTCGAGCAGCAGAAGCAAACTGCAGAACTCCAGGCGGAATTTTCAAAGAAGCTGTTGCTGTTTCAGTGTGGATTGGACATCAATGATCCTGTGACGCTGACCGACGATTTGGCGGCGCTGACTTCAGTTGCGGTGCCAGAAGCAGTCTCGTCGCACTTGAATCTCGATGCCAACCCCGCCCTTGAGGAGCAGCGCAGCTACCTCGCATTGGCTGAACTCGATGTGTTGAATCGCCGCGCAGAGGGATTGCCTCAAGTGGCGGCCTTTTATTCCAACAGCGCACAGGCGTTTCGCGACCCGGATTTTCCTGCCCTGGAAGAGGACAGTGAGTGGTATCCCTCTCAGATTGTGGGGGTGTCGGTGAACATGCCGATTTGGACCAGTTTTGGAGGCCGTCAGCGCGTGGAGAAAGCCAAGCTTGCGGTGCTTACCGCGGAGTCGGGCCTTGCCCAAATGGAATCGGCCGCACGCCTGGAATTTGACAATGCACGCGCGACGTTCCTGGACGCCCAGGCGGCGCTCACCAATGCGGAGGAGCAGCGGGATTTGGCCGCGCGCATTCTGACACGCATCGAACTCGGACACAAGGAAGGCGTCCGCAGCAGCTTTGAACTCAACACCGCCCAAAACCAACTCCTCGAAGCCGAGGGCAACCTGATTGGCGCGCAACTCGCTTGGCTCACCGCCCAGCAGCGCCTCATCGCATCCAATCCACGACCATGAAGAAGATTTTGAAACCCCTCGGCCTTGGGGCCTTGGCGACCGCATTGCTCGTGCGCTGCGGCGCCCCTGCGGAGACCGACACCGCATCCCCTGAGACGGCCAATGTGCGGTTGACCCGCGTGGGCGTCCAAACCGTACAAGCCGCGCCGTTCTCTCACTCGTTTGCAGTGCAGGGCAACGTCCAAACCGACCGCATCGCCAACGTCCTCGCGGCCTTCCCAGGCGTGGTGCGCGAAGTGCTCGTGGAAGAAGGCGCCAAGGTGAATGAAGGTACGGCGCTCGTGCGCATCGACACCGATGTCCTGGCCAAGCAGCGGGCGGAGCTGGTGACCCAGTTGGAATTGGCCCAAACCCTCTTCGAGCGCCAAGAGCGCCTTTGGGAAAAAGAGATCGGTTCTGAGGTGGATTACCTCCAAGCCCAAACCGGACTCGAAGCCTTGAAGCGCAGCCTGGCCACCCTCGATGAGCAAATCGACCAAGCGGTCATTCGCGCGCCGTTCAGCGGCGTGTTGGACCGGGTGTTTGTCAACGTCGGAGAGATGGCGGCTCCCCCCATGCCCGTGGTGCGTGTGGTGGACTTGAGCGATTTGTACATCCGCGCGTCGGTCAGCGACCACTACGCCGGTTCGGTGCGTGCCGGACAACCTGTGCGCGTCGAAGCACGCGGCCTCGAGCCCATCGACAGTCAGGTTCGTCGCGTGGGTCAGTTCATCGAGGCGGCCAACCGTACGATCGACCTGACCGTGGATTTGCCGGCAGGCACGCGCGCCTTGCCCAACATGGTGGCCACGGTGCACATCACGGACCTCGCGCTGGACAGTGCCCTTGCCTTGCCTTCGGCCCTCGTGCAGCAGGACGCCAATGGCCAAGAATACGTCTACGTGGTGCGTGGTGATCAAGCGAAAAAGCAACCCATTGAAACCGGGGTGGTGTCGGACGGCATGCTCCTCATCGAGCAAGGCTTGAAGCCCGGCGACCGCGTCATCGACCGCGGCGCAGCGCGTGTGGTGGACGGCGAGCGTGTGACCTTGATTGAATCCTGATCGGCAAGCCATGAGTGAAACGACCCCCCAGACCCCTCAGGGCGGAGGAAAGCTGCGTGAGTTTGGGCTGACGACGCTGAGCATCCAAAACAAGACGACCGTCTTTGTGCTCATTGCGATCATCACCTTCTCAGGGATCAGCAGCTACCTCACGGTGCCCAAGGAGGCGTTCCCGGAGATTGTGGTGCCGGAGATTTTTGTCAGCACGGCCTACCCCGGGAACAGCCCGGTGAACATGGAAAAGCTGATCACGCGTCCCCTCGAGAAGGAAATCAACACCATCTCGGGCATCGACGAGATCACCTCCACAAGTGTGCAGGGCTTCAGCGCCATCGACATCAAATTCAACTTCGACGTCACCCCCACGGAAGCGCTTCGGAAGGTGAAGGATGCGGTGGACAAGGCCAAGGCCGACCCCGACTTCCCCACCGACTTGCCGGCCGACCCCAGTGTCATGGAGCTCAACTTCAGCGAGCTCATGCCGGTGATGAACATCAACCTGAGCGGCGATTACCGCCTGCAAGACCTGAAGAAGTACGCGGAATACCTCGAGGATCGGGTCGAGGCGCTTCCCCAAATCAGCAAGGTGGACATCCAAGGCATCAGCGACCTTGAAGTGGAAATCGAGGTGGATCACTTGCGGGCAGAAGCGATGCAGGTGAGCTTCAACGACATCTCAGGCGCGATTGCCGCGGAGAACATGACGGTGTCGGGCGGTGACCTCTTGGTGGACGGCGTGCGTCGCAGTGTGCAAGTGGAAGGCGACTTCACGAGCATCGAAGAATTGGAGAATGTCATCATCAAGGCGGAGAACGGGTTCACGGTTCACCTGCGTGACGTGGCCGAGGTGTCTTTCGTGGAGAAAGAGAAGGAGAGCTACGCACGGGAGTATTCCCGTCCGGTGGTGTCCCTCGACGTGGTGAAGCGCGCGGGCGAAAACCTCTTGGAAGCTTCTTCGGCCATCAACGCCATCATCGAAGAGGCCAAGCAGAACGTGCTGCCGCGCAACTTGAACGTCTCCATCACCAACGACCAAAGCGACATGACCCAAACGCAAGTGGAGGAGCTTCAAAACTCCATCATCTTCGGGGTCTTGCTCGTCGTGGGGGTGCTCTTGTTCTTCCTCGGATTGCGCAACGCGCTCTTTGTGGGGGTGGCGATTCCGCTCTCCATGTTCATGAGCTTCTTGATCCTGAATTCCCTAGGTGTCACGTTCAACACCATGGTGTTGTTCTCCTTGGTGTTGGCCCTCGGGATGCTCGTCGACAACGGGATTGTGGTGGTGGAGAACGTGTACCGTCTCATGGACGAGGGGTACAGTCCATTGAAGGCGGCCCGCTACGGGGTCGGTGAGGTGGCCTGGCCCATCATCGCCTCGACCGGCACCACGCTTGCGGCGTTCTTGCCGTTGGCACTTTGGCCTGGACTCATTGGCGAGTTCATGAGCTACCTGCCCATGACCTTGATCATCGTCTTGGGGTCGTCGCTGTTTGTGGCGTTGGTCATCAACCCCGTCCTGACCGCGGTTTTCATGAAGGTGGGCGCGGAAAGTGTGAACCGCCGCCGCACTCACATGGTGTCCGCCATCCTGGTGGGCGTGGGCGCAGCGTTCCTCGCCATGGGGGCCACAGGCTTGGGCAACATTTTGGCCATTGCAGGGATCTTGACCTTGCTGAACACCTACGTGCTTTACCCGGCCACGTTGGCGTTCCAAAATGCGTTTTTGCCCCGTCTCGAAGCATTGTACGAGCGCTTCCTGTCCTACGTTTTGGGAGGCAAGCGCCCTTGGGCCTTCTTCTGGGGCACGGTGGGACTGCTGTTCTTGTCCATTGTGCTGATGGGGGTCTTCCCTCCAAAAGTGCTCTTCTTCCCCGACAACCAACCGCAGTACCTCAACATCTTCGTGTCCAAACCCATTGGCACCGACCTGGCGGAAACCAACAAGGTGGCCAAGGACATTGAAGTCCAAGTGATGGAGGTGTTGGCCCGCGACGAGTTCAAGCGACCCAATCCTGAGACGGGCGAGCTTGAGAGCTTCTTGGTCAACTCGGTCATTGGCACGGTGGGCAACGGAACCAGCGACCCCAACGAGGGACCGCAGTTGGGACCCACGCCCCACAAGGCGCGCATCGTCGTCAACTTTGTCAAGTTCCAGGACCGTCGCGGACTGGCCACAGGCGATGTGTTGAGCGCCATCCGCGAAGAGCTTCGGGGTTATCCTGACGCAGAAGTGGTGGTGACCAAGAACTCCGACGGGCCTCCTCAAGGCGCGCCCATCAACCTCGAGCTGACGGGGGACGATTACGACGAGTTGCTCACGGCTTCCGAGGAGGTGCTTCGTTACCTCCGCGCCAAGGATTATGCGGGCGTGGAAGAGTTGAAGATTGACGTCGACAAGCGGAAACCCCAAATGCCCGTGGTCATCGACCGTGAAAAGGCCCGCACCTATGGGCTGAGCACGCGCGACATCGGATACACGCTGCGGACGGCGTTGTTCGGCCGGGAGGTCGGCACCTTCAAAGACGGAGAAGACGATTACCCGATCAACGTGCGTTTCGCAGAGGAATACCGCCACAGCAGCGACGCGTTGATGAACCAAAAGGTCATCTTCCGCAGCCAAAGTGACGGCCAAATCAAAGAGGTGCCCATCAGTGCTGTGGCTTCGGCGAGCCGGGCCACCACATTCAGCGCGGTGAAGCGAAAAGACCTCAAGCGCGTCATCACCATCACGTCCAACGTGCTGGAAGGCGCCAACCCCACGGAGATCATCAGCAACATGCAGGAAGACATGGGCGCCGAGCTCAACATCCCTTCCACGGTGACTTGGGAGTTCACGGGTCAGCAGGAGGAGCAGGCCAAGGAGATGGCGTTCCTGTCCAAGGCGCTGCTCATTGCCTTGTTCCTGATTTTCCTCATCATCGTCAGCCAATTCAACAGCGTCACCACGCCGTTCATCATTGGATTCAGCGTGGTCTTCTCGCTCATTGGGGTGTTGCTGGGTTTGGTCATCTTCCAAATGGAGTTCGTGATCATCATGACCATGATTGGCATCATCTCTCTGGCCGGGGTGGTGGTAAACAACGCCATTGTGTTGATCGACTACACCAACTTGCTTCGTGCCCGCCGGCGCGAGGAGCTGGGCTTGGAGGAAGGCGAATCTGCCGAGGATGCCACCAAGTTGCCGTTCTCCGAGGTGAACACCGCCATCATCCAAGGGGGAAAGACGCGTTTGCGCCCGGTGTTGCTGACGGCCATCACGACGGTCCTTGGCTTGCTTCCGCTTGCCATCGGATTGAACATCGACTTTGTGGGCTTGGTCACCAACTACGACCCCAACATCTACGTGGGCGGGGACAACAACGTGTTTTGGAAGCCGATGAGCTGGGCCATCATTTTTGGCTTGACGTTCGCGACGTTCTTGACGCTAATCATCGTTCCAGTGATGTACTGGTGGATCGAGCGCACGACCTACAAGTGGATGGGCCGGGCGGTGTGAACCACATGATTTGACAAAAGTGAAAAGGGAATCCAACGCGGGTTCCCTTTTTCATGCCTCAACGTTCAATGACGCGCTGCACACGTGGCCCGATGCGCGTGAGGAGCTCGTAGGGAATGGTGCTTGCCTCGGCCGCCACCTGTTCCAACCTCGGTGTGTCGCCCCACAACATGACGCGATCTCCGGGCGAGATGTCCAATCCGGTGGCGTCCACCGTGACCATGTCCATGCACACCCGCCCGACGGTGGGAAGAAGCCGCCCTTTCCAACCCACGTGCCCGACACCGTTCCCCAACGCCCGTGGGTAGCCGTCGGCGTAACCGACGGACAGCACGGCCAGGGTGCGGTCGTGGGAGGCTGCGTCCGTGAGGCCGTACCCCGAGCCTTCGCCCGCAGGGACATCGACCAGTTTGGCCACCGAGGTGTGAAGCGACAGCACGGGCTCAAGGCCGAGCGCGTCCGCGCCGGGGCCCAACCCGTACATGGCCAGGCCTACCCGAATGTGGGTCAGCAGAGGAGCCCATTTCTGACGCTGCGCGGTGTCGAGCACATCCCAAATGCGTGCGGCGCCCGCCGAGTTGAGGATGTGCCTTGGCACCCCGGTAAATCGATCGGAGGTACGCTGGAAAAAGGCGTCCAGTTGCTTTCGGGTCGCGTCATCAAGGGCGGGCTCGTCGGCACCGGCGAGGTGGCTCATCACCGAGGCCAAGGTCAGCTCAGGGGCCGCCAAAAGGGCCTCGGCCTCCTCGTCCTCTGTGGACGCAAGGCCCAAGCGGTGCATGCCCGTGTCGAGTTTCAAATGCACAGGCCACCCTTCGACCCCATGGGTCTCGGCCCATTCCCGGGCCATTCGAATGTGCGTCAACGAGACGAGTTGAGGCTCCAGTTCGTGACGGTGCATCGTTCCGAATGTGGCAGGGTCGGGGTTCAACACGAGGATTCGGGCTTGGACCCCCGCCTCCCGCAGTGCCAAGCCCTCGTCGGCGTACGCCACGGCCAACCAGTCCACACCCTGGGCCTCCAGAAGACGACCCAGCACCACGGGGTCGGTGCCGTAGCCCAGTCCTTTGACGACGGCGATCACACCTGAGGCGCCCACATGGGCTTTGAGCACGCGAATGTTGTGGACCAAATTGCCTGTGTTCATCGTCAGGGTGGTGATGTGCCTGGGCGGTGCCAGCGCGTGGATGACAGCGGCCAGCCGGTCTTGGGACGACACCTTGACGAGGACATTGGCGCGGTTGAGGGTTTGGGCCAGCTGGACAAGCGTGGAAAGGTCATGCAGGCCATGTGCCTCCACACCTTGGGTTTGCATGGCTGCAACCACAGCGTGCCGCTCGGCGTCGCTCCAATCCGGCGCCCAAAACCAAAGGGCATCCAACCGAACCGCCGTCAGAAGCGACACCATGCGCGTGATGCGGGCTTCGACGGTCAGGCCGCTTTGGGGCACATCCCCCACAATGGCCACGCGTTGTCCGGCGTCGGGGGATTGATCCAGTGCGCGCAAGGCGACTTCAAGTGACCCCAAATCGTGGTTGCAGTCGTCTTGAATGAGGATGCCACCGCGGGGCCGCTTGATGGAGGAAAGCCGTCCCGTGGGTTCCGTCAGCAAGGGGAGTTTGTGCTGGATGTCTTCGAGGGTGGCTCCGTGATGCAGTGCCACCAAGGCGGCCGTGCACGCGTTGTGCACGGAGGCGTCGCTTGTGAAAGGCAGGACCATGGTGGCGGAGGCGCCTTGCCAGTGCAGGTTCAGGTGACGCTTCGCGGCGTCCACCTCGACCTGAAGGGCAGCATGTTCAGCCTCGGCCTCTTGGGCATGGGCCCAGGTGAGTGTTTCCTGGGTCAGGTGGGGCCCGCATCGAAGGCGCAACGCTTCGGGCAAGAACACCCTGGAGCAGGCTTTGAAGAGGGCGCACTTCTCGCGCATCAAGTGGTCGGGGCCATCAAAGTTTCCGAGATGTGCCTCTCCCAAATGCGTCAACACCCCTTCCGTCGGAACAATGCATTCGCGAAGCCGGTCCATTTCGCCTGGGTGGCTGATTCCGGCTTCGATCAGGGACAGGTCGTGGTGCTGTTCCAGGGACCACACGCTCAGCGGCACGCCGAGCTGGCTGTTGTGGCTGAGTGGGCTGCGGTGAATGGCGAGGCGTTCGGGCAGGAGTGAGGCGACCCACTCCTTGATCGTGGTTTTGCCGTTGCTTCCGGTGATGGCCAAAACAGGACCCTCGAACGCGTCGCGTTGTGTCCGTGCCGCATGCTGCAGGGCCGCCATCACGTCGGGGACCACCAAGACGTCGCTGTCTTGGGCCCAAGCGTCCGATTCCCGTGGGGGCTTGCTGACCACCCAGCGACGGACGCCCGCAGTGTGGGCTTCTGCGAGGTGGTCGTGGCCGTCGTGCCAGGGTCCGATAAGCGCGAAGAAAATCGATTCTGCGGGATGGGTCAGGGTGCGCGTGTCCGTGCTCAGGTGCCGGAGCAGCCCTTCTTCGGTTCCATGATGGGTGACGTGGCCGTCGTGGGCCGACGCGAAGGCTTGGCTCCACGCACGCCACGCATGCACCGACCACCCGCGACCGGTCATTCCACGGCCGTTTGGTTCGCCGCCACGTACGCGTGGCGTGCAAGGGGGATGTAACGGTCTTGGGCGCCGAGTTCGACCTGGTTTTGGCCTCCTGCGATGCGGTGCGAGAAGTGCGCGGCGCGCCCCGTTTCCACACACACGGCATGCAGCTTGGTCACCTCCTCGGCCAACGCCAACAGCAAAGGCATGGGGCCAAACGGCACGCCTTCGTAGTCGAGGTCGAGGCCCGCCACAATGACGCGGTAGCCTTGGTTGGCCAGTTTGTTGCAGACATCTGGAAGTCCCTCATCGAAGAACTGGGCCTCGTCCACCGCCACGATGGAAAAGCCTTCGCGCCGACCGGGCTCGCGTTGCCGGGCGTCCTGGATGTGGTCCCAAAGCGCTTGGCTGCTGTCCACGACAATGGAGCTCATGGCGTTTTTGTCGTGGCTCACGACTTCGACGTTGTCGTACCTCGTGTCCGTCGCGGGCTTGAACAGCGCCACGGGCAGCTTGGCGATGTGGGCGCGGCGAATACGTCTGAGCAACTCTTCAGTTTTGCCAGAAAACATAGGGCCGCAAATGACTTCCAAGCGTCCTTCCCCTGCAGGAAGGCCTTGGGGCGACGAAAATTGGTCGGAGGCGTGCATGGGCTGCAAGGTAGCGCGTGGGCAGGCGTATGTTTGGGCCCATGAAGCCAATTTCCTTCAACATCGGAATGCCCTTTTTAATCGCTCTGGCGTGCCTCATGGTCTCGTGCATCCAAACCCCCGGGGATGGAGGTCGTGCAAGCATTGTGGGTCACGTCCAGGAAGAGGCGCGTGTGTTGTTGAGTGACCCCAACACGGCGTTTCCCGGATATCCGGCGACGGATCGGAACGTGTTTCTGATTTACGGCGACAACGTGGGGCCTGACGATCAAGTGGAGACCAACCACAAAGGCGATTTTGTGTTCCCGTGGTTGCGTCCAGGCGACTACACGGTGTACGTCTACAGCGAGGACACCTCCGGGGTGAATCCGCCGAGGGACATGGCCGTGGTGCGGCAACTCACCATCACTTCTGCGACGGAGACCGTGGTGTTGGACACCCTTCGCATCTTCAAAGACCTCTGACGCGCACCATGCGGCACGGGGTTCTCTCAGCGGCGTTGATGTGGCTTGCATCATGTGTTTTGCACGCCCAAGCACCGGCCTCGTGGCTGGCTGCTTCCGTGGACCAAAACTTGCCCGCCGATTGGTCGTGGTCTGCTGCAGGTCAATTGCGCACCGCACCCGGCGCCGTGCAATGGCGGGAGGGCATCGTCGACCTTCGGGTCGGCCAGGGGTTGGACGCTTTGCCGGGTTGGTCTGTGGACGGCACGTGGCGCACGGGATGGGATTGGCCCGCAGAGGGAGGTTGGACCACCTCCTGGCGCTGGGCAACATCCGTCAAGTGGAAGACAGACTTTGGCGACCACAGCTTGCGGTTGCGCATGCGGCATCAGTTTGGCGGGCCGTGGATGCGGCCATGGGACCGCGCCCGATGGCGCCTTCAGGCCAAGTGGACCCATGACTTGCCCGACGGATGGAAGGTGATTCCTTCGGTGGAGACGTTTTGGGGTGCCGACCCGAGCCTGTCCGCCAGCCCCCTGGCCCTTGGGGCCGTTCGCGGCCGCTTGGCGGTCGACAAAAAAGTCGCCAAGCGCCGCCACCTCACCATCGGCTATCAGTTCCAACAAGGCGTGCATGACCACCCCAATCGGCCTGAGCACACCGTACTTTTGGCCTTGGATGTGGGCCTGAAAAAGGTCAAAAAGCGCAAGAGAGACGACGGCGACCGTTGAGAAAAACACGCCGCCCGTGAAACTTTGTCCACGAAGACGCTTGGGTTGTCCACATCGTTTCCTATCTTCGCACCCCCAAATTTTGGGGAAACTCAACTACGCAACCCGTACGCTGTGGATACTTTGAGCTACAAAACGCGTTCCATCAACAAGGAGAACGCAGACAAGAAGTGGTGGTTGGTCGATGCCGAAGGTCAAACTTTGGGTCGCCTCTCCACGCAAATTGCCACGTTGTTGCGCGGCAAGCACAAGACGAACTTTACGCCTCACGCCGACTGCGGCGACTACGTGGTGGTGGTGAACGCCGAGAAGATTGTGCTCACTGGCAACAAGATGCAAACCAAAGAGTACATCCGTTACACGGGTTACCCCGGGGGTCAGCGTGTGCGCACTGCCGAAGAGCAGCTGGCGCGCAAGCCGTTCTCTGTGGTGGAAGAGGCCGTTCGCGGCATGCTCCCCAAGAACCGTCTTGGTCGCGAGATCTTCCGCAACCTGCACGTGTATGTCGGTCCTGACCACAAGCACGAAGCCCAACAACCCACGCCATTTCAATTGAACGCCTAATGGACGTCATCAACACTTCAGGCCGCCGCAAGACGAGCGTTGCCCGCATCTACATGAAGCCCGGAAAGGGCGAAGTGACCGTGAACAAGCGCCCCGCGGCGGAATACTTCACCACTGGAGTCCTCCAGTACAAGGTCAACCAACCTTTTGCCATCACAGAGACTGAAGGTCAATACGACGTGAACGTCAACGTGTACGGCGGTGGCATCACCGGCCAAGCTGAGGCCGTTCGTTTGGCCATGTCCAAGGCACTCATTGAAGTCAACCCCGAGTGGAAGTCTGCCCTCAAGGCAGAAGGCCTCACAACGCGTGACCCACGTATGGTCGAGCGCAAGAAGTACGGCCAGAAGAAAGCACGTAAGAAGGAGCAGTTCTCAAAGCGTTAATCGCTGTCGAGGGAGGCTCCTCTCTCTTTTATATCCGTTTAGAATCCAAACGACGCAGACCTGTTTTCAGCTACTGCGCCGTTGCTTAACCCAGGAACGTAAACCTCATGTCTCGAGTTTCTTTCGAACAATTGCTTGAAGCAGGTGCCCAGTACGGCCACCTCAAGCGCAAGTGGAACCCCCACATGGCCCCTTACATCTTCGCTGAGAAGAAGGGCATTCACATCCTCGACCTCCACAAGACGGTGATCAAGGTCGACGAAGCCGCTGCGGCGTTGAAGCAGATTGCCAAGAGTGGCAAGAAAATCATGTTTGTCGCGACCAAGAAGCAGGCCAAGGAGGCTGTGGCTGAGCGCGTGAAGGCCGTGGGCATGCCCTACGTGACGGAGCGTTGGTCTGGCGGCATGTTGACCAACTTCGCGACGATTCGCAAGGCGGTCCGCAAAATGAGCACCATCGACAAGATGGAGAAGGACGGCACGTTGGCCACCATGTCCAAGCGCGAGCGCTTGCAGGTGAGCCGTCAGCGCGCCAAGCTCGAAAAGAACCTCGGTTCCATTTCTGACTTGACCCGCATCCCAGCGGCCATCTTCATCGTGGACGTGATGAAGGAGCACATTGCCTTGGCTGAAGCCAAGAAGCTCGGCATTCCCGTCTTCGCGATTGTGGACACCAACAGCGACCCACGCGACGTGGATTTCGTGATCCCCGCAAACGACGACGCCACCAAGTCCATCGTGGCGGTGATTGACGCCGTGGTTGGCGCCGTGGCTGAAGGCCTCAACGAGCGCAAGAGCGAGAAGGCAGCCTCTGAAAAGAAGGAAGCCGCTCCAGCCGCTGAAGAAGCACCTGCAGCCGAAGCGAAGGCAGAGGAAGCGCCCGCCGCGGATGAAGCCAAGGACGACAAGGCTGAAGCGTAAGCCCGCCCCACATTGAACTCCACTCACTAATCATTTTTGAGACCATGAGCATCACAGCAGCAGAAGTCAACAAGCTCCGCAAGCAGACCGGCGCGGGCATGATGGATTGCAAGAAGGCCCTCACAGAGGCCAACGGCGATTTTGAAGCAGCCATTGAGATCCTTCGCAAGAAGGGCCAAAAGGTGGCCGCAAAGCGCAGCGACCGCGAGGCGGGCGAAGGCGCGATCCTTTCAGGTGTCAACGGCGACGGCAATGTCGGCGTGGTCATCAGCTTGAACTGCGAAACCGACTTTGTGGCGAAGAACGACGACTTCGTGTCTGTCGCGAAAACCCTCCTCGATTTGGCGTTGAGCGAAGGTGTGGAAAGCAAGGACGATTTGTTGACCAAGACCTACACCGGTTCTTCGTTGACGGTGGCCGACAAGATCACCGAAGAGGTGGGCAAGATTGGCGAGCGCATCGAAATCGGAGACCTCCGCGTGGTTCGCGGTGAGAAGGTTGTGGCGTACATCCACCCAGGCAACCGCCTCGCGACTGCAGTGGCATTCGAAGGAGCGGTGAGCAGCGAAGTGGGACGTGACGTGGCCATGCAGGCTGCAGCCATGGCTCCTGTGGCCGTGGACGAGACCACCATCCCAGAAGACCTCATCGCCAAGGAGCGCGAAATCGGCAAGGACCTCGCCATCCAAGAAGGCAAGCCCGCCGAGATGGCAGAGAAAATTGCCGAAGGCCGCTTGAAGAAGTGGTTCAAGGAAGTGACTTTGGTGAACCAAGCGTTCATCAAGGACAACAAGCAAACCGTCAGCCAGTACGTGGCATCCAACGGCGGTGGCAAAGTGACGAGCTTTGCACGCGTGGCGCTGAGCTAAGCGAAATTGGCTTTGAGCACAGACGAAGGCTGCCCGTGGGGCGGCCTTCGTGCTTTTTACGCGATATTTGGTCCCGCATGAAGTACAGACGTGTCCTCCTGAAGCTGAGCGGTGAAGCCTTGATGGGCGACAAGCAGTTTGGCATTGACAATGGGCGATTGGCCCAATACGCGAACGAAGTCAAGGCCATTGTCGACAAGGGCATTGAGTGCGCGATTGTCATTGGCGGCGGGAACATTTTCCGCGGTGTTCAGGCAGAGGAAGGAGGCATGGAGCGCACCCAAGGCGACTACATGGGCATGCTTGCGACGGTTATCAACGCAATGGCCTTGCAGAGCGCTTTGGAGGCTGCAGGGGTGGACACCCGGCTGCAAAGCGCCATCGAATTGAAGCAAATCGCCGAGCCATTCATCCGCCGCCGTGCGGTGCGTCACTTGGAAAAGGGCCGTGTGGTCATTTTTGGGGCGGGCACAGGCAATCCGTTTTTCACCACGGATTCCGCGGCGTCCTTGCGCGCGGTGGAAATCAATGCGGACGTCATCTTGAAAGGAACCCGCGTGGACGGCATCTACACGGCCGACCCCGAGCGCGACCCGAACGCCGAGCGTTTCGACCGCATCACGTTCAGCGAGGTGTTCCAGCGCGGGCTCAAGGTCATGGACATGACTGCCTTCACGCTGTGCAACGAGAACAACTTGCCCATCGTGGTTTTTGACATGAACAAGCCTGGGAACTTGCAGCGCCTCGTGGAAGGTGAGTCCATCGGAACGGTGGTGGAGGCATAAATCGAATCGACATGAACGAAGAAATCACAATGGCGTTGGACGACGCCAAGGACAAGATGGACAAGGCCATCGGCCGCCTCGAGGGAGAACTCAGCAAGATCCGCGCAGGCAAGGCCCACCCATCCATGTTGGAATCGGTGCGCGTGGATTACTACGGCTCCATGACACCTGTGAGTCAAGTGGCCAACGTCAACAGCACAGATGCCCGCACGCTCGTCGTGCAACCTTGGGAAAAGGGCATGCTCGACCCCATTGCCACAGGCATCATCAACGCCAACCTTGGCCTCAACCCCATGAACAACGGCGAGGTGCTCATCATCAATGTGCCGCCCCTCACAGAGGAGCGCCGCCGCGAATTGAGCAAGCGAGCCCGCTCGGAAGGAGAAGGTGCGCGCGTGGGCATTCGCAATGCCCGAAAGGACGCGAACGACTATTTGAAGGCCGCCAAGGACGACGGCATGAGCGAGGACGACCTCAAGAAGGGGGAACAGATGGTTCAGGATTTGACCAACACCTACACCGCCAAGGTGGAAGACGTCTTGGCTGCCAAGGAGGCGGACATCATGACCATTTGAGTCTGCGACTCGACCCACACGACACAAGGGCGGCCTCAGGGCTGCCCTTTGTGTTGTTTACGCCTTCCATTCCGCCGCCACGGCGCGGGCCTCTTGGTCAGAGGCAATCAGGTCGTCGAGTGACGGCTTGGCTTGGTGGTTGACCTTGGCGAGGGCGTGCTCCACGACACGGGGCAAGTCGAGGAATTCGATGTCGTCTCGCAGGAAGCGGGCGACGGCGATCTCGTTGGCCGCGTTCAACACGGCGGGGGCGTTGCCGCCTTGGCGCAGCGCCTCAAAGGCCAGGCCCAAATTGCGGAACGTCTTGATGTCGGGCTGCTCAAACGTCAGGGACGGGTAGTCCATGAAGTTGAAGCGTGGGAAATCGTTCTTCAAACGTCGTGGGTACGTCAGCGCGTATTGGATGGGCAGCTTCATGTCGGGCAATCCGAGCTGGGCTTTGATGCTCCCGTCTTCGAATTGCACGCAGCTGTGGACGATGCTCTGGGGGTGGACGACCACGTCGATCTGGTCGGGCGAGACGTCAAAGAGCCATTTGGCTTCAATCACCTCGAGCCCCTTGTTCATGAGGGAGGCGCTGTCAATGGTGATTTTGGCGCCCATGTCCCAGTTGGGGTGCTTGAGGGCATCCGCCTTGGTCACGCCCGCTAGCGAGTCAAGGGTGCGGCCCCGGAAGGGACCTCCGGAGGCGGTCAAGACGACCTTCTCAATGGCGTTGTGAAATTCCCCGGCGATGCACTGGTAGATGGCGCTGTGTTCAGAATCCACGGGGTGGATGTCCACGCCTTTGTTGCGCGCGGCATTCATCACGATTTCGCCTGCGACGACGAGGGTCTCTTTGTTGGCGAGGGCGATGTGCTTTCCGGCGTCGATGGCGCGGAGGGTGGGCTTGAGGCCTGCGGCGCCGACCATGGCCGTGAGGACCATGTCAATGCCGTCGACTTCGACAACTTGTTCGAGCGCTTCCGCGCCGCTGTAGACCTTGATGCCGTCGTCGAATAGGGCGTCGTTGACTTCCTTCCACTTCGCGTCGTCACCAATGACGACCGCATTGGGCTTGAATTCCTTGGCTTGGGCAATGAGGAGTTCCGCATTTCGGTGGGCGGAAAGCACCTCGACATGGAGGGCGTCCCGTTGGTCGCGCACGACATCCAGGGCTTGCGTGCCGATGGAACCTGTGGAACCTAGGATGGCGATGCCGCGCGTGGGCGCGTCATTTTCGGGTTGACGCATCACAGGAATCCGAGTTCGAGTTTGGCTTCTTCACTCATCATGTCCTGGGTCCATGCGGGCTCAAACACGATGGTGACTTTGCACCCTTTGGCGCCGTCCAACGAGGCGACCTTGTTCTCCACGTCTTGCGGAAGGCTTTCGGCCACGGGACAGTTGGGCGAGGTGAGGGTCATGTCGATGTGGATGAACCCGCTTTCCTTGACGTGGATCTCGTAGATCAAGCCCAGTTCGTAGATGTCCACCGGAATTTCAGGGTCGAAAATCGTCTTGACGATGTCAATGACATCTTGTTCGGTTGGGATGGAAACGGCTTGGCTCATGAGGCGAGATTTTCGGCGCCTTCGTACCAGGCGCTGACTTCTTCAAGGCTAAGTGCCGGAATGTCCAATTTGTTCTTCTTGCGGAACCCGTTCAAACGCTGGTGAACCTGGGTTGGCTTGGCGTCGAGCACGTCTTGGGGGGTGGTGAATCCCGCAGCGACGAGGTGCTCGGCCCACGCCTCTGGAACCCCCAACGCGCTGAAGTCGGCGTCTCCGCCTGCCGTCTCAAATGACTCGGGACGCATCTGAGGGAAGAAGAGGACCTCTTGGATGGACGTTTGGTTGGTCATCATCATGACCAAACGGTCGATGCCGATGCCGATGCCGCTGGTGGGGGGCATGCCGTATTCGAGCGCACGCAAGAAATCGTGGTCGATGAACATGGCTTCGTCGTCGCCGCGGTCGGCGAGTTTGAGTTGGTCTTCAAATCGGGCCCGTTGGTCCAGGGGGTCGTTTAATTCTGAGTAGGCGTTCGCGACCTCTGTGCCGTTGATCATGAGCTCAAACCGCTCGGTGTAGCCGGGCTTGTCGCGGTGCGCTTTGGTGAGCGGCGACATGTCCGTGGGGTAATCCATGATGAACGTCGGCTGGATGTAGTGGTGCTCGCACTTCTCGCCAAAGAGTTCGTCAATGAGCTTGCCGCGACCCATGGAGTCGTCGGTTTCGATGCCTTGGTCCTCACATGCTTTGCGAAGTCCCGTCTCGTCAAGGCCGTCGATGTCTACGCCGGTGTGCTCGAGGATGGCGTCGCGCATGGTCACGCGGGCATAGGGAGGGGCGAAGTTGATGGTGTGCTCGCCGAGGGGCACCTCCGTGGCGCCGTGCACCGCTTGGGCGAGTGCCCCGAAGAGGTTCTCCGTCGTCTCCATCATCCAGTGGTAGTCCTGGTACGCCACGTACAGCTCCAACACCGTGAACTCAGGGTTGTGGGTGCGGTCCATGCCCTCGTTGCGGAAGTTGCGGCTGAACTCGTACACGCCGTCGAACCCACCCACGATGAGTCGCTTGAGGTAGAGCTCGTTGGCGATGCGCAGGTAGAGCGGAATGTCCAACGCGTTGTGGTGCGTGATGAACGGTCGCGCCGCCGCACCGCCGGGGATGCTTTGGAGGACAGGGGTGTCGACTTCCATCCACCCCTTGGCGTCAAACACTTCTCGGATTTTGCGAATGATCGTCGAGCGCGCGATGAAGGTGTTCTTGACGTCCGGATTCACCACCAAATCGACGTAGCGCTGGCGGTAACGCAACTCGGGGTCGGTGAAGGCGTCGTGCACGTTGCCTTCCTCGTCGGTTTTCACTGCGGGAAGGGGTCGGATGGCCTTGCTCAACACCGTGAGGGCGGTCACCTTCACCGAAGGCTCGCCGACTTGCGTTTTGAAGGTTTCTCCTTCAATGCCGATGAAGTCGCCGCGGTCGAGGAGCTTTTTGAAGACGTCGTTGTACATGGACTTGTCGTCTCCGGGGCACAATTCGTCGCGGTTCAAGTAGATCTGAAGCGAGCCTTCATGGTCTTGCAATTCCGCGAAGGAGGCCTTGCCCATGATTCGTCGCGACATGAGGCGGCCAGCGAGTTTGACCTTCACGCCTTCCTCAAAATGTTCCTTGAGGGACGCACAGTGATGCGTCACGGGAAAAGCGGGGGCGGGATAGGGGTCGATGCCTCGTGCACGGAGCGCGTCCACTGAGGCGATGCGCTGACGTTCTTGTTCACTACGAATCATGTGTTCAAATGTACGGCGGGTGGGTGTGCAAAGGGGCACATTGAGACTGTAGGTTTGTGGCGTTCAAGTGCGGACAAAGCGCGTGAACACAAACGATTTACGATGAAACGATCCAACCTCTCTCTCCTCGTGGCGTGCGCGTTGAGCGCGGTGTTTGCCACGAGTGCAAACGCGCAGTCGGCCATGACTGTGGACACCACGGCGTTGAAGCCTGCGGCTGTCACAGGCGGCTTCTCTGCGGTCACTCCTGAATTGGCCCCACGGGCCTTGGCTGTCATTGGTGCGGAAGAAGCCGCGCAAACGGGCGCGCCCTCCTTGGCCGACGTCCTTGAAACGGTGCCTGGCATCGACGTTCGTTCACGCGGTCCCATCGGCATTCAAACCGATTTGAGTGTGCGTGGCGGCACCTTCGAACAAACGGCCTTGTGGGTGGACGGCGTGCGCTGGAGCGCCCCGCATACCGGCCACCACTTGATGGACTTGCCTGTCGATCCTGAGGATTTGACCCGGGTCGAAGTGTTTCGCGGAGGCGCATCGAGCGCCCTTGGAACGGGCGCGATGACCGGTGCTGTGGCATTGACCGCGGGACCGGGCACGCAGGACGGAACGTTGCTGGTGGCAGAAAGCGGATCCAACGCGTGGATGCGGGCCAAGGTGACCCACGATTTTGGGTCTGACCTGAAGACGGCCACGGGCACTGTGGCGCGGCACCGCATTTCGGCGAGCCGTACAGGGACAAACGGCACCTTGGGATCGGGCACCAACACGGATGCCTCCATTCTGCGCGCCCGTTATGCCGGCTGGTTGGCAGGCGAATGGGGGTCGTTGCGCACGAGCGTGGGGTATGCGGGCAAGGCGTTTGGCGCCCTCAACTTCTACACCTCCGCCTTCCCTTACCAATACGAGGAAACCCAAACCATCCAAGGCCAAGCGGTCTACACCAAGGCGTGGGACAACCTGGCCATTGAAGCAGCCCTGCACCATCGTACCCACGTCGACGAGTTCCAACTCTACCGTGAGCACGAGGATTTCTACGTGCGCACTGACGATGGATTCTTGGTGTTTGGGGTGGACACGGCGGCCAGCTGGTACAGCGCCCCAAACAACCACATCAGCCACACCACCGGTGGACGGTACGTGGCGCGCTACGCGTCTTCGCTGGGCGAGACCTTTGTGTCGGCCGACGTTCGTCGCGAATTCATCAAGAGCAACGTGCTGGGCGTGGACAGCCTGGGCGACGAAGACCTTGAGTCGGTGTACCAATTGGGCGACGTTCGTTTGAACACGGACGTGGCGGTGGGACACCGCGCCGAGTGGGGTCGGTTTGCGTTGTCTGCGACAGCTGCTTGGAACCTCAATTCGATGTTTGGGTCGCGTTTTGTGCCCGGTGCTGAGCTTGCATTGGACATGACAGGAGACGGTTCGTCCATTTTGTTTGCGTCGGCCAACCGTTCTGTGCGCCACCCGTCCTACACGGACCTCTACTACCGCGTGGGCGGTGCCCAAGGGAGCCGCGAGTTGGAGTCGGAGTGGGCCGATCACTTGGAAGCCGGGGTCCGCTTGAGCCTGGGCAGCGGCGGGGATTACGCCGTGCAGCTTGAGCAGGCTCTTTACCACCGTCAGGGTCATGACTTGATCGATTGGGCGCGTCCCAACGGGAGCGACACCACCTTCGCGATCAACCTGCGCGAGGTGACATTCACCGGGCTTGAAACGGTGGTGAATGTGACGCCAACCCAACCGCTGAGCGGCGACTGGCAGGTGCGTTACGCGCGNTTNGGNTTCACGACGATGGAAGCGAGCGAGACNAGTGCNGGTTTTGAAAGCAACTACGTNTTGGACGGNTTGAAGACCAAAATCGACGCCTCCGTCGGCCTCACNTTGNCTGCGGATTTCCTTCTCGACGCGCGCNTGAGTTACCAAGATCGCTTGGGCGGTTACGTCAGTGGCGAAACCGGACAGGAGGTGGAGTACGACCCCTTCTCCCTCGTATCTTTCACGTTGAGCCGTCACTTCGCCGACAACGCATTCCGCGCCTACCTGCGCGTGGACAACGCCTTGGATTTGGACTACGTGGACCTTGGCAACGTGGCCCAGCCCGGCCGTTGGTTGCGTTTGGGCTTTGCGTACCAAATGAAGTGAGTCTGAACGACCTTTGAGTCATGACAGAGCCAAACATCTCTATGCGCCAGCTCATTGAGGGCTTGGGTGCCCAAATGGCGGAAGCCCTGACGGTGTCCGTCACGCGCGCACCTTCCGACCGCACGCCGTTCCGCGGCGTGGTGGTGTTGGGGATGGGGGGCAGCGGCATTGGAGGTGCGGTGCTGGCCGACATGATGCGCGCCACAAGCCCCATGCCTGTGCAGGCGGTGTCGGACCAAGTCCTTCCCGGATGGGTGGACGCCGACTGCCTGGTGGTGGCGTCGAGTTATTCTGGCAACACCGAGGAGGCCTTGGCAGCCTTGAACGAGGCAGAGCGCCGTGGATGCACCCTCGCAGCGGTGACGTCTGGAGGGACGCTCGGCACGCGTGCCGACGAAGGCGGCTGGCCTGTGGTGAGGATGCCCGGCGGCAACCCCCCGCGTTCTCAGTTTGGCCGTTCCTTCCTGGGCCTTTGTGCGCTGTTGCACGCCTTTGACGTCTTGCCAGCCGCGTCTTGGGAAGCCCTTCAGCGAGGGGTCGCCCAATTGGACGGGCCTTCTTGCGCAGAGCGTGGGGAAGCGTTGGCGCAAGCTGTGGAAGGCAAGAAGATCTACCTCTATGGAGACACCCCCATGCGGTCCTTGCTCACGCGGTGGCGCCAGCAGCTGAACGAAAACAGCAAACTGCTCGCCAACGTGGAGGTGTTTCCCGAGATGAATCACAACGAATTGGTGGGTTGGGAGTCTGGCGACGAGTCCTGCGTGGCGGTGCTCCTCAGGACGCCCGACGACCACGCGCGCACCCAGTTGCGCATGGACATCACGGCCAAGGTCTTTCAAGATCAGGGTGCCGATGTCATTGAAGTCGAACCCGACGGCGACACGCCGTGGGCGCGCCTGTTGGATGCGGTTTGGGTGGGCGATTGGATGTCCCTGGTCCTCGCGGAACGGGCCGATGTCGATCCTGTGGACATCCGTTTCATTGACCATTTGAAGGACACCCTCTCCGGTCACGCATGATCAAGGGGGTGCGCGTGCGCGACCTGGGTCGCAAGGATTACAAGCCGTGTTGGGATCTTCAAGAGGAGATTTTCCAAGGCATGGTGAAGGCCAAAATCGCCCGACGCAACGCCGGATTGTCCACCACGGAGCCCGGACCGGAGGGCGACCGAGATTTGGCGTTGCCCGAGTCGCAGATGCTGTGGGTGGAGCACCCGCACGTCCTGACTTTGGGCAAGAGTGGTGCCGCGGCGAATGTCGTGGCGCCCCCTGAGCGGTTGAAGGAACTCGGGGTGCAGTACTTCCCGATCAACCGTGGTGGCGACATCACGTACCACGGACCGGGACAGCTTGTGGGTTACCCCATTTTGGACCTCGATCAATTCTTCACAGACATCCACAAATACCTGCGATTTCTCGAAGAGGCGGTCATCCGGACGTGCGCGGAATACGGCGTGAAGGCCGGCCGCATCGAGGGGCTGACGGGCGTTTGGATCGACCCTGAATCGGGGGCAGCCGCCCGGAAGATTTGCGCGTTTGGGGTCAAGTGCAGCCGGTGGGTGACCATGCACGGTTTGGCGCTGAACGTGAACACCGACTTGGACTTCTTCAACCTCATCGTGCCCTGCGGCATCTCCGACCGCGGCGTCACGTCCCTTGCGCGTGAAACGGGCGCCCCCGTGGACGTCGAGGAGGTCAAAGGCCACATGACGCGGCATCTGGCGGCGCTCTTTGAATGGCGTGAAGTGCGTTGAGGCCAATGTGCCGACCTTGCGCCTGAAATCGATTTCATGAAAAACGTCGTTCGCATTGTGGGAGGGTCCTTGTTGGCCGTCGTCGCCCTGTCTTACTTGACCAACCACGATTACCTGTGGGGGGGCATCCGTGAAACGTGGCTCCGCGGTTGGGAAAATGCCCAAATCGACGATCTCCAGTTCCGCGAACACGTCCGAACCATCCCCGCGTCCTCCGACCCGCAACCTTGGCCGGAAGGTCCTTTGTGGGGCAAGGCGGTCCTTTCCGAGGGAGCCCAAGCATGGCATGAGGAAAACAAGTCTGCGAGCTTCTTGGTCATCCAACACGACAGTTTGGTGCACGAATCCTATTTCCGCGGACACGACGCCACCACCCTGACCAACTCGTTTTCGATGGTGAAGTCCATCGCGGCGATGGCTGTGGGCATGGCTGTGGGCGAGGGGTTGGTGGACGAACAGGCCCCACTCGCCACGTACATTCCCCGCTTTGCGGAAGGCATGGACGCCGGGTTGACAGTGCAAGCAGTCCTGCAGATGCGAAGCCACATCCCGTTTGGCGAGAGCTACAAGGATCCCTTCGGCTTCCAAGCCAAGGCCTATTACCGTGACGACAACCGCACCTTGCTCGAACCCTACCGCGTGTCGGGCGAGCCGGGCACGCTGTTTGAATACCAGGGAGGCAACACCATGCTGCTCGCCGAGATGCTCGACGCGGTGAGGGAAGGCAACCTGAGCATGGACATCGCCAACGGCTTGTGGGAGCAAATGGGGGCCGAGCACGATGCGTTTTGGGGGTTGGATGGCAATCCTGAAGACGATGCGGTGGAGCGCGCCTTCGCCCAGTACTACGCGACCACCCGGGACTACGCACGGTTTGGCCAGATGATCCTCGATTCCGGCGCGTGGAAGGGCGAGCAACTCCTCGACAAAGCCTTTGTGACCCGCATGATCACCCCGCAGAACGCGCTCACGGACGAGGTGGATGCCGATTTCTATGGGTACCAAATTTGGCTGGGCCGCACGGACGATGGTTTGGCGTTCTCCATGATGGAAGGACTTCGGGGCCAAATGGTCATCAGCGTCCCCGCCCTCGACTTGGTCGTGGTGCGCACCGGCTACGCCAAGTCCAAGAAGAAGAAGCGTCACTTGCCGGTGGCCTCGTACGAGGTGATCGAGATGGCGCGGGCCATGCTCTGACGGCCGCCCCACGCAGATTTCACATAAGCTCCGTCGTTTATAAACGGAGGCACCACGCTTGCAAACAGGCACAGGCGGCAAGGCCATGCACCCATTTTCTTGGGTGGAAACCTTATGCAGATGCTACGACAACTTCACGCTTTGGTGGTGGACGACGAGCCCCACTGCCGGGACCTTCTTTGCCGACAGCTCGAGCGGATTTGTCCCTCGATTTCGGTCATGCAAACGGCCACAGGGGCCAAAGAAGCAGAGCGCATGATCCAGGACCTGGCACCGGATGTGGTGTTCATGGACATCCACATGCCGCATCGCTCAGGCCTTGAGTTGCTGGAGGCGTTGTCGGACCGAGATTTTTACCTCGTGTTCACCACGGCGTACGATCGGTACGCGGTTGAAGCGCTCCGAAAACAGGCCTTTGACTACCTCTTGAAGCCCATCAACCGAGACGATTTACAGGCGTGCACACGACGCATCTTGTTGCACTTCTACCACCACAGGGCCCCTGGAAAGGGCGCCTTGTCTCCGGCCACGCGAAGGTTGGAGATCCTCACCTCAGGAAAGCGTCACTTCGTGCGTCACAAAGACATCGTGCACGTGGAAGCGGAAGGGAGCTACACCACCCTGCACCTTGCCAATGGCCGACGCATCACCATGAGCAAAAACCTCAAGCGGGTGGAAGAGATGTTGAACAACGAGATGTTTTTCAGGCCGCACAACAGCCATTTGGTTCAATTGCATCGGGTAGAGGCGTGCAATTACCGCGACAACACTGTGGTTCTAGATACGGGGGCGGTGGTGCCCATGGCAGTGAGAAAGCGCGAGGCGCTGAAACAGCGGCTGTCCTTGCTCATGTCGGCGTGAATGTTTTGCCGCTCATGCAGGGGCTATCTTTGCAGGCATGTCGCAGGGCCTTCCTGACATCCGATCGCTCTCGCAAGCGGAATTGACCCAAGCCTTGGTGGAGATGGGCGAAAAGCCTTTTCGCACCAAGCAAGTGTCGGAATGGCTGTGGACGCACGCAGCGGGTTCGTTTGAGGAGATGACGTCGTTGGGCAAGGGCTTGCGGTCCAAGCTCGAGGAGTCGTTCACGCTCAGTCGCATCGGCCAAGTGGAAGCGCAGCACAGCAAGGACGGCACGGTCAAGTGCGCCTTCCAAATCGACGGCGATGCCCACCGTGTGGTCGAGGGGGTGTTGATTCCCACGACCAAGCGACTCACGGCCTGCATCAGCTCCCAAGTGGGGTGCAGCCTGGCCTGCAAGTTTTGCGCAACGGGAAAGCTCAAACTCTTGAAGAACCTGACGGCCGGGGAGATGTACGACCAGGTGCAGATGCTGAATACCCTTGCGCATCAGCAATACGACAAGGGCTTGTCCAACATCGTCTACATGGGCATGGGTGAACCGCTGCTGAATTACCGCAACGTCATCGAGTCTGTGGCGCGGATCACAGGTACGCCGGGGCTCGCCATGTCACCCAAGCGCATCACGGTGTCCACTGCGGGCATTGCCAAGGCCATCAAGCGCCTTGGAGACGACGAGGTCAAGTTCAACTTGGCGCTCAGCCTTCACGCGGCCAACGACGCCAAGCGCAACCACATCATGGCCATCAACGAGACCAACAACTTGGCGGTCTTGGCGGATGCGTTGCGTCACTTTGTGGACAAGACGGGAACGCGACCCACGTTCGAATTCATTGTGTTCAAGAACTTCAACGACGGCCTCGAAGACGCCCGTGAACTGGCGCAGTTCTGCAAGCACATCCCGTGCAAAATCAACTTGATTGAGTACAACCCCATCGACGACGGGGAGTTTCAACAGACCACGCCGGAGCGTTTGGACGATTTCGTCGCCCTGCTCGAAGACCGAAATTTGATCGTCAACGTGCGCCGCTCACGGGGCAAGGACATCGATGCGGCGTGCGGCCAGCTCGCGAACAAAAACGCGGCAGGCGAAGAGGCCCCCCGAAAGGAGGTCAGTCCAGCTTGAGCACCGCGAGGAACGCGGATTGAGGCACTTCCACGGTGCCGATTTGGCGCATCCGCTTCTTGCCCTTCTTCTGCTTTTCCAGAAGCTTTCGCTTCCGCGTGATGTCACCACCGTAGCACTTGGCCGTCACGTCCTTCCGCACCGCGGAGATGGTCTCACGGGCAATGATTTTCGCGCCAATGGCCGCTTGCAGGGCAATCATGAACTGCTGCCGCGGGATGAGCTCCTTCAGCTTGATGCAAATCTTCTTGCCCAAGTTGTGGGCGTGGTCGCGGTGGATGAGCGCACTCAAGGCGTCCACTTGGTCGCCGTTGAGGAGGATGTCCATCTTGACCAAGTTGCTCTGCTTGTAGCCGTCGGGGAAGTAGTCAAACGACGCGTAACCCCGTGAGATGGTCTTCAGCTTGTCGTAGAAATCAAAGACGATTTCACCGAGGGGCATGCTGAATGTCAGCTCGACGCGGTCGGAGGTGAGGTACACCTGGTTGGACAGGATGCCACGCTTCTCGATGCACAGGCTCATCACAGGGCCGACGTATTCGCTTTTGGTGATGATTTGCGCCTTGATGAACGGTTCCTCCACGTAGTCGAGGTGGTTGGCGTCCGGCAGGTCACTCGGGTTCATGATTTCGAGCTTCTCGCCTTTCTTGGTGTACGCCTTGTAGCCCACGTTGGGCACCGTGGTGATGACCGTCATGTTGAACTCCCGCTCGAGGCGTTCTTGGATGATCTCCATGTGCAACATGCCGAGGAAGCCGCAGCGGAAGCCAAATCCGAGCGCCGCAGAACTCTCAGGCTCAAACACGAGCGAGGCGTCGTTCAACTGGAGCTTTTCCATGGAGGCACGCAGCTCCTCGTAGTCCTCGGTGTCGACGGGGTAAATGCCGGCGAAGACCATGGGCTTCACGTCTTCAAACCCTTTGACCGCGTCGGAGCAGGGCTGCTCTTTGGACGTCAGGGTGTCGCCAACCTTGACTTCTTTGGCGTTTTTGATGCCAGAGATGATGTAGCCCACATCCCCCGCGGCGAGTTGCTTTTGGGGAACGAGGTCGAGCCCAAGGGTGCCGATTTCATCGGCGTCGTATTCGCGTCCGGTCGCCATGAATTTGACCTTGTCGCCCTTTTTGATGGTGCCGTTCAACACGCGGAAGTAGGCAATGATGCCGCGGAAGCTGTTGAAGACGGAGTCAAAAATCATGGCTTGCAACGGCTCGTTGACGTCCCCCTTGGGCGCGGGAACGCGGTCGACGATCGCTTCGAGAATGGCGTCGACGCCCAAGCCCGTTTTTCCAGAGGCTGGGAGGATGTCGCCCATGTCGCAGCCGATGAGGTCGACGATTTGTTCGCCCACGACTTCGGGGTCTGCAGAATCGAGGTCCATCTTGTTGAGGACCGGAATGATCTCGAGGTCGTGTTCGAGGGCGAGGTAGAGGTTGCTGATGGTTTGGGCTTCGATGCCCTGGGTCGCATCCACAATGAGCAGTGCGCCTTCGCACGCCGCAATGGACCGCGAAACCTCGTAACTGAAGTCCACGTGGCCCGGGGTGTCAATCAGGTTCAGCACATAGTCCTCCCCGTCTTTCCCCTTGTACTTCATCTGGATGGCGTGACTCTTGATGGTGATGCCACGCTCGCGCTCGAGGTCCATGTCGTCGAGCGTTTGGGCTTGCAACTCGCGGTCCGAGATGGTGCCCGTCGTCTGGAGCAGCCGGTCGGCCAACGTGCTCTTGCCGTGGTCGATGTGGGCAATGATGCAGAAGTTGCGAATGTTCTTCATGTCTGAAAGTTCCGTCGATGTCGTCCAATCGTGCGTACGCCAGGGCACCGATTGCACGTGCAAAGGTACTTCGGGAATCACCGCCCTTCCCGACTTTGTTATCTTAGCGCGCCTGACGCACGCAACGTTTGACGACGCGGCATGCGTTCTGTTCACAACCTACTGCCTGAATCCATGATCCGACACTCCGTTTCCCAACGCCCCTTGTTGGCGTCCTTCACTTTGGTGACGCTGTTTATCTCCCTGACAACGTTTGGACAGGTTCAATACGACGAGCGCCGTTCGCCCGAGGAAATCATGGCGAGCTACGGCTCCTTTGAAGAGGCTGTTTTGAAGATGAGCCGCGCAGAATGGTCTGTGGTGAGCAAGTGGGATGGGTTTGACACCGAACGTCACCTGACCTTCTTGCACGAGCACCGAGACAGCTTCGAGGAGGAGCGCGCCCGACTCAAGGAGGTCCGGGTCAAAAAAATCGCATCCTCAGAAGACTGCCAGTGCTGGGTTGAACCCGACGAAACGTATTTCACCATGGTGCCCCCTCCAGGAATTGGCGGGTTGGGTCCCAACGAGATTGCGTGGGACATCGATGGAACCGGTGTGGGCGGTGCGAGTTGGAACGTCGATGCCGCCTCTGAGCCGCTTGACATCAGCTTGGACGATTCTTGGTCTTTCGATTTGTATGGCGCCTCGTACGACGAGTTTTTCGTGAACACCAAAGGCCAAATCTCCTTTGGAACCTACGTGTTGGACTGGACACCCACAGGCTTCCCTGCGGCGGAATACAACCAAATTGCGGGTTACTGGCAGGACACCGACATGTCCACCACAGGCGAGATCAAGTGGAAGCGGACGGCAGACGCCATCTACGTGAACTACATCAACGTCGGTTATTGGCAGAACAACAGCGACTTGACGAACAGCTTCCAAATCATCATCACCCACCCTGGCAGTGGCATCCTTCCTGACGGCGCGAACGCCCAGGTTTGCTACCTCGACATGAATTGGGCGCACGGCGATGTCGGAGGTTCAGGAGCATGCTGCGGGGATTACCCCGGCGTGACGGGCGCGGACGGTGCGTCCACCAACCCCAACCCAGACGTCAGCCCACACGTGCAATTTGGCCGATTCAACTTGCTCGATGACACCTACAACGGCCCTTACGGAGACAACGAGTCGGAGTGGGATGGCATCAACTGGTTGGACTACAAGTTCTTTAACATCAACACCGCAGAGACCAACAACAACTTGAATCCTGTGGCCACGGCCAACCTCGGTTGCGACACCGTGCGGATTTGCTTGGGTCAGGAGTATAGTCTGGATGTGGAATTCTTGGGGCCGGAACCAGGTCAAATTGTCAACCTTGAGGTGACAGAGGACGTCGGAGGCAACGAAATCGTGGGAGGGACCACGGTCACAGGCGTGCCCACGGCCTCGTACGAGGGGGTGTTTGTCGGCAATGAACCCGGGATCAGCAACTTGACCATGACTGCCGTGGACGAAGACGGCGCACAAACGTTGCTTGACATCGTCATCGAAGTCCTCGATGTGGTGCCGCCAAGCATTGAAGTGGTCACGGCCGATGGCGGAGACGACTTCGGGATTTGCGCGGGTGCGGAGTTGGGCGTGGTGGCGAGCTCTGTGGGTGGACAAGAACCCGTGGTGGACTGGTCTTGGAACTTGAACGCCAACTTTTGGGACGAGAACACGGCAGACATTCCTTTCGGAGGAACCTTCGTGGTCACAGGAGAAACGGCCAGTGGCTGTGTGGTGAAAGAAACGTTTCAGGTGTTCCAAACGCCATTCTACCTGCCCACCCTGTCAGGCACCTCGGTGACCATTTGTCCAGGGGACTCTGCGGTGATTTCAGTGGTTCCAGATGAGGACGAGGTGTTTGTGGAGTACGAATGGGTCGGAGACTGGAATGGCGGCGGTGGAACCGTCTTGGCCGGTCAAGGCACAGACGAGGTTGCAGTAACCGCGGGAACGTTCCAATTGACCGTCACCGATGAAGGGGGCTGTCAGGGCAAGCGCACCTTCTTGGTGGGAACCACCTCTGTGAGCATTCCGGAGTTCGACGTGGACCCCATCTGCGATGGGTCTCTGGAGCTGGGATTTGACTCGGTGGAATTTGCCGGGGGCTATGCGTCGCCAGCGGAAGGAAACATGCAAATCCAAATGATTTCTTCGTCCACCTTGGGCTGGGGTGAGGCATTCTTGCAGGTGATTGTCACCCACGAGGACGGCACACAGGACATCTCCATTTTGGAGTGCGACGACGACTTTGAATCGTACAACCAAGACACGAACCCCGAATTGGCCCTTGTGTTCGGAGACTCTGTGCAGGTCACCTTCTTCGGCACCGGCAATCCGGCATTGGACGCCAACTTCGCGGTGAACCTGTTCAATTGCGTCAACAACTGCAACGGGGAAAACGCCGACAATTGCACGAATTATGAAGACCTGGTCTCGGGTGAGATTCTGTACTTGGGACCAGCCCTTTGCGAGGTGCAAGAAGCCTTGGGAACGTGGTCGGTCGACGGGCCTGACGGGTATTCTTTCTCCAACACCACGCAGTTCAACACGACGTTCTACCCCGAGGAATTCGGGCTCTATGAGCTGTGTTTCCAAGACGAGGAGTGCGCCATCGATCATTGCTTCGAAGTGGAAGTGAACCTTCCTCCGACCATCGCCTTCGACGGGGACAGCTTGGTCTGGACGTGCGACGAAGTGGACCAGTTGAGCTTGGACTTGGAGGTGGACGTGACAGACCCTGCAGGTGTGGCCATCATCAACTGGCCTTTCCCGGGCAACGACAACGTCTTGGAAAACGAATACACGTTCAGCCAATACGCCACAGGCATCTATGAGGTCACCGCCACCAATGGATGCGGAGAGGCTGCAGACCAAGTGGTCTACACGGCGATTCCTGAGCCCGTGCTTGAGAACGACTACCTGTGTGGAGAGGGCGCGACCCTTGAACTGGACCCCATTGCCGGAGACCAAAACAGCGGTTTGGTGTACGAATGGACGTACAACGGCAATGAGGTGGACGACGTCAACGACAATGAGTGGGAGGTCGACGCCACGGGTTCTTACTGTGTGACGGTGCCTGACGAGGGATGCCCCAACAACTTCGACGAAAGCGATTGCGCGTTCATCGACATTGTGGCTGCGCTTGACATTGATGTGTTCTTGGGCGGGTCCATCACGGATTGCGACGGGGGAGGCATTGAGCCTGGGGAGGATGCGAATTTGGGCGTGAACCCTGCATTCGCTGCGAACTACGCGGACTACACCATCACCTGGCCGGACGGAACCGCCACCACGGTGGAGGACAACTTTGAGTGGGTCATCCCCGAAGAGTCCGAACTCAACGGCACCCAAATCTGCGTGACCGTCGAAGACCCTTACGGTTGTGAACCGCAGGAAGCGTGCGGATTGATTTTCATTGGTGACGACCCCACCTGGGATCCACTCCCAATCTACGACGGCGTTCGTGCCCTGTGCCCAGGACAGCCCGAGACCTTCGACTTGAACGCGGATTTCAATGGACCGCCGTACAGCAACTACTCTTGGACCGTGCAGTGCACCGACACCTTGGTGGAATTCCCCTTCCAGAATGTGGTGGACCTCGTGGGGGAGATGTTCCCTCCAAGCTGCTGGGGATACGATTTGACGCTTTTGGCCCAAATCTCCAACCCTTGTTTGCCCCAAGGCCTTCAGCACGAGTACGACGTGATTGTGGAGCAATGCGAAATCTTGCCTCCCAACGTCTTCACTCCGCGTGACGGAAACGACACCAACAACGGCTTCCACATCATGGGCCTCGACCCATGGGAGGACGATCCCGAGGGGGTGTTGGTGCGCATCTTTGACCGTTGGGGCAACCGCGTGTACGAGAATGAGAACTACCGCAATGCCCAGCCGTGGTACGGCGATGGCAGCGCGGAAGGCGTGTACTTCTACACCATCTTGTTGCCCAACGGAGAAGAGTTCACCGGCACGGTGAACATCTTCCGTTCGCGATAACCGGAACGTGGCCAAGACCAAGAAGCGCTTCGTCTGCTCCGATTGCGGGCACGCCCATCCGCAATGGGTGGGGCAATGCAACAATTGCAAGGCGTGGAACACCCTGACCGAGGAGTCTGTGGCTCCTGTGTCGCAACGTGCGGCCCGGACAGGCCTCGCCCAGCTTCAGACGCCCCAAGTCCGCGCATTGGTGGATGTCAGCGTCTCGGAGTTGCCTCGCCTGGACATGGGCGACAAAGAGCTCAATCGGGTGCTTGGAGGCGGCTCTGTGCCAGGAGGCGTGGTCTTGCTCGGTGGTGAGCCGGGCATCGGCAAGTCGACATTGATGCTGCAAGTGGCCTTGGCGGTCGGAAACACGGGGGCCAAGGTTCTGTATGTGAGTGGGGAAGAGAGTGCAGAACAGGTTCGAATGAGGGCCAACCGCCTCGGCAACATCGCGCCGGAGGTGCTGATTTTTCCGCAAACGCAGGTTCCCGCTGTCCTCGACGCCCTTCGCGCGGAACAACCGGCGCTGGTGGTGGTCGATTCGGTCCAAACCTTGGACTTGCCCGACCAAGATGGCGTTCCGGGTTCCGTAGGCCAAATCCGCGAATCCTCGGCCGCCCTCACTGCTTGGGCGAAGTCCACGGGCACCCCACTGTTCATGGTGGGCCACATCACCAAGGAAGGATCCTTGGCCGGCCCCAAGGTCCTCGAGCACATGGTGGATGTGGTGTTGCAATTTGAGGGAGATCGAAACCACGCCTATCGCATGCTCCGTGCGGCCAAAAACCGCTTTGGTACGACGGCGGAACTGGGCATATACGAAATGGCCGGTGACGGCTTGTCGGCGGTAGACCACCCGAGCGAAGTGCTCTTGGGTGAGCGCGGCGACGCCAGCAGCGGATCGGCTGTGGCCGTGTCTTTGCAAGGCGCAAGGCCCTTGCTCGTTGAAATTCAAGCGCTCGTCAGCACCGCCGTGTACGGGACGCCGCAGCGCTCGGGAACGGGTTTTGATTTGCGTCGCCTCAACATGCTCCTCGCCGTCTTGGAAAAGCGTTGCGGATTCAAGCTTGCGCAGTTTGACGTGTTTCTGAACCTCGCAGGGGGCCTGAAGATTCAGGACCCGGCCAACGACTTGGCGGTCGTGGCGGCCATTTTGAGTTCGAGTTTGGACTTGCCCCTCGACAACCGCACGTGCTTTGCGGGGGAAGTGGGGTTGAACGGGGAGATTCGGCCGGTGGCGCGTTTGGAGCAGCGCATGGCAGAAGCGTCACGTCTTGGCATGGAGCGCATGCTGATTTCCGGCCACGGCAAGCCGCCCAAGTCGCCCAAGGGGTTGACGGTTGTGCCGGTCAAGCGCGTCAATGAAGTGCAGCGCGTGATTTTCTGACGGGATTCAATCTTCAGCCCCAAGGACCACCACGTATTCGCCGCGCGGCGGGTGACTGGCGAGATGGGCCTTCAACTCCGCGACCGTGCCGCGCAGCGTTTCTTCGTGAAGCTTGGAGATTTCTCGACTGAGGGCCACGATGCGTTGGCCTGCACCGAGGTCGTCGAGCTGGTCGAGCAATTTGGCCACACGGTGGGGGCTCTCGTAGAGGACGACGGTGCACGGCATGTCCAAGAGGGCAGTCAGGCGCTTTTGGCGGCCTTTTTTGTGCGGCAGAAACCCCTCGAAGTAAAAGCGGTCGCAGGGCAATCCGGAGGTGACCAAAGCCGGGACAAAAGCCGTGGCTCCAGGCAGACATTCGACGTCAATGCCCGCGTCGACACACGCGCGCACAAGCAAAAATCCAGGGTCTGAAATCCCTGGGGTTCCCGCATCAGAACACAGGGCAAAGGCCATCCCTGCACGAAGCTGTTCCACCACGCCCTCCAGGGCGCGGTGCTCGTTGTGCTGGTGAAAGGCCTTCAATGGCGTTTCCACCCCAAAGTGTCGCAGCAGCTTGCCCGTGGTGCGCGTGTCTTCAGCCAGCACCACAGAGACTTCCTTCAGGACCTCCAGTGCGCGGGGTGTCATGTCGCCCAAATTCCCTACAGGCGTGGGCACGACAATGAGCTTCCCGCCGCTCATGAGACGAAGGTGCGCATGATGCGTTTGGCAAAGGATTCCTTCAAGCCTTCCACTTCCTTGTCCTCTCCGCGGGGGGCGAGCGCTTCTTGGAACATGGCCAACGCTTCTTCTTGCGTGGATGCCCGAGACAACTTCTCCAAGAGGGTGCTGAAGACTTCTTCTTCGCCGGAAAACAACACGCTGGTGTATTGCGCGCGGTCCAAAATGCTCATGCCTTCCGCCACGCTGCCGAGGGGCTGCAGCGCCAACTTTTCGGCGAGCGTGAGCTCCCCAATGGACGAGAGCAGGTCCACTTGGGACTCTGCCGGATCGTCCCCGCGTTCTTCTGGCGTCAACAGCCGGTTGACAGGGGGTTCAGCAGGAGGAGCATCCCATGAGGGGTCGCCCTCATGGCTTTCCGGGGTCTCTTCAGGCGCAGCCGTCACCTTGGGAAGTTGCAGGGCTTTGCGCACCACCGCGCCCTCGTGCAGGTCGCGCGTGGCCTCGTCAAAGGCTGCCACGAGGTCGTCGGTCCATCCTTCTTGCCGTGCGGCATCGAGGACTTCTTGACACCGAACGAGTTGGGCTTGGACTGCAGAGAAATCCAGAGGTTCCATGGTTTAAAGGTAGTCTTCGTCGTCTGGGTTGAACAAGTCGTTGGACTTCTTGTCCTTGGGCTTGCGGCGGCGGTTGAACAGGGAGGGACTGTCCTTGGGTTGTTCCACAGCTGGCGTCTCCGTGTCGGGCTCCTTGGGTGCGTCGACGGGCTTGTCAGTGGGCTCCGCGGGGGGCACGGACGCGGCAGGACTTGGGGGTTTGGGAGCGGCCACCTGTGGGCCCGCGCCGGCGCCCTTGTCTTGGGGAGCGTTCCGGTTGCGGAGGGCTTCTTTCAAACGGGCCTTTTCCGCTTGAATGGCTTGTCGCCTGTGGTTCCGTGCCGCCTCTCGATCGTAGGCGTATTCCGGGGCTTCCACCTCTCCAAACATGCGCAAAAAGAATTGGCTCCCCAGGCCGTCGTCCTCCATCTCGCCAAACGCGTCCGAGGCCCCCGCACGCAAATCGCGCAGGGCAAATCCGAGGGTGTAGTCGATGTTGGAGTTAAAGTAGTACGTCCCTTCAATGGCCACATTCATGGCCGAGGACTCAATGACGGTCATGGGCAGCCACACTTCCTCGGCCCGCACGTCGATGCGTTGGCCCACGGGTTCAAACGCCACGTCATGAAGCCGATCGCGCAGGTCATCGGGGTCGACAAGCGGAGCGATGAGTCTGTGGCCTTCGAGGTAGTCGGCGATGTCGTCAAACACCTCAAGTCCAGTCAAGCGTCCGTGGGCCACGGAAGTTTGCAGACTGGCCGTGAAGTCTTCTGGGTGCCAGGATCCATCCAAGCCCCATGACATGCCCAAGGTTCCTGCAGTGGACACGGCCCCGCCCAAGTGGTCGTGGCGAATCAGGCTTTGTCCAAAGTTGTTGTAGGTGGAGAAGAGTTTGGGGAGCGAGAGATCGTCCGCCGTGCCACGGAGGGACAGTAGCCACCCGGCGCGCCCTGGCGCCAAGGATCCTTCGACGTGGGCGTGGCCTTCCAGGCCTTCGATCCGCGCACTCAGCACGTTCCAACGGTTGTGCTCCACCTTGCTCGAAGCATCCAAGTTGCGGCACCGCAACGCGTCCCAGAGGAGCGTTTCGCTTTGAACGTCGAGACCGAGGTCGGAGCCTGGGGGCAGAAGTTGGGCGCGGTCAGAAGGCGCGCGGTCCAGGTGCGCCCACCAAGACAAAATGGAACCAACATCAAGGGAGGTGGCGTCCACAGAAACATGTCCATGCAGCGGTCCTGAGGTGGACAGGGACTTCCACGTCAAGTCGCGCAAGGCCACCTCGCCCACGTTGCCGGCCCACGACAGGTGGAGAGAATCGGTTGACAGTTGCTCGGCGTCGAACCGGATTTCACCGACGTCGACCATGTAGGGGTGGCCATTGAGTTTGCCCGTGATTTGGGACAGTTGCAACGTGCCCAAGGGGGATACGGTGCCGCGGCCCCAATCGAAGGTGGCCGAGCCCTGGGCCCGCGCGGTTCCTGACACGGGGAGGATCGAAGTCAGGTTCTGGGACAGGTTGGGTGCCCACGCCTCCCATGGCGTCGAGGCGTCGACCTCCAACGCACCTTGGATGTGGATTTGGCGTGCGGACGCGGGCTGCATTTGCCCCTCGAAGGACCACCCTGACCCGCTCGCCGCGGCGTCATTCACCACCCAACGCCACCCCCCACGCTCATGGACAACTTCTCCGCTTCCTGAGCACACCCCCTGCACCGCCATGGTGAGTCCTGTCAAAGAGGGCGCCAATTGGAAGGCGTCGGCTGCGGTGGACCATGCGACTTGCGTGCGGGAAGGGCTGAGGTCGATGTCCAAGCGAACGCTGTGGTCCAAGGCGATTTGACCTTTCCAAGGAGGGGTGTCAAGCAGTTGTTCGACGCCGCGAAGGGTGACGCGGGGTGCTTTGATGTTGGCCTGCCAATCGCGTCTGTCCTTGTAGGTCAAGGCGAGGTCGAAGTCCATGTCCGCGGTTTCCAACTCGCCCAGGAGCGCCCAAAGCCCGCCCTCCGTCAGGGACACGCGCCCTTGGGTCGAGACCGTCAGGGGCCGAAGTTTGGGAAGTGCGTCCGTGTCGAGGGAGCCTTGGGACAGTTCGAGGCGCCACGCGAAGGATTGCAGGTTGGGCGAAAGTTCGAGGGCGCCATGACGCACCAACATGGAGGCGCGAAAGTCTTCCTTCAAACCGACCGAGAGCGCCATGTTCTGGAGTTTGACCTGGGCCAAGGACACGGCGGGCGTCTGGTCGGACGCGTCGTCTGTGTCTCGAAGCAGCGCCTCGACATTCCAGGTGCCCCGGGCGTCTTGCGCCAGATGGAGCCGTCCATCTTCGAGCGTGATCGCATGGACGTCGGGGGTCTCGCTGAGAAGGCTCCAAACATCCAATTCGAGGCCGACGCGTTCGGCTTGAATGAGGGTGTCTTTTTGGGCGTTGGTCACGGCGATTTGGGCCAAATCCACACTCATGTCCGGAAACCCGTTCCACCAAGACAACGTGATGTCGTCCACGAGGAGGTCGCCCTCAAGTTGGGCATTCACGGCGTCCACGGCCCGGGCTTTCCACGCGTCACCCCGCGCCCATGCCAGCGCGGCCAGCGCCGCACAAAGGGCCGCGGGAACGGCCAGCATCAAGGCCATCGTGCGACCTCGCAGGGGGAGTGAAGAGGAGAAGGACATCCGGAAGTTTAAAATTCGTCTGTGAAGGAGGTGCAGACACAAGCGTCTGTGGCCTTCTGTCCACACCTTGTCGTGCACACCCCTCGAGGAAACGCATTCGTGTTCATCTTTGTCTCATGGACAAGCGAACGTTTCTTAAAGTCACCGGTGCAGCTGGTGCGGGTTTGGTGCTCACGCCTTGGATGGGTTGTGCGCCTTCAAACCCCCAACCGTCTCCGGCGACCACCGCGTTTGGACCTGAAACGTTCAAGCTTCCTGCATTGGGCTTTGGGTTTGACGCGCTTGCGCCGGCCATCGATGCCGCGACCATGGAAATCCACCACGGGAAGCACCACGCGGGCTACGTGCGCAAGTTGAATGCGGCCTTGGACGGCACGTCCACGTCAGGCGATGGTCGTTTGGAATCACTGCTCGCAGAGGTGTCGCCCGACAACGCGGCCCTGCGGAACAACGGAGGAGGCCACTACAACCACACCTTGTACTGGGAGGTGATGCGCCCCGGCGGGCCGGCAGCACCGGAGGGGGACCTTGCGGAATTGATCACCCGGGACCTCGGGGGCGTCGAGGCGTTTGCGGCGGCTTTTGCAAAGGCGGGCGCGACGCAATTTGGCAGTGGCTGGGCCTGGCTCATGGTCAACGGCGAGGGCAAGCTGGAAGTCACCAGCACGCCCAACCAGGACAACCCATTGATGACGCAATGCGTCGAGCGCACAGGAACGCCGATTCTCGGCATGGACGTGTGGGAGCACGCATACTACCTCAATTACCAGAACCGTCGCAAGGCCTACATCGAGGCCTTCATGAGCGTGGTCAACTGGGAAGCGGTGTCGGCCCGGTTGGAGGGCGCGATTTCGCAAGTGCGCTGATCGGCCCCGTCAGGGTGCTTCGTTTGCCTTGAGGTCTTTCACCCGCGTGTAGGTGACCAACTCGGTGGTCCCTTCGCGAAGCAGGGCGCGCAACTGTCGCGTGTTTTTGGGATTCAGCTGCACTTCCTTGAGTCGCTTTTCCGGATCGTCTTTGCGGTGAATTTGCAACATGCGGTCGGCTCCAATGGTGGCTTCCCAGGTTTCGATGGCGCCACTTTCTTTGGGGTCAAACGCCCGAACCTCCAGCACGTCGCCTCGTCTCTGGGCCACCACAACCGAGTATCGGTCGCTGTCTTTTTGGGGGAAGCTGAGGATGCGCTTTCGTCCCAGGCGCTTCAACACAACGTCTTGGCCCAAAACGAGCTCTTCATCGTCTCCCAGTCCGCGGATGCGGTCCCTCTTCACGATCAAAATTTCATCCTCCCCCGCAGCATCAATGCCCTGAACATGAGAGGTCCAAGTGCCTTCCCACGAGGCGGGAAAATGGTCCAATTCACGCCGGTTATCCGGCATGGGTTCGGGGAACGTCACGTCGACGCATCCTGTCGTTGCGAGGAGCAGGGCGACGAAAATGGAGCAAGTCCACCGGCCGAGTTCAAGACGCATCATTGTTTTAATTTTTCCATGATGAAGTATGGCGCGATTTCATTGGCCAGCGAGGAATAAAACGCTTCGTTGCTCTCGATTTGGAAGTGGTACATGAAGGCATCCAGTCCAAGGACGCCGATGCTGTCCATGACCAGTTCTTGATTCAGCAATTGGCAAATGGAGTCCGCCTTGCTTTCGCTCAGGTCATTCAAGCCAATTCCGATTGAATTCTCGTGAAGGGAGAAATACATAGGAGACCACCCGTGAGAATCCTTCGTGCTGAGGATCCATCCGTCACGAAATGCCTTGAGGGCCAACGTGTCTGAGTCGAGCGTTCCGCGATCTTCCGGCGTGCCTCCCAACGAATCCTCGAGAAAAGCGATTTCATCTTTCGCAATCTGGACAAACATCTTTGCCCCTTCTCGGGCCATGTCGAAGGTTGCAGAGTCGTCGAGGAAACTGGGGTCGAATGTCAAGCCCCAAGTGCCGCGAAGTGCTCTGGGGAACCGGGAAAGTTCTTTTCCTTCTGGGGGCATGGGGCGATCTGTGCGGACTTCATTGCAGCCGCCTGCGACCATTAGAAAACATGCCCAAAGTGCAAGGTGCTTCATGGTGGAGTTTACCCAAAGATGAGCGCGAGGATGCCCGCGGCCAAGCAGTAGGCCCCAAATCCTGCCAAATTGCTGCGCTTCACCAGGCGGATCATCCACGTGCAGGCCACCCAACCGCTGACAAAGGCGGCCACCGTCCCCACGATGTAGCCCGTCCAAGGGCCTGTCGCGGCTTGGGCGGGCGCGTCCATGAGGTCTTTCAAGGTGAGCAACGTGGCGCCACCGATGGGAATGAGCGCCATGAGGAAGGAAAAGCGGGCGGCTTCCCCGCGCGAGACGCCGAGCATGAGGGCGGCGCCGATGGTGCTGCCGGAGCGGCTGATGCCAGGGAGAATGGCACACGCTTGCGCCAAGCCGATGCCCAATGCAGGCAACGCACCTAGTGAATTGGTGCCCGATGTGGCGCGCTGAGACAAGTACAAGATGGCCGCCGTCACACACAGCATGGCCCCCACAAATCGAGGGGTGGCCAGGGCTTCAATGGCGTCTTTGAATCCCAACCCCACGACGGCTGCTGGCAAGGCACTGAGCAAGAGGAGCCCCGTGTAGGTTCGGGCTTTGGAGCCTTCGTCGCCTGCGCGCAATACGTCGCGAATCAGGGCACCGATGTCTTGCCGAAAGACCACGACCGTGCTCAAGGCGGTGGCCGCATGCACCAAGACGGTGAACGTGAGATCCTCCTCACCAAGGCCGAGCATGGCCTGGCCGAGGGTCAGGTGTCCGGAACTGGACACGGGCAAAAACTCAGTCAGCCCCTGAACGAGCCCGAGCAGGAGGTACGACAGGGTTTCCAAGTCAGTGCTTCTTCAGGATGGCGTAGAAAATCACGCCGTATCCCGCGAGCACCACTGCGGGCGCGAGGGTGATTCGACGGAAGCTGAAGATGCTTTCATCAAACACGTTGGGGTCGTCAGACCCGCCGCCACTCATCAGGACGTAGCCCAAAATCAACACAGCAATGCCAATGCCGAGCCACACGAAGTTGCTTCGGCCAAACGCAAAGTGGGATGCGTTGTTGGGGGTGTCAGAGGCGTTCATGGGTCGAAAATACGATGCGTCTTGCGACTGCGGTGCATCAGTGAAGTTGAGAGAGGTCTGCGCGCAGGTAGCGGTTCACAGCCACGCTGCTGAATCCGGCGCCCAGCACGCCACCCACACCGACAAACACCGCGGCCAGAAGTCCAATCCAGGGCAGGGACATCGTGCCGAGCTGGGCTTGGAACCAAGTCAGGATTCCCAAGGTGCCGGCAAAGGCAATCAATCCCGACGTCGCGCCAAGCAAGAGGCCTTGGACCACAAAGGGTCGGCGAACCAGGCGGGGGCGGGCGCCCACGAGCTGCATGTTCCGAATGAGGAAGCGCCGGGCAAAGACCGTCAACCGAATCGTGTTGTTGAGCAGGGCCAAGGCAATGAGTAGACACAGTCCGGCGGCGCCCATGAGCACGGGCATCAAGCGGTCGATGCCGGCTTGCATGGCGCTCAACAAATCCCCGTTCCAAGACACGTCCGCCACGCCTTGGGTGGCTTCGAACCGGGCGGCCACCTCCGCGAGGGCCTCCGGTGTGGCGTGATTGGGCCGCACCACGACGTCCACGACTGGGGGAAGGGGAACGTAGCCGAGGAAAGACACAAAGGACTCGCCCAACTCGGCTTCGAGCTCCGAAGCGGCTTCCTCGGGGTCGAGGTAGGTGGCGGCCGCGACGCTCGGGTCGGCGGCGAGGGCGAGGCGGGTGCCGTCGATTTGGGCTTGGGTCATCTCACGCTGGAGGTACACCTGCACGTGGACCCGCTGCTTCAACTGCACCGTGGCCCATTGTCCCAGCAGTCCGGCAAGGCCCAACATGCCCAGGAGGAACAGGGTCAAAGACATGCCCACCACCGTGGTGAACTGGGTGGTGAGTTGCGCCCTCGAGCGACGGGGTTGGGACTTGCGTGCGCCGGCCATGCCCCAAAGATGCGACGCAGCCGGTGGAAACAGGGTCACAAGCTTATTTGGATTGAATCCAAACAACGTACCTTTGCATCCCCCAAATAGGGTATTTTTGTTGCAGGTTTTCCACACATGATCAAAGTCAATGACAACGCACGCGACCAGGTTCAGCGCCTGCTCGCAGAAGAAGGACGCCCCGCAGGGAGCTTTGTCCGCGTGGGCGTGAAGGGTGGCGGATGCAGCGGTCTCATGTACCAGCTGGATTTCGACCACGTGATGAACGACGACGACCAGTCGTTTGAAGACAATGGCGTGAAGGTGGTCGTCGACAAGAAGAGCTTTCTCTACCTCGTAGGCACGGAGTTGCGCTACAGCGGAGGGCTCAACGGCAAGGGGTTTGAGTTTCACAACCCCAACGCCAATCGAACATGCGGCTGCGGAGAGAGTTTTTCACTCTGACAACGGACAACCATGGCGTACGACGGAGAAGACAAGATTCTGGAGGAAGTCACCGGGAAGGCGTATGAGTTTGGGTTCACCACGGACATCGACTCGGAGAAGGCCCCGGCGGGACTCAACGAGGACATCATTCGGCTGATCAGCACGAAGAAGAACGAGCCCGAGTGGCTCCTCGAGTGGCGCCTCAAAGCGTTCGATACGTGGAAGGCGATGGTCGAGCCTGAGTGGCCGCATCTTCAATACGAGAAGCCCGACTTCCAGGCGATCAGCTACTACGCTGCCCCCAAGCAGAAGAAGGAGCTTTCCTCGATGGATGAGGTGGATCCAGAATTGCGCAAGACGATGGACAAGCTGGGCATTTCGCTCGAGGAGCAGAAGCGCCTCAGCGGTGTGGCGGTGGACTTTGTGATGGACAGCGTCAGCGTGGCCACCTCCTTCAAGGACAAACTCGCGGAGCTCGGCATCATTTTTTGCAGCATGAGCGAGGCCGTTCAGGAGC
>NYSX01000005.1 GCA_002683345.1 Flavobacteriales bacterium
TGGTCATTTACGAGACCCTGGTTCGGGATTTTGACGAAGCCCAAACCTTCCAAGACCTCATCAACCAACTCGATTACCTCGAGTACATGGGGTTCAACGCCATCGAGATCATGCCGGTCAATGAATTCGAGGGCAACCTGAGCTGGGGCTACAACCCCAACTTCCGGTTTGCCGTCGACAAGTTTTACGGTACCGCGGCCAAGTTGAAAGAGCTCGTCAACAAGTGCCACACACGCGGCATCGCGGTCATCGTGGACATTGTGCCCAACCACAGTTTTGGCACCGATCCACTGGTTCGGTTGTACCAAGACGCAGACGGTTCTGCGGCCAACGACAACCCCTGGTTCAACAAAATCGCCAAGCATCCCTTCAGCCCAGGCTACGACTTTGACCATGGCGACCCGTGGACGCGGGAATTTTGGAAGCGTGTGTTTGATTTTTGGATCGAGGAATTCCACATCGACGGCTACCGCATTGACCTGAGCAAGGGACTGACCCAGGTGGATTCGGGGTCGGATGTCGGTGCGTGGAACCAGTATGACCAAAGCCGCGTGGACATCCTGTTCGATTATGCGAACGACATCTGGGGCAACCACCCGGGAACGTATTTGATTTTGGAACACCTTGGCAACAACGACGAAGAGACGGCGCTGGCCAACGGCGGGTTCATGATTTGGGGCAAAATGACCTCGGAATACACCCAAGCGGTGATGGGCTACAATGGCAACATCAACTACGGCTCATGGCAGAACCGCGGCTACCAATGGCCCAACTTGGTGACTTACGCAGAGAGCCACGACGAAGAGCGCATGGCGTACGAGTTGCGCACTTACGGCAACGCGTTCAATGGCTACGACGCCAAAGAAGAGGCCACTGCGATGGATCGCTTGGCCATGGCACATGCCTTCCTCTTGGCCATTCCAGGGCCCAAAATGATGTGGCAGTGGGGTGAGCTGGGCTACGAGATCAGCATCTTTGACTGCCTCAACGGCACCTTTGCAGAGGATTGCAAGCTCAATGAGAAGCCGGCGCCTTGGAACGATTTGGCCAACGAAAACCGACTTGGGTTGGCCAAGACCATTGCCGCTTTGAACGATTTGAAAGCGAACCAACCCGTGTTTGGGACCTACGATTTTGACGTTGACGGTTCTGGCAAGGGCAAGCGCATTCATTTGTACGGCCCAGACCAAAACGCGGTTCTCATTGGCAACTTCGATGTGGCGCCCATCAACATGGTCCCCGGATTCCCTTACACTGGAACATGGTACGACCACTTCACCGGCTTACCGACTTCGGTGAACAGCCTGAGCAACGCCATGACCTTGCAACCTGGGGAGTGGCACCTTTACCTCGACACGCCATTGCCCACGCCGGACACCGATGGTTCCGTGCCCATCCTGGTCAATGTCGGATGCACGGATCCCGTGGCCCAGAACTACGACGCCGCAGCAGAAGCGGACAACGGTTCGTGCCTCTACGAGACCGTTCTCCAATTGGACATGGGAGACCTCGCTGTTGACGCCAATGGCGTCAACGTGGCGGGATCGTTCCAAGGTTGGATTCCATCGGACACGCCCATGGAGCTCGGGGCCGACAGCATTTACCGCACAACCGTGGTGGCCCAAGTGGGTTCCGAGGTGCAGTACAAGTTCCTCAACGGAAACGCATGGGGCACCGACGAAGGCGTGCCTGCGGCATGTGGTGTGACCAATGGCTTGGGCGGGTACAACCGTGCGTTCGTTGTCCCCGCGGCCAACACCAGCCTCGACGTGCATTGTTTTGCCTCTTGCGAAGCGTGTATCCCGGTGGGGCCAATGGATTGCATGGCCGGCGATTGTTGCGGCGAAGGAACCGTTTGGGATGCCGACTCAGGCGCCTGCGTGGCCGAAGGAACGCCACCCTCGGATTGTGCCGAAGACCTGAACGGCGACGGCACGGTGGCCGTGTCGGACATCTTGCAATTGCTCGGCGCCTTCGGGATGGTGTGCAACTGATGGGCACCTCAGCCTGACCTAGGCAAACTCAGGCAAACCTGAAAAGGACAACGGGGAGGAAGCTGCTCAGTCGCAGGTGGTCCCAAACAGTGTGAGGAACACCAAAAGGTCGGAAGTGGCGCAGACGCCGTCTCCATCGAGGTCCGTTTCGTCGGCGAAGCCACCGTATGCGCTCAGCAGCACAAGCAGGTCGCCTGAGGCCCGTGCGAAATCGTAGTTGAAGTCAGCGAGGCAGTTGGTGGGTTGAGTCAACACATGGCGGGTGTCGACAGACAACCCCTCGTACGTCGTGCTCTCGCCGTTGGGCCACGTCACAACCAAGGAGTCCACGGCAGTGCTTTCGCCCAAGCCCCAGTGCAAATCCAAGGTGCTTGCGCCGGAATAGCCTTGACCAATGTTGACCTCATCCATGCGCACCTTGCCGTCGAAATGGAGCGTGGCGCGCGCACCCACGGCATCGCGGTTGCTCAACGTGCCTTGCAACTTGACTTGGAGCCAGTGTCCGTTGGAGGCGTCGTTGCGCAACAACCCAAGTCCGGGTTGGGTGCCGCTTTTGGGCGTGGCAATGACCAAATCCAAGTCGCCATCCCGGTCCAAATCCCCCATCGCCAGTCCGTAATCGGAATAGGTGTGTTCCAGCGTGGCATCACCACCACTCACAGGCGTGAAGGTGTTGTCGCCGTTGCCGTGATAAAGGATGTTGGGCAGGGGTGCAAACTGGTAATCGTTCACGATGTACAAGTCCCATTCCCCGTCGTGGTCGTAATCGAAAAACACGCAACCCCAAGTCATGCCTGAGTCGCTCGTTCCCGAAGGCACGCTGATGTCTTCAAACGACCCGTCGCACTCGTTCAGGAACATCGCACTGGGGTAGAGGTCGGTGATGTACAGGTCCAGCCAGCCGTCGTGGTTGATGTCCGCGACGTCGACCCCCATGCAGTTGCCCTGGTAGTTCAAACCGGCAAAAAAGGCGAGGTTGATGAACGAGCCATCTCCTTGGTTGCGGTACAGCTTGTTGGTTTGGTTGGCGTCGTGGGTGAGGTACAAATCCTGGTCACCGTCGTTGTCGTAATCGAAGAAGATGCTGCCCATGCCCACGCCGGTGTCGAGGGTCCCCGTTTGTTGGTACACGTTGGTGAACCCCGTGCCACCTTCGTTTTTGTAGAAGTGGTTGACGTTGTTGATGTTCACCACATACAAGTCGGTGAAGCCATCGTTGTCGTAGTCCGCGGCGTGGAGCGAGCGACACATCAAAGTGCTGTTCATCCCGTACGCCTCCGCCATGTCGACAAACGTCCCGTCGCCTTGGTTCACGTAGAAGCGATTGGGGGCGGGGCTGCTTCCCCCAAATCCATTGCCGGTGGCCAAATCAAGATCCCCATCGTTGTCAAAGTCCAACCAGATGGCCGCGTTGGTGAAGCCCTGATCTGCCACCCCCGCCTCAGCTGCGACGTCTGTGAAGGTCATGTCGCCGTTGTTGCGGTAGAGGGCGTTGGGGGCAAATTTGGACCCCACGAAAATGTCCTCCCATCCGTCGTTGTCGTAGTCCCCAATGGCCACAGCGTGGTGTTGACCCTCTGCCGTGAGTCCGGCAGAGGCACCCATGTCGACAAAGGTGGGAACCTCCTGGCCCAAACTGACGGACGAGACGCAAATCAAAGCCAGTACAACAAGTGCCGTGGAGATGGTGAGGAGACGCAACATGGGATTCAATCAGGAGTCCCTAAATCTAAGTCGCAGCCAGCAATGTGTCACATGAGCAGGGGCTTGGGGTGCATTTTGCACGGGCGCATTCATCGGAGAATGAGAGGAGTGTGAAGAACTTTATCTGGGATTCACCATATAATTCTCAGGTCTTATATCCAGGTCGCGCTAAGTTTGGTCCGTGCATCAAGAGAACAGCAGATGCAATCGCGTTGGCTGTTTGATTGGGTACAAGTAGATTGTTAGGATGGAAGGGCGCCTCGGCGCCCTTCTTGTTGCTCCAAAGTGTCGCGTGCAATTCGTCGTATTTTTGGACTCATGACACGCCTTTCAGCACATGTTTCACTGCTTGCACTGGCCCTTTTGGCCTGGGGTTGCCAAGGTTGTGGAGAGGGGAGTGGTGTTCCCGAAGTCAGAATTGCGCAAATCGAAGTCATGTCGATTGACCCCAACTACGTGGAAGATCCGTGGGGGGAAGAGGGCACGCCTGACTTGTATGCTGACTTCTCCGTGAATGACGCGCCTTATTTCACGTCTGTGGTGGCGACCGAATCGACTTTGCCGCAACGCATCGACTTAGAGGGGCTCACTTTTCAAGGGGTGGAGCTGGACCAAACTGTGGTGATTCGCATCTTTGATGAGGACGACGATTCCCTGGATGACATTGTGGGAGAGGTGTCCTTTGTTCCCAGCGAATTGATGTTCTCGGAGCCCGTGCGCCACCCGCTGTATGGGGGGTATTTGCAAGTCGATTTGCTGTTGTCTTGGTAAGTCCCCGGGATTTTTCGCAAAAAAGACTTGTTGTCCCCAAATCCTCGCTATATTTGCACCCCTGTTTTTAGCAAGGTTTACTTATGGCACATCACAAATCAGCCCTCAAGCGCATCCGCTCCGACGAAAAGAAGCGCGACCGCAACCGCTACCAGCACAAGACAGCTCGCAATGCTGTCCGCAAGCTCCGTGCGTCCACTGACGCCAAGGAAGCTTCGACCATGTTGCCCCTGGTGAGTGCCATGCTTGACAAACTTGCCAAGCGCAACATCATCCACAAGAACAAAGCAGCCAACCTCAAGAGCAGCTTGACCAAGCATGTTGCTGGTCTCTGATTGACTTGACGTCGACGCTGACGAATTCAAAGGCCCTCTGCATCTGCGGAGGGTCTTTTTTTGTGCCATGTCGGAATCAATCAGGCCGCGTGAACGGGCGGCACGGGAAGGGCTTGGGGCATTGGAAAACCGGGAGCTGCTGGCCTTGCTTCTAGGCACAGGTCACAGGGGGAAGAGAGCGGAGCGTCTTGCCGATGACGTGCTTGAATTGGCCCAGGGATGTTTGAGCAATCTGGCGTCATGGCCCATCGAGGGCTTGACGCTTGTCGAGGGCATCGGTCCTGCCAAAGCGACGCTCGTGGCTGCAGCCATGGAACTCGGGAGGCGACGCCAAGACGCCAGCCGACGCGCGGGAATTCGGGTGTCGCGCAGCCGAGACGTCTATCTGCATTTTGCACCGCGGTTGGCGGACCTTCAGCACGAGGAATTTTGGATCCTGCTGTTGCGCAGGTCCAACCATGTCCTTGCGGAAGTGTGCATTTCTCGCGGTGGCCTGACGGGGACCGTGGTGGATCCCAAGCTTGTGTTTGGCAGGGCCTTGGCGCTGAGAGCTGCAGCCATGGTGCTGGTGCACAACCACCCTTCAGGCAACCCCAAGCCAAGTGCCTCAGACCGGGAGCTCACCGCCAACCTTTGCCGGGCCGGGGAATATTTGGATTTGCCCGTGCTTGACCACGTGATTGTGGCCGGTGGTGCCTTCGTTAGCTTTGCAGATGAAGGATGGCTGAGATGAATTCCCCCAAACGCGTGATGATCGTGATCGGTGCACGGCCGCAATTCATCAAAGCTGCGGCCTTGCACAGGGCGTTGAAAAACGCATCTGGCTGGGAAGCCACATGGGTCCACACGGGACAGCACCACGATGAGGCACTCAGCACTCAATTCTTCCAGGAACTCGAACTTCCCGAGCCTCAAATTCGGTTGTCCCCCAGGTCGGACAGCCGAGAGCTTCGGTTGGGGGACATGATGCACGGGATTCGTGAGGCCATTCAAGAAGTCCGCCCGGATTGGATCTTGGTCTTCGGCGACACCGACTCGACCCTGGCCGGTGCGTGGGCAGCCACGGCCGAGGAGATTCCGCTGATTCACGTGGAGGCGGGCCTTCGTTCGCATCGGTGGTCCATGCCGGAGGAGGTCAACCGGGTTCTGACGGATCGGCTGTCAAGCCTTTTGGTGTGCCCCACAGATGCGGCGGTTGCCCACCTCGAGCGGGAAGGAATCTCCCACACCTCGTCCACTGCACCTCACCCCACGCAGCCTTGGGTGCTGCGCACGGGGGACGTCATGCACGACAATGCCCTGCACTATGGTGCCGCGTGGCCGGAATCGGGACGTGGTCAAGGTCGCATGTTGCTGACCATGCACCGTCCTTCCAACGTAGATGATCCCGCACGTCTCCAAGCTTGGTTGCGGGCCATCGGCGCGTGGCTCGAGCAGGTCGGACGCGAGGCCACCTTTCCGGTGCACCCAAGGACGGTCCGTGTGCTGGACGCCCACCAACCAGCATGGCGGGAAGCGCTTCGAGAACAGCACATTTTCTGCACGTCTCCCATGGGATACGTGGCTTTGTTGGAAGCGGTGTGTGATGCACCTCTTGTCTTGACGGACAGCGGCGGGGTTCAAAAAGAAGCGTATTCTTTGGGCACCCGATGTCTGGTTTTGCGGGACACCACAGAGTGGGTGGAACAGGTCGAGCGCGGCCAATCTGTGTTGGTCCCTGAGCCTGGGGAACTGTCGCGCTTGGCGGACACAATGCTGGGGCTGGGAAGATTTGACACCGACGATTTGTACGGCAACGGGCACGCTGCGGAGGACATTCTTCGTTGCATGGACGAGGTTTGACTCCACAGCCATGAATTCGCCATCCAAACGCACCTTCACCTTGCGTGGCCGAGAAGCCTCGTCTCGCCAGCGGTACTCCATCGCGTGTGCGTTGGAAAGCGTGTACGGCTTGAAGGTGAACTGGGAGGTCGATCCAGCTTACGGAGATCGGATGGTGCTGCTGTGGGACAATCGGGAAGTGGCGTCATGGTTCAATCATCCATTGGCACTTGGGGCCTCCGGTCGAAGCCTCCCGTTGGGATGGTCCATTTGGGAGCGCGAGGAGGACAAGGCCGTGAGGTTGATGTTGCCGGGCTTTGTCCAAGCGATGGAGGATCAAGGGGATTCGGTGTCCCTGCCTTTCGATCCCCTTGCAGCCACGTTCCATGCCTTGACGTGCTGGGATGAACAGCACGGAAAGCTTGAGCTCGATGCGCATGGGCGCCCTGCCACTGGGCAGTTGCCCTGGCGCAAGGAATCCGGCATGGCCCGGTTGGGGTCGCGCGAAATCTCCATGTCCAATCAGCACCATTGGCCGTGGATTGAAGTCATGTGGCATGCCATCTTGAACGACGTTGACGACCTGCCTGCGCTGCGGATGTCGTTTCAACCGACGTTCGATGTCGACGTGGCCTACAAACATTTGGGCCGACCACGGTGGAAGTCGCTGTTGCTTCAAGCGCGAGATCTGGTGTTGGGTCGGTGGTCCCTTGTGGTCGAGCGTCGTCTCACATTGCGCGGCAAGAAGAAAGATGCGTTTGACACCTACGGTTGGATTCGGGAATGTCACGCCGAGGAGTCCGTGGGCTGGTTTGTCCTCGCGGCCGATCGGAAGCCCCCCCATGACATCGGATTGGATCCCAATGGCGAGGCCCTGCCTGCGCTGGTGGAGGTCCTTGGCCAAGGAAACGACGTCGTGGGATGGCATCCCAGTTATGCTGCCGTGGACAACCAAACTGTGAGGGGATTGGAGAAAGCGCGGTTTGAATCGTGGAGACACGGAAACGCGCATGTGGTGCGCACCCATTATCTGAGGGGAGCACCTGGTCGGTGGTGGCGTGAGGCTGTGGCGTCGGGGGTGGAGTCCGACGCCTCGTTGGGGTGGTCGAGGGACGTGGGATTTCGGTCCGGATTCAGTCGGTCTTTTGTGGCTTACGACCTCGATGCAGAGTCGACCTTGCCGTTGGTGGTGCGACCCCTTGCGGTGATGGATACAGCGATGCGTGTGGGACTTGGTTGGTCTTCCTCCGATGCGCGAGGTCACATGGAGGCGATGATGGGGCTGGTGAAAGAGGTCGGAGGGACCTGGATGTCTTGTTGGCACAACACTTCGGTCAGCGACGAGGGAGAATGGCAAGGATGGCGGGCAACATACGTTCACATGGTGGAAGTGGCCCGACGACCACAGGGAGCGTAATTTGGAGACATGGAAGCCCCCGAACTGACCTTTTGGAATCTCCTTTTTTGGGGGGTGGCGTCGGTCCTCAAGTTTGTGGTGACCCCTTCGGCGATGATTGCTTCGGGGCATTCCGCGTGGGTGGCGTGGGCGCTGACAACCTTCGGTTCGGCCCTTGGGGTGCTTGGATTTTGGCACTTTGGAAAGTGGTGGTTTCAGTGGCTTGAAGCCCGAATGGGGCCACGTCCCGATCGTGGCAAACGCATTTTCACGCCGCGTCGACGAAGGATCGTGCGGGTGAAAAACGCGTTGGGTCTGCGCGGCTTGTTGCTCGCTTCCGGATTGATCTCGGTGCCTGTCGCGGCGACGCTTGGAGCCAAGTATTTTCGCAGTCAACCCACAGCCAAGTACTTGTTGATGCTCGCATTTGCCCTGTGGGCAGCGGCATTGACCACGGTGTCTTGGTTGCTCAAACAAGGTGTTTCATGAATCCTCGACCGCTGTTTTTTGACCTCGACCACACGCTGTGGGATTTTGAAACCAATTCGCGTTTGGCCCTGCGTGCCGGGCACGAGGCGGTGGGGTTGGTGGACAAGGGCGTGACCGATGTCGAGGCTTGGATTGCGTCCTACGAAAAGGCCAACGACTGGTGCTGGGCCCAATTTCGGGCGGGCCTGATGGACAAAGCCACGTTGCGCTCGGAGCGTTTCAAGCTGGCTTTTGAGGGGCTTGGGCTGACGCCCGACAAGGACACGTCTCGCGCGTTGGGGGAGCACTACATCGAAACTTCTCCCTACCAAACGGCGTTGTTTCCCGACGCCATCGAAGTCTTGGAAACCTTGAAAGCGAGAGGCCACCGCATGGTGGTCCTGACCAACGGCTTTGAAGAGGTCCAGCACATCAAGGTCAAGAATTCTGGACTGGAACCTTTCTTCTCGGAGGTGTACACAAGCGATGCGCTTGGGGTGAAAAAACCCAATCCCCAAGCGTTTGAACTGGCGGCCACACGTTCGGGATTGTCTATGGATGCGCCCATTGTCATGATTGGGGACAGCATGGAGAGCGATGTGGATGGTGCCCAAAACGTGGGATGGGATGCGGTCCACTTCAACCCGCATGGACCGATGGAGTCGCGCGCGTGGCGCACGGTGCGTACCCTACATGAACTGCTCGAATTGCCGTTGGGCATGTGATGTACCTTCGGCCCATGGCAGAACAAGATCAACAAAAGGGAAAGCTCAACATTGAGCTGTCGGAGGATGTGGCGTCTGGGGTGTATGCGAATTTGGCCGTCATCACGCACAGCCCCGCGGAGTTTGTGATGGATTTCATCCAAGTCATGCCCGGCATGCCCAAGGCCAAAGTGCGCAGCCGTGTGGTGATGTCGCCCCATCACGTGAAGCGATTGCTTGGTGCGTTGGCGGAGAACGTGCAGCGCTACGAACAGCAACACGGCCCCATCAAAGATCACGGCGCAGCCGATCCCGGGATGCCCTTGCCCTACATGGGGCCTCAGGGTCAGGCCTGAATCAGCCTTGCACGGTCCAGGAACGGTTGGCGTGGAACACGCCGAGGACCTGGCCTGTTTGTCCTTCCTTCAAGGGAGGAAGATTCACTCCTTTGGTGCCGCCGTGAGAACGGTGCGCCATGTCGGGGTGGAACCAGGTGAGGTCGCACTTTTGGCCTGCCTCAAGGTGGGAGGGGGCGAGCGAGAGCACGTTGCGCGGCCCTTGGGTCATTGCTGAAACCAGGGCTTCGACCGCGGCCTTTGAATCGGAGGCGGACTCTTTCAATCCGGACAGGGCGAGGCTGAAGGCCGAGGGCAAGGTGGCCATGCCGTCAGGGCTGAGCATGAATTCCACGTCGTGGTGCTCGAGGTCTTCAGGCCGATGGTCGCTCACCACCATGTCAATGGTCCCATCCAACACGCCTTCTCGCAAGGCGTCCCGGTCGCTTTTGGCCCGGAAGGGAGAAGACACACGGAGGGTGCCGACAAATCCCGCCAAGTCTTCGTCGCAGAACATCAAATGTGCGGCGGTGGTGCTGCATGTCACTTGCAATCCTGCGCGCTTGGCCTCGCGAACCATGGCGACGCTCTCGGCGCACGTAAGGGTGGCAAGGTGAAGGCGGCCTCCCGCGTATTTCAACACGTCCAAGTCTCGAGACACCCGGAGCGTCTCGGCCTCGTGCGGAATGCCGATCAACCCCATTTGCGTGCTGTACACGCCTTCGTGCATGAGTCCGCCCGCATTCATGTCTCTGTCGAGGGGAACGTCGACCACCACTTTGCCGTGAACCTTGCTGTAGGTGAGTGCGCGTTGAAGCAGGCTGATACGGTCGAGTGGCGTGTCGTCGGTGAAGGCCACCGCTCCGGCCTCGCTAATGTCATGCATTTCTGCCAATTGGGCGCCTTGTCCCCCCTCCGACAAACACGCCAGCGCCAAGGCCTCCGCAGGGATTCCGGCGACTTGTGCTTGGGCTCCCAGTGCGAGGGTGTTGCGGACCGCGCTTGCATGGTCGACGCAAGGGGAAGTACTCGGCAACACCGCAACGTGGGTGAAGCCGCCTCGGCTTGCGGCATCCAGGCCGCTGTTCATGCCCTCTTTGGTTTCCAAGCCAGGTTCCCTGAAGTGGGCCTGACCGTCAATCCATCCGGGGCTGACCATGCTGCCATCGGCGCTCAACACGAGGGCTTCAGGGGCCTTCAAGGAAGGGCCGATGTCGGCCACTTGTCCCCCTTGCAACAGGACATCCACAACTTGATTGTGCCAGGGCCCCTGGGGGTCTACGACGTGCACGGAGGTTAAGAGAACAGGTTGTTCCATCGTTTCAAGAGTAGGGTTTCGAGTGCAAGTGCCACAATGGCGGCGAGGAAAAAGTACCACGCAAGCCGTTCGCCTGCAATGTGTTGCTCCACCATTCGGGCCACTTGATCTGCGGGTTGAGTCCAAACGGGAATGTCTTCCCAGCCCAAAGAGACCAACTCCTGGGTCCATTCTTCGGGCAGCCAGCAGGTCAGTTGAGACTCGGATGCGCTCGGATTCAGGCCGAATGCCGCCACGGTGGTGCCGTTCTTTTGGGCCGCGTAAGCCCCCGGTTGCGTCAATGCCGTCCCCCAACCAAGTCGCAGTCCATCGGGGGTGGTTCGCACTTCGGGGACCACCTTTACCTCGGGCTGTCCTGCCGTGGTGTGAAGCTGCACCACGGACCAAGCCACATCGGTCTCTCGAGATGCCGCAGAGGCATCTTGCAGGGCCAGGGTCATGGCTTGATCGCGGCCGAGGAGGTAGCGTCGACCCTCGGTTTGGCGCGCGGATTCGGCGGCACGGAGCAAGGTGGGGACAAACAAGCTGTGGCGGGTCAGGTTGCCCGTTTCCAGGTTGGTTCCCAGCAGGTACACATGTCCAGCGCCGGACGTGCCGCGTACCTGACTCAGGTAGGCGGTTCCGTTGTTGGCTTCAATCAACACTTCCTCGTTGGCATGCGGTGCGCGGTCGAGGATGCGGTCATATTCCGGCCAATCCACGCGAGAGGGGACCGCCCGGAACACCCCACGGTACAGCGGGTGGGTCCACCGGACCTCGCTGACTTGTCCTTCTTCTTGAATCCAGCCTTTTGGCGCAGAGAGGGACAGGGCAGGGTACAACGCGTCGAGGCCTTGGGCCGCGCTGTCGGGAATCACAAAGACACTTCCACCTCCTTCTACAAATTGCTGAATCAAGGCACATGCACCGGGTGAAGGGGAAGAGATGCCGTCTGTGACGACCAAGTCGTAGGCCGCAAGCACTTGGGGGGAAGGCAAGGAGGTTCCGCGTGTCACTTCCACCATGGGACGCGCAGATTCAAATGCTTGTTCCACAAGTTGGGTGGCCTTCCGGAAGGGCATGCCCGCATCCGTCCAATGGAAGACGTCGATGCCCGTTTGGACGTCATAACCCAGGTGATGGATGTCGTCAAACCGCACAGGTGCGTCCTCGAGTTCCACGGTCAAAACGTGGGGACCGGCTTGGCCGTGCGTGAACCGAAGCACCGTGTCGGTGGGCAGACCCGGCACGAGGTTGAAAGAGCCCAGCGCCTCGGTCACCCCGTCCACCTTCAGGGTCAGGGGAAGCCCGTCGACGCCTTCTCGCGCGTCGTGCTGGATGCGGATTTGAAGCGCCGCCGGTTGGTCGGCCAAGGCGAGTGGGGCGTCAAACCAAATGGAATCAATCCACACATTGGGCACGTCGTTCGCGGTGACGGGCAGCACATGCCAGGCCACCGACGTGTCCGGAGCATTCATGGTGCGCAGGTCATGCGTGCTCTTCTGCAAGTCCGTGATCCAAAAGGCCCGCGGCGAGGCGCCCTCCGCACGGCGGAAAGGATCCATGCTCCGTTGCACCACCGCCTCAAGCGAGGGGGCGTGATGGTAGAGTTGCGCGGCCGCGATGCGCTCCAGGGCTTCGGTTTGGGTCAAGAATCGTTGGTCCTGACCCTCAAATTCGCTCGTGAACACGTGAAACTTGTCGGTCTCCGCAAAGGCCTCCACCAAGGCGGTGGCTTTTTGCTTGGCCTCTTGGATCAAGGGGCCTGTTTCGCCCGCCGCCATCATGGATGGACTCGTGTCGAGGTAGACAGAGACGGCTTGACGCGAGGCTTTGTTTGCCCCTCCTTCCGGGGCCCGCATGGGGTCTGCAAACGCCAAAATCAAGGCCGCGAATGCCAGCAACCGGGCGAGCAGGATGAGCAGGTTGCGCAGGCGATGGCGGGACTGGGTTTCTTTTTGGACATCCTTGAGAAAGGACACATTGGAGAAGGCCACACGGCGGTACCTTCTCAACTGCAGCAGGTGAAGCGCGATGGGAATGGCCAGCGCCAGCAATCCCCAGAGTATGTCAGGCCTTCCCCACACAATGCGAATTTAGTCCGATTTTTGCGGCATGGCACCCGAGGAAGTGAAGGAGTTTTTGCTCGAAAAGGCGGAGCGGTATGAAGTGCCGGATTTCATTCCCCAAGACCCCCTGTCCATCCCACATCGTTTCACCGACCGGAGAGACGTCGAAGTGGCCTCGTTTTTCGCGGCATCCTTGGCCTGGGGAAACCGGGTTTCCATCTTGAAAAGCTTGGAGAGTCTGATGGAACGCATGGACCACGCGCCGGGGAGTTTTGTCATGGAGTACGAGGAGTCGGATTTGAAGGTGTTTGACGGGTTTGTGCACCGCACCTTTCAGGAAGTCGATGCCAAGGGGTTTGTGCGGGCGCTGGCGGGGTTGCTTCGGACCCATGGATCGCTGGAGCAGGCGGTGATGTCGGGGTGGGAGACGCCTGAAGATCCCGATTGTCTGGCGTCGGCGTTGACGTCGTTTCATTGCGCGTTCATGGCCCAAGAGGGTGTGGCTCCCCGCACCCAAAAGCACGTCGCCAATCCGGCGAAAGGCTCGGCCGCCAAGCGACTCAACATGTGGTTGCGCTGGATGGTTCGGCCTTCGAACAGGGGTGTGGATTTGGGGTTGTGGAAGGGCATTTCGCCTTCGGTGTTGCACATCCCGCTGGACGTCCACACGTCCAACGTGGGGCGAAAGCTGGGGTTGCTGACACGCACGGCCAACGATTGGAAGGCAGTGGCGGAATTGACGGCGTCGCTTCGCGCCATCGATCCGGTCGATCCGGTGCGTTTGGATTTTGCCTTGTTCGGTTTGGGGGCCATCGAGGGCTTCTAAACCCAAATGCGCATCAGATTGGCCCCTGCGGGCGACCTTTGCAGGGTGAAATGGCGTGAGACCGGCGATGGGAGCAAGACCCTGCATCAACAAGACCTCGATGTGTGCTACCACAGCGTGCATGGCGCGTGGACAGAGACACAGCACGTGTTTGGAGAGATGGGGGTGATGCCGGCCTTTTCAAGAAACGAGGAGGGCGACCTGCATGTGTTGGAGATTGGCTTTGGGACGGGATTGAATGTGTTGGATGTGTGGTTGCGCGCCAAAGCAGCCGGACGACATGCTGTGGTTCACAGCCTTGAGCCTCACCCTTTGTCTTGGGAAGAAGCTGCACCCTTGGATTACGCGACATCCACTGGGGTGCCTGAGGAAGTCTGGCGTGCGATGCACGAGAAGGGAACATGGCACGACGAGTGGATCACGTTTGAACGCGTGAAAACGGGACTGTTTGAGGCCCCCTTGTGGGAGCAGTCCTACGATGTGGTGTTGTTCGACGCGTTTGCCCCCGGCGCACAGCCAGAATTGTGGACCGTGAAGGCCATGGACCGCATGCGTCTCGCCCTGAAGCCAGGGGGGCAATTGGTGACGTACTGCGCCAAAGGCGACGTTCGCAGGGCCATGACGGACGCGGGGTTCTCGGTGGAACGCCTGCCTGGACCTCCAGGCAAGCGCGAAATGTTGCGGGCCACCAAGGCACTCAATCCGCAAGGGCGGTTCAATGTCAGGGTGTACATGGTGGTCACGCGACAAGGTCATGACGGCAAAGGCGAGGTGCTCGTGTCCTACGAGCGGTTGCCCTTGGGCGGCGTCATGAAATTCCCTGGCGGCGGACTTGAATGGGGAGAGGGCACGACAGCTTGCCTGCGGCGTGAAGCTTTGGAAGAGTTGGGACAGCCCGTGAAGGTGGGGTCGTTGATTCACTTCAGTCAACAAACCCACGTCAGTTCATTCGACGCCAATCACCAGGTTTTGGCCGTCCATTACGCCGCCGAACTTACGGGTGAGGTGATGTTTGACGACGACGGGGAGTTGGGCGATGTCTGCGGCAAGCGCGTGCCCATGATGACGCAGCGTCTGGGGTGGCGCCCGGTGGAGGAGTTGCGTCCAGAGGAGTTTCGCTTTGCCTCCGACCGCGAAGCGTGGGTGGCATGGAAGCAGCAGCGCTGATCAACCGAGCAGTCCGTACCGATGCTCGACGCAGTCGTCGATGCGACGGCACAGCTGTTCCGGCGTGAAGGTGCGCCAGCCCATTTCATTCAGCTCGCCGCCCAAGACGAAGTACGAATCGAGGTCGATGGCTCGCATGTCGGCGAGCACGTGTTCCCGAAAGTTGAGCAGCGCAATCCAACCATCTTCTTCCATCACGTCGTCGAACCACTCTTCGTAGTAGGCATCGTCGCTGTAGTGAAAGTTCAGGACGTTCTCCCCAATGAGCACAAACTTGGACACCCCGCCATCCCGAAGCGGGTCGATGACCTCGCGTTTGAGCAGCATGATGTCGTTGAACAGGCAGTCGTTCCACTCGCCGATGAACTCCAAAATGGCATACCCTTCGTCGTAATCCGCGTAGAGCACTTTGGTGTAGAGGGTTTGGCTCCCAAATTCATCCCACTGCGGATGGATGTAGTGGTTGTACACCTTCAGATGGTAAGCAAACTCATTGTACACGCGGTCGTAGAACGGACTTTGAGGGTCATTGCTCGCGATGTAGTGGTTGCGCCAGGCGTAGTACGGTTCAAGTGCGTGCATGGCCCTGTTGATGTGCGTCGACCGCAGCGCGGACGCTGCCGTATGAGGTCAAAAGCGCTTCGGATTCCACCAATCCAAGTCCGGTGGCTTCGGCCACCATTCGCGCGCCGCGCTGCACGAGTTTGGCGTTGGTCAGTTGCATGTCCACCATGCGGTTCCCATGCACGTGTCCCAGTTGAATCATGGTCGCTGTGGTCAGTCGATTCAGAATGAGTTTGGTGGCGGTGCCGGCCTTCATGCGCGTGGAGCCGGTCACAAATTCGGGTCCCGTGACCGCCACGACCGGGTGGTCGCATGCCTGGATGATTTGGCTTTCCGGGTTGCATGTCACACATCCCGTCAACACCCCCCGCAATCGCGCTTGGCGCAGGGCGCCAATGACGTACGGCGTGCGGCCACTCGCCGCGATTCCCACCACCGTGTCCTGCGATTGGATGCCATGCGCTTCGAGGTCCTTCCAACCTTGTTCGGCGTCGTCCTCGGCACCTTCCACAGCGGCGCGAATGGCCGAATCGCCTCCCGCCATGATCCCGACCACCCGGTCGGGGGCCACCCCAAACGTGGGGGGACATTCACTGGCATCCACCACACCCAGTCGGCCACTTGTGCCTGCGCCCAAGTAAAACAACCTTCCGCCTTCACGCATCCGGGCCACCAGCGCTTCAGTGAGCGCAGTCAAGGCAGGCATGGCTTCGAGCACGGCACCTTGCACGTCGTCGTCGACGCGGTGCATCGCATCGAGGAGTTCGCGCACGCTCATCGTGTGCAAATCATCCACGGGGCCAGACTGTTCGGTAGGGGGCAGCGTTCGCTCCATGCTCAAATGTACGCCCAGCCCGTGGTGCTTAGACTCCTGAGGTCTTCCAAATCTCCCAAGCCTTCTCGGCCTGCAAACGCAGCATGTCAGCGCCATTCAACACGGCCGCACCGCGCCCTCGCGCCTCGCGAAGCAAACGGGTTTCGGCAGGGGTGTAAATCAGGTCCACGACGAGGTGCTCTGGCGTCAACCACGAGGTGGGGAACGGCACCATGTCTCCGTCATGGGGATGCATGCCCACAGGGGTGCAATGGACCACCAAGAGGTGGTGGCGCACAACCCATTCCGACACTTCGTGATACCCAATGGATGCCCTTCCGAGGGCGCGGGTGCCTTTGGTGCTGTCTCCGGTGCGAGAGACACTGATTGCGTCAATGCCCAATTTGGCCAGAACGTGGTGCACTGCAGCGGCACTCCCTCCCGTGCCAAGCACGAGCGCCCGCTCGTGTCGGTTGGCAAGAAACGGCTGGATGGACCTTTGAAAACCCCAGACATCGGTGTTGTGACCTTCCCAACCCTGGGGTGTCTTGACCAAGGTGTTCACTGCACCGACGGCTTGGGCTTCTTCGGAAACGCGCACCAAACTGGACAGGATGGCTTGCTTGTGTGGCACCGTGACGTTCAACCCGACCAGGTTGGGGTGATCCTGAGTCAAGGTGTGGAAGTCCTCGATGTTGGGCAAGTCAAACGTGCGGTACGCCACATCGTCGCGGCCTTCGGCAGAGAGGATGCGCTTGAACAAGCGGGGACTTTGAGAGTGTCCTATGGGATGCCCCAACACACCCAAAAACTTGGAGGCTCCGTCACTCATCCGACGTCTTTCATGCCCCGGGTGTTGCCCCAGCGGTGAAGTCCCCACACGACAAAGCCTCCGAGGCAGGCCAGTCCGAGGGCCGCAGCGATGTTGCCCTGGGGCGCCACGTTTTCGAGCAACCATTCCACACGGCCGTCGCTGTGGGTGTAGAGGGGGCGTACCTGCGCTTTCCAAGGCCACAGCGCTTGAAGCGATCCCACCAAAAAGCCGGTCAGCAACGCCAAGGTGGGACGCCGATGCACAGACAGCAACCACTTCAGCACACGGCTGAACATCAACAAGCCGAGCACGGCCCCGGCGCCGAAGGCTCCGATTTTCGTCAAGTCAAGGGTCTTCACCGCCAGAAGCACGGGGGCGTAGGCCCCGAGGATGAGCAACAGGAAGCTGCCTGAGATGCCCGGAAGGAGCATGGCACAAATGGCCAAGGCGCCGGCCGCCATCAACAGCGCGGGGTGGTCGGTTTGGACCAAGGGCGGAAGGGAAGTGACAAACCCCGCCACAGCGCATCCAATGGCCGCCCAGACCCAAGTGTCCAAGCCCCAAGGCTTGACGTGTTTGCCCACCAGCGGGACAGACGTGGCCACCAATCCCACAAAGAATGCCCGAAGCATGACCGGGTGGTGTTCGAGCAACCAATGAAGGGGAGAGGCGAGCGTGGCAATGGCCGTGACGATGCCCAAGGCGAGGGCGACGAGGAAAGGGCCATTCACAGCGTTCCATGCCTCCACAAGTTTGCCCTGGCGAAGGGCGGTCAGGCCTGCTCCGCTCAGGGAAGAGAGGCTGTCAAGCAAGGGGTCGTAAATGCCGGCAATGAAGGCCACCGTGCCTCCACTGACGCCGGGCACCAAATCCGCCACACCCATGGCAAAGCCTTTGGCTGTGACAGACCAGGGCCAGTTCATGCCACCTCGAGGTTGGGGTCGATGTGGGTGGCCCAAGCACGGATGCCGCCTTCCAAGTTGTGCACGTTGGTGCGGCCGTATTGGTTGGTCAAGGCGTGGGTCACCGCCGCAGAGCGCGCACCGGAACGACAGTGGATCACCACGGGGATGTCTTCGGGGATTTCCCCAAGGCGCTCGAGCACGTCTTCCATGGGGATGTGAACCCCGTCGATGTGGCTGACTTCGCGTTCGTAGGGCTCGCGGATGTCAATCAAGGCGTGGGAAACGCCTTCCTCTCGCCAGGACACCAATTCTTGTACCGTGATGCTTTTCATCGTCAGTCGTCCAAAATTTCGTCTGCAGGGATTTGGCGAACGCCTTCGGCCATGGCCTCGGGAAGGTTGTCGAAGAACGTGTCGCCGCGCAATCCAAGACGCAAGCACTCGAGTGGAATGACGTCGTGGGGTCCGATGTTGCCCAAGTTGACATTGGCGCCAAATTGCTTGAGGAACCAGACCTGTTGGGGCTTTTGAGGCGCTTCCCAGAGGATGTCTTCCAATTTCACCTTGGCCAAAATGCGGCGAACCAGCGCCGTGTGCGCGGTGCCGTTCGGACGGTAAATGCCCACGTTCCCGCTTTCGCGGGCTTCAGCAATCACCTTCCAGCTGCCCGCCGCGAGTTCTTGCCGCATCATGGACGTCCACTTGTTGGGGCTGATGAGGATGCCCGCTTCTTTGGAGCCGACTTCGCTCAAGACGCGGTACTTCTTTGCCAACCGAGAAATCATCTCGCACTTGGCGTCCTCTTCAATCACCATCGAGCCGTCGCTTACTTCGACGGTCTCCAGGCCGAGGTCGTCCACAAAGCGGAGGTAGTCGTCCAGTTGGTTGCGAACGAAGTAGGCTTCGAACAGGGTGCCTCCCGGATAGACCATGAGGCCAGCGTCGTGGTAGAGTTTGATTTTTTCCTTGACGTTGGGGGTGACAATCGAAGTGCCAAAGCCCAACTTCAACAGGTCCACTTTGTCGGCGTTGACTTCGAGAAAGTCTTCGGCCTGCTGCAGGCTGAGGCCTTTGTCCATGACCATGGTCAAGCCCGATTCGCGGGGCTTGGCGGGGCGCTCCGGCAGGTGAGAGAGGTTGTGGTTCATCGTTCAGGGTTTCATCCGTGCGTACCGGCTGGCCACACGCGGGTCGTCGAGCAGACCTGGGTAGGTCTCCAACAACCGATTCATGCCTTCGAAATCCGCCATCAGCAAGTGGTCGAGAAGGCGAAGGGCTTCTCCATCCATGCGCAAGGCGAACAGGCTCACAAATTGTTTGTACCCCAACGAGGTTGAGGTGGGTGGCAGGTGCTCGAAGGCATTGTCGAGCAAAATCAGGGCTTGGTCGTGGGCCTCCAACGCTTGCATGTTGTCGATGCGTTCTTCCCAGGCTTCGAGGTGCTTGGGGTTGCGTTCGAGGAGTTGGACCAAACACGTGTCTGCGTCTTCATGGCGTTCCATTTTCTTCAAAACGGTGGCCATCATCAGCAAGGTGTCTTCGTGGTGAGGGTGGAGAAGCAGGGCTTGCGCAAAGTGCTCCAAGGCGGCGGCGTGGTCTTGACGCAAGTCATCCAACACGCCGAGTCCCACATGCGCCTCCAAGAAATGGGCGTCCAATTCGAGGCACTGCATGTAGTACTGTTCCGCTTCGTCGAGGTCACCCAAGTGCTCCAAGCATTCGCCCATGTAGCAGAACGTGCTGGGTTGGGGCGCATCGAGCATGAGGGTCTCACGGTGGACGTCCAAGGCATCTCCGAACCGCTCCATGGCGGTCAGGGCCTCTGCTTTTTGGTGGTACGCAGGCGCGAAGCTGTCTTCAATGGCAATCGCAAAGTCGTAGGCGTCCACGGCTTCTTTGTAGCGTCCCAACCGCTGGTGGGCGTTGCCCAAGTTGTACCACGCTGCAAAGCTGTAGGGGTGGTCGTCCAAAAATTGGGTGTAGAAATCCGCAGCCTCTTGGATGCGGCCTTCTTTGTCCATGCAGAAAGCCAACTCGTACAGGGCCGTCTCGTTGGACGGGTCTTCCTTGAGCGCTTGGAGCAAGACCCGGATGGCGTGCTTCCACTCCCCGAGGTTTTCATGCTCGAGGGCCACGTCGATGTACACATCCTTTTTCAGCTCCTCATCGGCAAAGGAAAGCAAGGCGTTGAAGTGCTGAAGTGCCAATTTGTGTTCCCGCATTTGGCTGTAGATGTTTGCCAAAGTCAGGTGGATTTCCTCGTTGTGTGGCTCAAAAGAGAGCAAGTTTTTCAAACGAGGAATGGCCTGAACGTGCTTGCCGGTGCTGGCGAGGATTTGGGCCTCGCGCAGCTGAAGCCCCAAACTCTCAGGGTACAGGCTGCTTGCATGGTGATGCACTTGCTGCGCTTTGCGCAAGGATCCTTTCTCGAGGTAATGCTCGATGAGAAGTTCGAGGTCGTCGTGGTCGAAGAACCGCGACTCGCCCGCCTGCATCATGGCTTCAAAAGCCTTGGCCAGCGCGAGAATCTGCTCCTCTCCCTGATGTGGACGTCCTTCTTCGTGCATACTTCAACAAAGTACGATGCGAAGGTCGGAAGAAAGGCCCGTTCGAGACACGGATTATGCACAGGAATGGTGGAAAAAATCCAAAACGATACGCGCCACAACAGAGAACGAAGGGGGCGAGGCCGACCCTACCTTGCAAACATGTTGATTGCATCCATTTCAGGCATCCGCGGCACGGTCGGCGGAAAGGCCGGCGAAGGGCTGAGTCCCACCGACGTGGTGACGTTTGCCAGTGGCTATGGCGCATGGGTTTGGGAGCAGAAGTCGGGAGGCGACGCACCGCGTGTGGTGGTGGGACGCGACGCCCGCATCTCCGGACCTTGGGTGCGCGACGTGGTGTGCGGCACCTTGAACGCCATGGGCATCGACGTCATCGACTTGGGCCTGAGCACCACGCCCACGGTCGAGTTGGCCGTCCCGGGTCTGAAGGCCGACGGCGGCTTGATCTTGACCGCGTCACACAACCCCAAACAGTGGAACGCCCTCAAGCTATTGAATGCCGAGGGCGAGTTTTTGTCCGCAGCGGCCGGCGACCGTGTGCTGGCACTGGCCCGGGAAGGCGTGACCTACGCCGAGGTCGATGCCACGGGCACCACCACCCAAGACGACAGCTGGCTGGCGCGTCATGTCGCGCACGTTCTCGACCTGGCGTTGGTCGATGCCGAGGCCATTCGTGGCGCGGGATTGAAAGTGGCGGTCGACGCCGTGAACTCGTCGGGCGGCGTGGCCGTGCCGATGCTTCTTGAGGCCTTGGGTGTGGAGGTGGTTCCTGTGCACTGCGAGCCCACCGGACATTTCGCACACAACCCAGAGCCGTTGCCCGGCCACTTGACCGACTTGACCCAAGCCGTTGTGGAGGGACAATGTCATTTGGGCATCAGCGTCGACCCCGATGTGGATCGGTTGTGTTTTGTCTGCGAAGACGGCAGCTTCTTCGGCGAAGAGTACACGTTGGTGGCGGTGGCGGACCACGTGCTGGCCCACACTCCGGGCCCGACGGTGAGCAACCTCAGCAGCACCCGTGCCCTGCGCGAAGTGAGCGCCCGCCATGGATGCTCGTACACGGCATCTGCTGTGGGTGAAGTCAACGTTGTGGCCCAAATGCGCGAGACCGGTGCCATCCTCGGGGGCGAGGGGAATGGCGGCGTGATTTACCCCACATCCCATGCCGGACGCGACGCGTTGGTGGGCATTGGGCTGTTTTTGACCCACCTGGTCTCCAAAAACATGACGTGCCGTGCACTTCGTGACACCTACCCAGATTTTCACATGGTGAAGGACAAAATGTCCTTGCCTGCAGTCGATGTTGACGCAGCATTGATGGCGCTTCGGGACGAAGTGAGCGACGCCGAAGTGAACGACGTGGATGGGGTGAAATTTGACCTTGAGGAGGGGTGGGTGCACCTGAGAAAAAGCAACACCGAGCCCATCATTCGGATTTACGCAGAAGCGCCGACACCGGAGTCAGCCAGGGCATTGGCCGACCGATTTGCCGGTCGCCTCGAGCATCACCTTCAAAGCGCACCGGCACAGGCCTAACTTAGCCGCCCCATGCACGCTTACCTCGACAATGCGGCGACGACCCCGGTGGCACCTGAAGTGGTGAAGGCCATGATGGACGTGTACACCACGGTTCATGGCAATCCGTCTTCCACCCACGCGCCGGGTCGAAAAGCCAAGGCGTTGATTGAAACGAGCCGGCGCACCATCGCCTCCCTGTTGGGCGTCCCGCCCCGGACCATCTGCTTCACGTCCGGAGGGACAGAAGCGGACAACCACGCCATCAAGGCTGCAGTGAGCTGCTTGGGGGTCAAGCGCATCATCACGTCGGCAGCCGAGCACAGCGCGGTCATCAAGGCCACGCAGCAAGCCTCGGACCGACACCAGTTGGAGCTTGTTCATGTCCAGCACCAAGAGGACGGACAGGTGGATATGGGCCATCTCGCCGAACTTTTGGCCGGTTCAGAGAAAAGGACCTTGGTCTCCTTGATGCACGCCAACAACGAGGTGGGCGTCATGGTGAACCTCGCCCGGCTCAGTGCTTTGTGCAGGGACCATGGGGCGTTGTTGCACAGCGACACCGTGCAGACCATGGGGCATTACCCCCTCGATTTGAACGCCGTGGATGTGGACTTTTTGGCGTGTAGCGCGCACAAGTTGCACGGACCCAAGGGCACCGGGTTTTTGTACGTCAATCCCAAGCTGCGCATTGACGGCATGATTGTCGGCGGCGGTCAGGAGCGCATGCTCCGAGGGGGCACCGAAAATGTCGCAGGCATTGTGGGGCTGGCCGAGGCGTTTGCCGCCGCCTTCGAACACATGGCCGAGCACGAAGCCCACGTCCGCGCCATGAAAGCCCGCATGGTGCAAGGACTCAGGGAACGCGTTCCCGGGGTGGTGTTTAACGGGGATTCGGACAAAGAGGATCGCCTTTACACGGTACTGAACGTCCAATTCCCGGAACATCCCAACGGCGGCATGGCCGTGTTTTTGCTCGACCTCGAAGGGGTGGCTTGTTCAGGAGGCAGCGCCTGTTCCAGCGGCGCAACGCTCGGATCTCACGTGCTCAGGGCCCTTCAATTTCACGACCCCAACAAGGCGAGTGTGCGCTTCTCCTTCTCGAGGTACACGTCCGAGGCGGACATCGATTTTGCCTTGGATGCTGCGCAGAAGGTCTTTGCCCCCGCGGAGGAGGTCGTTTGATTCAAGTGCTTTTGTGAATCGCAGGCTCAGGCACCGAGGGTGCACCGGGCATGGGCTTGTGGCGTACCTTGGCATTCATGCCAGCCAACCGGATTTTTCATCGCCTGATTGGTGCGCGTATGCCTCACATTTTGTGGGCGCAATCTCGCCCAGCAGACGCCCAGCGTGGGGTCTACCTCGGGCTGATGCACGGGTTGGCTTCCACGATGTACGGCAAATCATTGGGGATTGACAAAGCCAGCGACGTGGCCCGCCGCAAGGACTTTGTGCGTCACGTGCCTATCGTGACTTACGACGCGTTGAAGCCCTGGATCCTCCGGGCGCGCGTCGGCGAAAGGAATGTGTTGTGGCCGGGCGTCACCAAGTGGTTTGCCCAAAGCTCCGGCACCACGAGCGACCACCACAAGTGGTTGCCGGTCACGAGTGAATCGCTTCACGAAGGCCACTACAAAGGCGGGAAAGACGTGCTGGCCCAGTTTTGTCATCAAGTGCCCCGTGCCCAGTTGTACCAGGGCAAACACCTCATCCTTGGGGGCTCAAGTGCGCTGGTCAAAGAGGGCCAAAGCGCCTTGAAGGGAGACTTGAGTGCCATCATCGTCAGGCATTTGCCCCCTTGGTGTGAAGCCAGAAGAACCCCCAACCGAAGCATCGCGCTGATGTCAGATTGGGAAGAGAAGGTGGAAGCCATGGCCCGGGCCACCGCAGTGGAAGACGTTCGGATTTTGGCGGGTGTGCCCAGTTGGATGTCCTTGGTGACCCAGCGCGTGCTTGAAGTCACGGGCAAATCCAACCTGCGCGAAGTCTGGCCCAACCTTTGGCTTTACATGCACGGCGGGGTGGGGTTTAAGCCCTACCGTGACACGTTCGCCAACATGATTCCTGACGTACCGGGACTTCCCCCGATGCACTACCTCGAGACGTACAATGCCTCGGAGGGCTTTTTCGCCTACCAAGAAGACCTGCGGCGCGACGACATGGCGCTCTTGATGGATCACGGCATTTACTACGAGTTCATGCCGCTGGAGGAAGTGGGGCAATCCCAGCCGAGGGCGTTGGAGTTTCGGGAAGTGGAAGTGGGCCAAACGTACGCCCTCGTGATTTCCACCAACGCGGGGTTGTGGCGCTATTTGGTGGGCGATTTGGTCACCATCACGTCGAAGGTTCCGCTTCGCATTCACGTGGCAGGGCGCATTTCGTCTCACTTGAATTTGGTGGGTGAGGAGGTCATGGAACATCAAACCGACCAAGCCATCGCCAAAGCGTGCAAGGCGCTGGGGACGGAGCTGTACAACTACATGGCGGGGCCTGTGCTCGACGATTTTGGCAAGCCGGTTGGCCACGCCTGGGCTCTGGAATTTCAACGCGGATGCATGCAGCCCTCCGAAGCGGCCTTGGCCAAGCGGTTGGATGCCCAGCTTCAGCTTTTGAATGGCGATTACAAGGCCAAACGCACCGCCAACCTCGCCTTGGACATGCCCACCGTTCGGGTGGTGCCCTCGGGAACGTTCGATGCGTGGCTCGAAGGCAACCAGCGTTTAGGGGGACAGCACAAGGTTCCGCGTTTGACGCACGACGAGGCCACATTCAGGGCCGTGCTCGACGCATCCAAGCAAGAGTTATCCCCAACCTGTTGACGTTGCTTGGAAGGGCGCAGTCGCCGACCTACTTTGGCCTTCCATTTTTGCATTCAACCCCACGACGAAGACCCCATGCATCTCGCCATTGCAGGCAACATTGGATCAGGGAAAACCACCTTGACGACGCTGTTGGCCAAACACTACCGCTACACGCCTCACTTCGAGCAAGTGGACGACAACCCTTACTTGAACGATTTCTACAAGGACATGACCCGGTGGTCCTTCAATTTGCAGGTGTATTTCCTGAAGTCTCGGTTTGCACAGCTGATCGAGATGAAGAAGAAGGGGAAGCCCATCATTCAGGACCGGACCATCTACGAGGACTCCAACATCTTCGCGCCCAACCTGCAGGCCATGGGGTTGATGACGTCCCGCGATTTCGAGAACTACCTGTCCTTGTTCGAGTTGATGGAAGAGTTCGTCACGCCGCCGGACCTGCTCATTTACTTGCGCGCGTCGGTGCCCACGCTTGTGGCCCAAATCCAAAAGCGTGGCCGCGAATACGAGGAGGCCATCCGTTTGGACTACCTCAACCGATTGAACGAGCGCTACGAGGCGTGGATCAGCACATACAACAAGGGTGAGCTCCTCATCATTGACGTCGACAACAACAACTTCCACGAGGACAAGGAAGACCTCGGGGGCATCATCACAGCCATTGACGGAAAGCTGAACAACTTGTTCAGTTGAGCCTTCCGCTCCGAGGATTTCGGAGTGTCAGAACACAAAAAAAGGCCCGCAACTGCGGGCCTTTTTTGATGCTTGTCAGTGAATTTGATCACATGGTGGGCACACCGATGACCGAGAATCCAAGTTCCACTTCGTCTTTGATGAACCAGTCGAGCTTGTCGTCGAAGGTCTGAGAGNGGTATGTGATGTTGTGCTTGGTGCGGTCGAGGCGGAACTTGCCTTGGATGGCCAANCCNTTGGTGTCTCCAGGAATGTCTGCNACNACNACNTCCACGGGAATGGTGTAATCCNCCGCTTCTCCGTTCATGGTCANCGTCGCATTCAATTGTGCTTTGCCGTCNGCTCNTTCAGTNACGTCGCTGACGCTGAGGACCGCTTGGGGGTGGGTTTCCACGTTGAAGAAGTCGCCTGAACGCAAGTGGCCCTCGAGGCTTTCCTTTTCTTCGCCCTGCAGGTCGGACACCGCGATGCGCTTCATGTCAAAAATGACCATGCCCTCAGCAATCTGGCCATCCTTCACTCGGAACTTGCCCGTTTCGATGTGCAGGGTGCCGTTGTGGCCGTCTCCGGTCAACTTCTGGGCAGACCACGTCACCTTGGGCTTCACTTTGTTGAGGACGTACACGCCATCCTCAACCGAAGTCTGGATGGTTTCACCTTGGGTCGCAGCGGCCTTGGAGCCTTCTTGCGCGGTTTCTCCGCATGCCACCAAAAGGGTGGCTGCTGCAAAGACGGGGAGGAGGAGTTGCTTCATGTTGTTCATTCGTTTACGTTGGCAACAATCTCCGTGCGCCCTGTGTTCGCTTCGGCATCCTCGGCGTGGCCTTCGCCGTGCCCACCACCCAAGATGGGGGCGATGACCAAACCGACGAGGCAGGTCAACTTGATGAGGATGTTCATGGAAGGTCCAGAAGTGTCCTTGAAGGGGTCACCCACGGTGTCGCCTGTCACGGCTGCCTTGTGGGCGTCGGAACCTTTGTAGGTCATCTCACCGTTGATTTCCACGCCGGCCTCGAAGGACTTCTTGGCGTTGTCCCATGCACCACCTGCGTTGTTTTGGAAGATGGCCCAGAGCACACCGCTGACAGTCACGCCGGCCATGTAGCCGCCGAGGGTCTCCGCAGCCCATGCTGCTTCTGCGCCCAACATGAGGGGCAACAAGCCGATGACCAACGGGAAGAGGATGGTCATGGCGCCTGGGAGCATCATTTCCTTCAATGCAGCTTGGGTGGAGATGTCCACGCACTTGCCGTATTCAGGGGTGCCCGTGCCTTCCAAGATTCCAGGAATTTCCTTGAACTGGCGACGCACTTCCTGCACCATTTCCATGGCGGCCTTGCCAACGCTGTTCATGGCCAAGGCCGAGAACACGACGGGCACCATGCCACCGATGAACAATGCGGCAAGCACGTTGGCCTTGAAGATGTTGATGCCTTCAATGCCTGTGAACTCGACGTACGCCGCGAAAAGGGCCAAAGCTGTCAAGGCCGCAGAGGCGATGGCGAAGCCCTTGCCGATGGCGGCGGTGGTGTTTCCGACAGAGTCGAGGATGTCGGTGCGCTCACGCACTTCTTCAGGGAGTTCGCTCATCTCTGCGATGCCACCGGCATTGTCCGCGATGGGACCGAAGGCGTCAATCGCGAGCTGCATGGCCGTGGTGGCCATCATGGAGCAAGCGGCGATCGCCACGCCATAGAATCCGGCAAACTCGTAGGCGGCGTAGATGGCCGCGGCGAAGAGGATGATGGGGCCAAACGTCGAGATCATGCCTGTTGCGAGACCTGCAATGATGTTGGTCGCGGCACCTGTAGATGACTGGCGCACGATGTCGAGCACGGGCTTCTTGCCGAGGCCGGTGTAGTACTCCGTCATGTAGGAAATCGCACCACCCACCACGAGGCCGACGATGACCGAGTAGAAGACGTTCATGGAGCTGAAGGTGCGGGCACCTTCACCAAAGAATTCCATGGTGAGTTGCTCAGGGAGCATCATATCCACCAAGAAGAAACATGCGATGGCCGTCAAGATGATAGACCCCCAGTTGCCGCGGTTCAAGGCCGCCTGCACTTGGGCTTCCTTGGCGTCGTCACCGACACGAATGACTTGTGCGCCGAGAATCGAGAACACGATGCCGAGGGCAGAAATCACGAGGGGCAACAAGATGGTGGACATGCCTCCAAAGTTGTCGGAGATGCTGCCACCCATATCGCTGATCACGTAGTTGCCGAGCACCATGGCCGCCAACACGGTGGCAACGTAGGAACCGAAGAGGTCGGCACCCATGCCGGCCACGTCACCCACGTTGTCGCCCACGTTGTCGGCGATGGTGGCGGGGTTTCGGGGGTCGTCCTCAGGAATGCCTGCTTCCACCTTTCCGACGAGGTCGGCTCCGACGTCTGCAGCTTTCGTGTAGATGCCGCCGCCCACGCGGGCAAACAGGGCGATGCTTTCAGCACCGAGGGAGAATCCGGCGAGGGCTTCGAGGATGACGGTCATTTGGTCCACGGAGGTGCCTTCTGCACCGCCGCCCATCCAACCGAGGAGGAGGATGAAGAGGGCACTCAATCCAAAGACTGCGAGGCCAGCCACGCCGAGGCCCATCACCATGCCACCGGTGAAGGAGACCTTCAGACCCTCGCTCAAGCTCGTGCGAGCGGCTTGGGTGGTGCGTACGTTGGCTTGCGTGGCAATGCGCATGCCGATGTTGCCTGCGAGTGCAGAGAACACGGCACCGATGACAAACGCGACCACGATGAACCAATGGGTGGTTTCCACCAAGGAAGACACGAGGCCGAGCAGGGCACCTGCCACCACGACGAACACGGCAAGGATGCGGTATTCGGCACTCAAAAAGGCGAGTGCACCTTCGTGGATGTGCTGGGCGATTTCGCTCATGCGAGCTTCGCCGGTGCTTTGCTTGCGCACCCAAGATGCTTGGATGGCCATGACAATGAGGCCGAGAATGGCCAAACCTGG
>NYSX01000006.1 GCA_002683345.1 Flavobacteriales bacterium
TTGAGCGCTTCCGTTGGCACTGACCACATAGTCGGTGGGCTGCACGGGGGCAATCAGGGTTCTGCCAGTAGCGTTGAACACGTGGGCAACAGCTCCCACAGCGGGCGGACCGCGAACATCAAGCTGAATGTGGCATGATGTGGGATGGTTAGCGAGCCACATCTGATCCATCCAAATGAGATCATCCCCACCTCCCAGCCTGAGTGGCAGAGGGTACTGTGCCGGCCTGTCATGTGACAGCGTGAGTGTGCCAGTAAAAGCACCATACAGCTGTTGGTTGATGCGAAGCTGATACGAATCAGTGCTTGACGAAACAATCTGAAGCTTCTGCAACCACTCGACGCCCGTCAGGGACACGTTTCTTGCACTGCCGGCCTCAATCTTGATGAGCCACACTTTGTCTGGCGTGAGACCCTCCGGCGTGGGCAAGTTGCCGCTGCTTGGGGCTTCAGACACAAAGGACGGCTGCCTCACCACGGTGGGTCCTGAAAGGATATCAAGCAGATTGGATTGCTCGGAAACCTTGATGTGCCTGTCACCCAAGGTGGAAGCATTGGATGAAGATGAGCTTGCTGCCTGTGCCTGTGCAGGCACGCTGTCAAAAACATAGGTTTTCGCAAGCTCAAGTGTCCGTGCTTTCAGGATCGAACCCTCGATTTTCTGTGTGTCCGTCCGTTTCAGCCTGAGTGTTGCACCGTTGCTGCTTCCTGCGGACACCAAAGTCAAGTCAAGGGACCCCCCTTGCTCTTGAATCATTGCGCCGTACTTCATTGCGGCAGCTTTGATCATCGAGTCTAGCTTAGGAGGCACGTTGGGTAACCCCCATTCGTTCGATGTTTCAGTGCCTCTTGGGACGATCAAATCCACAAAGGTACCGTTTGCGCCACGTGCCCTTTTGGACAGAATGGCCTTGCCACCCTCATAGCGAAATTGCAACTCCGCGGGCCAGAAGCTGGCATTCCCTTTCGTGTTGTTGGGAAAGCTGATGATGCTAGTACCATGCAAGCTCACGTCATTGAACCTTACATTGAGGTTTGGACCGTCGTAATAATCCGGTTCAGGCATGATTAGACGGAATACCGCGCTCGTTGTTCTGTCTCCGGTGTTTGCATAAACAAAGTAGCAACACCTCACGTTTGTAAGCACGTTGGTGGTGGCAATCGCAACGAATTCCTGTGTCTCGTTGTTTGACCCGTTTTCAAAGTTGAAAGTCGTGGGTGCCACCTTTCGCTCTGTGAGAGTGAGGTCCCAATTTGCCAGTTTGTCGCGCGACCACTGCGAAGCCGCCGATGAGCTGCCCATGTAGGTGTTGCCGTACGCCGTCTCCGAACCAAACACATTATCCTTGACGATGGCCAGCCTGTGGCCGTATGGCACGGAATTCTTAAAGTTGTGCACCAAGGAAAGCAGCACCACCCGCCTCTTGACGGTGTCAAAGTTGACCAACGAACCAACCGCCTGACTTGAAACGAGCGTGATATCGCTGCGCTGCACCTTGCTATCATCAAAGCCCACGATATCAGAGTGCATTTCGAACTTGCCTTGCTCCCTCGAGCGAAGCCTCATTCGAGCGGGCCAGAAGGCGCCCGTCAGGTTTCCGGTGAAGGTGACTCTTGCTGGCTGTGAGGCCCCCGCCAACTGAATGCTGAATGAGTACGAAACGCCAGACGTGGTTGTGGTTTTGGGCGTTTGATCCATCTCAACCACCACCTCTTTGCCCACCTCCAAGCTGATTTGCAGAACGCCACTTGTTGAGAGCGGCTGCCACCTGAGGGACGTGACTTGGCTTCTGCCAGTGTCGCCACTGCCCTTCCACAAATCGAGAAGGCGGCTTTGCGAGCCTTTGACGCGATACACAGCGCCGCTGGATGGCATCCAAGCCACCATCTGCGTGCTTGGGTGGGAGCCCATCAGGGACGCTGTCACTGCGGCAGTGTTGTCAAAGTTGCCTGAGAACATGGCCGAGGAATCGAGATTTTGCTCTCTCCACGCGTCTGACACATCCATGATGCGGGATTCCGTCAGGGTGGGTCTGAACATCACGGCCATCGTGCCAGAACCGGTCTTGACAGCGCGCATCAGCCCCTGCCCCGTCGAAGTGATGGGAGTAATCGACCCATCTCGACGCATGAGAACGCCGATGACACCGGCACGTTTGGCTGAGAGCATGGCATCTGGCACACTGCTCACGATCGAGCCACTGCTGCTTGCGGTTTCCACGAGCGCCGGGTCAACTGTCACCTGAAAGGTCATATCCTTCCAAGAGTCGGCGGTGACACGCATGGGTGCTCCCATGGCAATCACAGCCACTTTGCCTGCTGGCACCGACACAGACTTGAAGGTTTCCGAGCCCATGTAACCCATGGCACGGTAGTTGGCATACACGCGCGCAGACTTGGCGGTGCCTTCCTTGTTCACGAGTGCAATGGTCTGACCCGGCACCGTGAAGATGTTGTGCACCACACCCCTTGAAGTGAACTGAATGTTGTGGCCAGAATTCAGGGGGGCCTGCGCCTGCCCTGACTCGCCCGCCTGTGGCCATGAAATCATGGGCCTTGAAATCTTCACACCGTTCAGTGTGAGCCTGAAGGGGTCGCCCGTTTGTGGCAGCACAAACACACGCTCTCCCTCGGTTGCGTTGCGCACAACCACATCCACCACACGGCCCGGCTCCGTAGCCGGTCGAAGCGTGCGGGAAGGTGACTCCGCTTGCTGCTGGCGCATGGTCAATATCTGCTGCTGCACGCCCTGCGCACTGAGCCTGTCACGCAGGCGGGAAATGGTCAGGCTGTCCTCCCTGATGCGTTCAAGAAGCATCGCGTTACGTGTCACAAGTTCACCCAATGTGGCTTTGTTTCCGGCCTGACCGCCCTGTAGACTGGCCAGTTCTCTGTCGGCCGACTGCGCACTTCCCACGGTTTCTTCCAAACGCTCTCTGAGCCTGATGACGGTGGCACGAAGGCTTTCCTCTGTGGCCTTGAGCGCCTGCGTCTTGGATGAAAAACCACTGTTCTGTTTCCTCAACTTGGCGGCGTCTTTCACAAGGTTTTCGTAATTGGTCTTGATGGTCGTGAGATCGGAAATTTGACCATTGAGAGTATCTATGGATGCCTTCTTTGTCTGGATATCCGCGTTTGCCGCATTGAGCTCTGTTTGCAGTTCCGACTTTTCGGATTCGAGGGTTTTGATTTTTCCTTCCAATTTCTTTTTGTCCTTTTCTAGGTTTATAATCTGCGTGTTTCTTGCCTTCAATGCAGCATTTGCATTTCCCAAAGTCTGATTTGCAGTTTCCAATTTTTCTTGCGATTTTTTCAGCGCCTCCTCTTTTTGGCCGAGAAGTTTGCCACTCTCTTCAACCTTTGATTCCAATTCTGTCTTTTTCTCGGTCAGCTTTCCGATTTTCTTGTTTGCTTCTGCAAGCTCATTTGTCCTTGATGCAAGTGAAGAAGCCGTTCTGTGGTGGGCGGACGTAACGACAGTCATGACCTTTTGCAGGCGCAGCAGCAGGAAGGCGCTGCCTGTGGGCATGGGCGAGTCACCGGCATCCACAGCAGCCACGCTCACAATCTTCTTCATTTCGCCATTCGCAGTCACCGCCAGACCAAGGCACCCGTCATCGGCCAAGCATGCAGCATGGCTGCGAGTTGCGTCACCAAGCTCGACTCTCAGGTGTTTCTGAATGCTCTCGCCGTTTTCCACGCGCACAAACCGGCTTTTCTGTGAAGATTCCAACTGCATGGCGTGTGCCTTGGTACGTTTGGCGTGAGCCGCNGACTGAAGTTGCGCCGTGTCACGCTCAGCTGTGATTTCGGTGATCGANTTGTTGAGNGNNNTAATCNTGTTTTGCAGGNTNTTGATGGTNTNGCTTGCAGACGTCAACTGACCCNTTGCTNTGGTCAAATCCTTATNATTCTGTGTGATGGTTGCATTGGCNGATTTCAACAAACCGTCTGCATCAGCCTTGGCCTTTNGTAGGGTTTCGATGGTTTTGTCACGCGTCTCAATCGTCTNTTTGGCGNNNTTGAGCTCNGCGAGCGTGGTNACAAGNAGCTTGCTTCGCTCCGCCAGTGAAGGCACNGCAGTCTCGATGTTTCTGGCGAGTTGGTCTGCGGGCTTCAGCAGCAGCGTGACGCCCTTCTGAGAGGCACCACTGATGGCGGATTCCACTGTCGCATCCAACCGTACGGTTTCAAGCGTCCTGCCTGAAGTCCAAGCGGTGCCCCTGAGTGGTGCATGCACGGCCCCGGTGGTGAACAGCCAGACCACGTGAGTCAGCCCCGCCTTGCGGGCATGCAGCACTGCGTCTGCCTCGGACTCGAAGGTGCCAACCTTGGTGAGCCCGGTGTTTTGACCTTCAAAGTTGGGCCCAACACTGCTATCCATGATGCCAGACAGCACTGGCACACGGTCGAAAAACAGGTCGGAGCTCAGGGACGTGTCTTTGGCAATCGAAACCATGGCTGCCCTAAGCCTGTCCCGGCTGCCTGTGTGAAGGTCAGAAAGCGACTTCATGGCTGAGCGCGTGACTTCAACCAAACTCTCGTGCGGCTTGAGTGTGAGTGTGGTGGCACCCCTGCCCTGTCCTGCCCTGATGCTCGTTTTTGCAAGGTCCGCCACAGCGCGCGGGTTGCCGGCCTCATGTGCCCACAGGGTGCCTTTGAGATCGCCACGAAGCGTGGAGTCCTGTGTGTCGAACCACGTGACGGCAGGGAGTGCATTGGCAACGGCGTGCGCCGCGGCGTCGGAAACAGTAGGAAAAACACCCACTTTCTTCCACCCAACGGCTTGGAAGGGCGCTAGCTTCATCGACACAGTAAAGGGACCACTCACACCTTCAGGCAAACCGAGCTGAACTCTGCCTTGTGATGCGGTTGGAATAGAGTATTCCATCACATCCCCGTTGACAGTGTGACCCTTGGAAAACATCCTCCATCCACCGCTGCGCTCCCACTTTGCGTGCAACACCGTGCGCTTGAGTTGGCGGTTCGTGGGCAAGAAGGACGATGGGCCGTTCAAGCTGCCTAGACCATACAGATTCAGAGACGATGATTCAGTTTCGCGCTCGAAAATCACAGAAAGCATGAATGGCTGCTGACGGCCAGCAGGAATGCTTGGGAGCCTGATGCCGTAGTAGTTTGGTATTTTGGGCACGACACTCATCACGGCTGAGAGCGCGTTGTCTGGAATCCGTATCCCGCTCATATCCATAGACTGTGAGATCATGGCGGTTGTGGGAAGTCCCCTCACCAACTTATCGTCGAAAGGGGACGCTGGCTGAACGTCATACATCACCTCGTGCGGTACGCCAGACACAAGAGACGCCTGTAGAGCGCCTGCTTTGGCTTCGTGCTCTGCCTTGATGCGTGCCTCCGCAGCCTCCACCTCCTTCCTGTGGTCCGCGCGCACGAGCTTCATCATTTCATCCATGGCCAGCTTGCGTCTTTTCAGACCTTCGGTCACGAGAGCCGCCGCCTTGCGCTCATCCACAAGATTTGAAATTGTCGTGTTCTTCGCGCGAAGTGAATTTTGGAGCCTTTTGATGATTTGGTCCCTTTCACCCACCTTACTTTGCAAATTCCTGTTGGCTTGAGTCTGAATTCGCTCAATCTCTTTTTCAAGATTGTTCACCTTGGCTGTGAGCTCGGCGTTCTTATTCAGTGCTTTTTGCTTGGCTTCATTGGCCTGACCCAACTCGGTCTCCAATTCGCTTATCTTCGACTTCTTCACCTCCAAATCTGGCTCAAGCACCTCGCTCACCTTCTTTTGGAGTTTGTTGTAGCGTTCTTCCAAGCTGCCGCTTGACTTCAACTCAGCAGAAAGCTCCTTCTTCTTCTTTTCGAGTGATTCGGACAGCTTGGTGACTGATAATTTGGTAGACCTCAACAGGCTGGCCGTGTCACTGTATTGTGATTCTGCGCGTTCTGCCCTTGCTGTGAGTGCCTCGATTTCGTCTCTGAGTTTTGTCAGAACGTTGCGAGCCGCTTCAGATGTTGCCATCTTTGAGGAATCTTCCACGATGGTGAATGCGCCCGCAAAGGGTGTGGCCTTGGCACGGCGAAGCAGGGCGTCAGACTCTGCGGCGTTCTGAATCGAAGGCAGCCATGCTGTGCCTGCAAGAGCCCGGTTGGCGGTGTTTGTGGTGTCGAACCACACCAACACAGGGGCTCCGTTCTTTGCAGCGTGATCCTTGGCAGCCTGCAACGTGGTGAAGCTGCCTGCGCTCTGCCACCCTGTGGCCTGTGTCAAAACAGCGGCATCGCCTTGTGTCAGGGCGCTTGTGGCAGAGCCATCCAAGGGCACACCCTGCACAGTTGTGTGAACAGCGCCTGACTTTGAAAACAGGTTCACGGCACGAACTTCTGCCTCCGAAGCCTCCAACCTGCGCATGAGTCGATCCACAGCCCCCGCTTGTGAATCGGCATCGTTGCCCAAGAACCCCCACACAACACCTGATGCACCTGCGTCGACCTTTTGATCATCTGCCGGCTTGACACCGTCAGAGCGTGCCCACATCGTGTTGGTTTTGGGACCATGAGCGTACCACACAAAGCTGGAAAGTCGACTGCCAGCAGCAAAGGCGGCAGCCGCCTGTAGTGTGGGGTATTTGCCGGCCATGCGCTTCAGCGAACCCTCAGGCACTTCGGAGCCGTCCCAAAATGAATAGGCAAGGCCACCCATGGATTGAACGATCTTGGCGCGTTCTTCGACGGCTTTGGACACGGCATTCTTGGCGTCACTCAATTCCGACTCCAATTGGTCCTTTTTCTGCTGAAGCGACTCAATATCAGAGCGCAGAGAGACGATGGAATTCGACCTGCTGCTGACTGCACTCTTGAGTTTCGAAAGAGTCTCGGCAACGCACTCGATCTTGGTGCAGCCATTGGTCATGTTTGTGATCTGATCCTTTATGGCATTGGCTGCGCTGTTTGCAGAAACAAGTGCGGAAGTCGTATTCTTCAGCTCCTTCTTGGTGTTTTCAAGCGTCGTTTCGGCGCTGTCGAGCTTGGATTGCAGGGCGGCCAAATCTTTCTTGGCCTTTGCATCCGCAGCCTTCTTGGAATTTTTGACCGTCTCTATTTCGCTCTTGAGGTTTTTTCTGTCTGTCTCAAGTGACTTGACAGACGCAACGAGTGCCTGTGCCTTGGATTGCAGAGGCTTAACCTCATCTTTCAAGAAATCTGCATGCTTCTTGTTCAACTCCTTGATTTCGGACTGTAGATTCTTTGCCTTTTGTGTCGAAGCTGCAAGCTCAGACCTGACTGTTTTGAGCGTGGCCTTCTCCGCGGCAACCGCGCTGGACCCGTCATTTTTGGCCTTTTGAACATCTTTCTTCAATTTTGCAATGAGCTCGAGTCCTGCGTTAATATCATTCGTGAGGCTTTCCGCCTTTCCTTCGGCCTCAAGTCTGGCGATCTCTGATTTGAGTGCCATGAATGACGGCCCCTTGATTCTGTCCAAGGATGCGCCCTCAACGAGCTTCAGGGATGGGGCAAAGGGCCCCTGCACACCGGACGGCCAGTCGTTTATGGTACGTTCTCCGGCTGTGGGCACGTAGTATTCCATTCTTTGACCGTCAGGCGTGTGACCTTTGGTGAACATCTTCCATCCGTCCTGTGGGTTTGTTTTCTTCCACTCTACGTGAACCACGGTTCGAAGCAAGTCACGATTTTGGGGCAAGAAAGACGCGTTTCCGTGCAGCCTGCCGACCTTTGGATACAGGTTCAAAGACGAACCCGTCTGATCTCGCTCGAAAATGATGGAAACCATGAGCGGGGCCTGCCTGTCGGCACGCACAGTAGGAAGCCTGATACCATAGTAATTAGGAATCTTTGATTGCATACTGAACGTCACATGCCCAACGGTGTTGGGAATCTCAACAGGGATGTTGAACCCGTTCACAAACAGTTTTTCAGGCGCGATGGCAGGCACCTCTTTGTCAGGGACAGTTTCCGTGGGCAATTTTGCTTCGGAGCTGAGCTTGAACACGCTGAACCCTCCTTCAGATTTGGCGTACCCGGCACACCCTTCGGTGTTGATGCACGCAAACATAGCCTGCGTTTCTTTGGTGTGCGTGGAAGCCACCGTGGCACCATCCACAGCCTTTGTATTAGCCACTGGCATGAAGTGTGCGTTGAGAGCCTTGAAAACGTCACGTTGCAGGTCGCTGATGCGCGTGTTGGCAGCAATCAGAGCTCGTTTCTCGGCATCAAGCTTCGTACGAAGATCGTCTCTTTCGTCTGTAAGTGACGTTATAGACCGGTTTGCGGCCTTGAGACGGTCATTGAGGTTTGAATACTGCTGACTCGCATTTTTCAAGTTGTTTTGGGCTGTCTGCAATTCGCTGTTGGCATCATTGAGTTTTTGGGATGTTTCCTGCTGAGATTTTTGCAGCGACGCTCTTTCCTTCTTCAGATTCTTGATTTCACCGTATGCCGTTTTCAAATCAGCAGTGGTCTTAGACAGCGAACTCTGACTGGCCTGTAGAGACTCAGCAAGCGACTGCGCCTGTTTGAGGTGCGCTTCGGCCAGCGAGTTTGCCATGATACGGACGCTTGAAAGTCCGGAGCCTGCACCCTCACCGCCATAGCTGATGCCCGTCACCATCACAAGCCTGCCGTCAGCAATGGCTACACCGGCACACCCTGACTCTGCGGCACACACGTCCGCAAGCTCGGCAGCGCTGGAGTTTTGGACTTCGTCCGGCAAAGGGCGGGTCTCAACCTTGAGTTGCAATAGCAGTTCGTTGTCTATGGGCACGAGCCTTGCGGTCTGTGACGCCTCCAACGCACCAATGCGGCGAAGAAGGGATGGCGTGACTGAACCTGCCTTGAGAAACACGGAAGTGGCTGCCGTGTTGGCAGGACGGCTGCCTGTCGCCTCAACCACACTCAGCACGGCAAGGGTCTTTCCGTCCTTGTTGATTGCGTACCCAAGGCATGTTGGGTCATCTGCACACGCCTGAGGCTGCACAGCCTCCCCAAGAGTTACCTTGACCCGTTTCAGAGAGGGGCCCTCAAATCTGTGAAAAAGGGCACTCATCCTCGTGTCAAGCGCCTTGATCAGGGTCCCAACGCGTTCTTTCAGCTTGGACTCCAAGCCCTCCGGACCAAATCCTTTTGATTCATGGGTCTTGACCAAGGTATGTATGTTTTGAATGCGTTCAAGGGCTTTGGTCAATTTGCCTTCCATATCGCTCAACTTTCCTTTGAGGATGGTGCGCTCACCCGTCAATCCTGCAACCTGAGTGTTCAGAGACGCGGCTCGACTTTGAAGGGTTGCAAGCTGCCCTGTTTTCAGAGCATTCAGTTGCTCCTTGAGACCGTCTCGGTCGGTTGTGACTGCATTGAGCTTGCCCTCGACAACAAGCAGTTTCCTTTCAGCCTTGGCCGATGCCTCTTGATGCGCCTTAGCCTTCTTCTCTGCATCTTTCTTGGCAGCATCCAATGCATCGTTTGCCTTTTGGAGACTTGACTTGACGCCAGTCAGCTCCTGTGCACGCGCCGCCAGCTCCTCGTCAACATTGTTCTTCTTGGAAGTCATGCTCTGAAGATCGGAGGAAAGCTTGGCGTTTTGTGCCTGTAGCTCCACAATTTGACCATCCAACTCTGTCTTTCGGTTTGAGACTTCAGTCAGGCTGGCCTTGGTTTCGCCAAGAGACTTTGAAAGCCGCGTGACTTCTTTCACGGAATTCTCGAGGTTGGACTTCGTTTGGGCCAAGTTGTTCTCCAATGTGCTCGACTTGCCTTGCTCCGCAGTCAATGACTGTGTCAGTGACGTTACTGTGTCCTGTGAATCCTTGAGCTCCTTCTTGAGTCTCGTAACGTTCGCTTTCTCAATCTCAAGATCGGATTCAAGTTTTGACCTTTCCTCAGAGAGTTTCCTGATAGATGTGTTTGCTGCAAGGAGCTTGCTTTGTTCTGATTTGAATCTTTCAGAAACTCCCTTGAGCTCCCTTTCCATCAATGCAAGGTCGCGATTGGCAGCGTTCAGACTACTCTGCGTACTGGCAAGCTTGGCCGACGCTTCTTCGCGCTGTTTCGTGACAGTGGCCAAGTTTGAGGTCAAAGACGCGTTTTGGGCTTCCGACTCTGACAGCTTGGTCTTGAGTGTGGCATTGGATGCACGCAGGGCTGTGAGGGCAGAAAGGTATTCCTCGGACAGAGGGGTCAGTGCAATCATGGCAGACTTGACGGAGGCAGTCTCGACGGGTGACGCCT
>NYSX01000007.1 GCA_002683345.1 Flavobacteriales bacterium
CCACGATGAACCAGTGGGTGGTTTCCACCATGGAAGACACGAGGCCGAGGAGGGCACCTGCCACGACGACGAACACCGCAAGGATGCGGTACTCAGCGCTCAAAAAAGCGAGGGCGCCTTCGTGAATGTGCTGCGCGATTTCGCTCATACGAGCTTCGCCGGTGCTTTGCTTGCGCACCCATGCGGCCTGAACGGCCATGACAATGAGGCCGAGAATGGCCAAACCTGGAACGAGGTAGAGCAGTGATTGCTGCATGAGGTTGAGATTGTGGGGCCGCCATTCGGCCCGGATTGATCTAAAGTTGTTTTGAAAGTCTGTCTTAGGCGACGTAAGCTACGTCTTTGCAAGCCTCCACGATGTCCTTCACTTGGGGAAGGGCTTCCTCAATGAGGCTCGTTGAGAACGCAAATGGGGTGTCACTCTGGCAGAGGCGGCGGATTGGCGCGTCGAGGTGATCGAACGCGTGACGCTGCACCCGGTAGGTGATTTCAGTGGCAATGGACGCCACAGGGAAGCTCTCTTCCACAATCACCAAGCGGTTGGTTTTCTTGATGCTCTCCACAATGGTGTCGAGGTCCAAAGGACGAATGGTGACGAGGTCGATGATCTCTGCTTCGATGCCTTCTTTGGCGAGTTCGTCGGCCGCGGCGTGCACGTCCTTGAGGATCTTGCCAAAGGACACGATGGTGACGTCGTCGCCTTTGCGGCGGACGTTGGCCTTGCCGATGGGCACGAGGAATTCTCCTTCTGGAATCATGCCCTTGTCGCCGTACATCTTCTCAGACTCCATGACGAGCACGGGGTCGTTGTCGCGGATGGCGGACTTCAATAGGCCCTTTGCTTCATAAGGCGTGAAAGGGGTCACCACTTTGAGGCCCGGCATGGAAGCGTACAGGCTTTCGTAGCTCTGGCTGTGCGTGGCTGCAAGCTGTCCAGCGGTGCCATTGGGGCCGCGGAACACGATGGGCACGGAGAACTGTCCGCCGCTCATCTGGAGCATTTTGGAAGCGTGGTTGATGATTTGGTCTGAGGCCAAAACCGCAAAGTTCCACGTCATGTACTCCACGATGGGACGCAGGCCATTCATGGCTGCACCCACCGCAATGGCGCTGAATCCGAGCTCGGCGATGGGGGTGTCAATGACACGGTCCGCACCAAACTCATCCAACATGCCTTTGGAGGCTTTGTAGGCGCCGTTGTACTCAGCCACCTCCTCCCCGAGGAGGAAGACTGACTCGTCCCGACGCATCTCTTCGCTCATGGCCTCGGCCACGGCTTCCCTGAAAGTGACTTCACGCATTGTAGGTCCGATTTGGGCGGCAAAGGTAATTGATTAAGCAATGCCAAGTCCAAAAGGGGGGATTGGATGCATTTTCGGGGCATCGAATCGTCCGTGCTGACCTACCTTTGGGGCTCCTTCGACGTGGTCATTTGGGCCCTCGAAGTCAATCATTCAATGACCATGAAGTTTCTCGTTTGCATCAGCAAAGCCCCGGACACCACGAGCCGGATTGCCTTCACCGAAGGCGACACGCAATTTGACGCCAATGGCGTTCAATTCATTGTCAACCCCTATGACGAGTGGTACGCCCTCGTCCGTGCGCTCGAATTGAAAGAGCAGCACGGAGGCAGCGTCACGACCATCACGGTCGGTGAGGCGGATTGCGATCCCGTCATCCGCAAGGCCTTGGCCATCGGGGCAGACGATGCCCTACGCATTGACGCAAATCCTCAAGACGCCTTGCACACCGCCTCACTCATTGCCCACCATGCCAAGCAAGGCGGGTACGACGTTGTGCTTTGCGGAAAGGAGACCATCGACCACAACGGTTCTGTCGTGGGAGGCATGGTGGCTGAAATGCTCGATGTAGCCTACATCTCACTCGCCACGTCGCTCGACCTCGACGGGGGCAAGGCGCAGGCCAAGCGTGAGGCAAGCGGCGGCCTTGAAACGGTCGAAGCCACGCTTCCCGTGGTTGTGAGCGCGGCCAAGGGTATGGCGGAGCAACGCATCCCCAACATGCGCGGCATCATGGCTGCGCGCACCAAGCCGTTGAACGTGGTGCCTGCCGAAGGCGGCGTCCAAGGCACGGCGGTGTCCAAGTTTGAGCTTCCTCCTGCGAAAGGAGATTGCAAAATGGTGTCTGCCGATGCCCCTGAAGAACTCGTGCGTTTGTTGCGCGAAGAAGCCAAAGTCCTCTAACCCCAGAATTTGAAAGACATGAATTGTTTGACATTTGTCCCTACAAAGAATGGCCAGGCCACCAAGGCTGGCTTGGAAGCCGTGTCCTACGCAAAGCAATGTGGGGCGACCGTCACCGCATTGGTGGTGGGTGAACTGAATGGAGATGGCGGCGCAGGTGCTGCAGGTGCGTCGAAGGTGTTGCACATGGGCGACAACCTTCAAGACGAAGGCCAAATCGCACGCGTTGTGGCTGCTGCCGCAGACGCAGAAGGGGCCACCCTCGTCGTGGCGCCTCACGACCACATCGGTCGGGCAGTGGCTCCCCGTGTGGCCGTGCGCATGGGCGCTGGCATGGTGCCTGGCGTCACAGGCCTGCTCCAAGGCTCAGAAGTGAAAAAGAACGTGTTCAGCGGCAAGGCCATGGCTCACGTGAACATTGAAACGGAAAAGAAAGTCGTGACCACCACGCCCAATGCGTTTGGGGTGGCGTCTGACGGGGCGGCGGCCTCGGTCGAGGCATTCGCAGCCGATGCGGGCGAGGCCCGACTCACCGTGAAAGGATTTGAGGCCTCCAGCGAGGACGGCTCTGTGCCGCTTCCCGAGGCGGTGCGTGTGGTCTCTGCAGGACGCGGCTTGAAGGGTCCTGAGCACTGGGGCATTGTGGAAGAATTGGCCCAGGCCATGCAAGCCACCAAGGCGTGCAGCCGTCCAGTCAGCGACATGGGATGGCGTCCTCACCACGAACACGTAGGACAAACGGGCATTACCATCCGCCCAGACCTTTACATCGCGGCAGGCATTTCTGGCGCCATCCAACACCTCGCAGGGGTCAACCAGAGCAAAGTCATTGTGGCCATCAACACCGATCCAGAGGCGCCGTTATTCAAGGCGGCCGATTACGGAATCGTGGGCGATGCCTTTGAGGTTTTGCCTAAATTGACCGCGGCGATCGAGACCTTGGGCTGATCCCACATCACCTCGCATCCTGATGAAGAAAATCGACCTTGAAATCTTGGACATCGCCTTGAGCGGTTCATCTTCAGGGGCGTATGCACTCGTCTTGGGTGAGGTGAACGGCAAGCGCAAGCTTCCCATTGTCATTGGTGGGGCAGAAGCACAATCCATCGCCATCGAGCTGGAGAACATGAGGCCGAGCCGTCCATTGACGCACGACCTCATGAAGAACACGCTTTCGGCGTTTGGCATGGAGGTGACGGAGGTGCTCATTCACAAGATGATGGAGGGCATTTTCTATGCCCAATTGACGGTGACCGACGGGATTCGAGAAGAACAGATCGATTCGCGCTCTTCGGATGCGGTGGCGGTGGCGGTTCGGTTCGGATGCCCCATCCGTTGCAGCCAGCAAGTGATGGACGAAGCCGGGGTGGACCTCGACGGCTCGGAAAGTGAAACGCAAGGAGAGGAGTCCCCGAAGGCGAAGAAGCCCAAGACGCCCAAGAAATTGTCCTTGAAGGACTTGCAGCGCCAGTTGGAGGAGGCGATTGCCACCGAGAACTACGAGTTGGCCTCGGAGCTGAAGAAGCGCATCGACGAGTTCGAGGGCTGAGTCCCGGCGGCATCTTTTTGTCATGACATGCCGGACGAAGGGCAGTATCTTCGTGGCATGAACAAATCTGTAGGCATCATCATGGGTAGCGCAAGTGACTTGCCTGTGATGGAAGGTGCTCAACGCGTCCTTCGTGAATTGGGTGTGTCGTGTGAAATGACGGTGGTGTCTGCGCACCGCACCCCCGACCGCATGGTGGACTACGCACGCGGCGCAGCCGAACGCGGCATCGGTGTCATCATTGCCGGTGCTGGTGGCGCCGCACATTTGCCGGGCATGACCGCGTCCTTGACGCCGCTTCCTGTCATTGGGGTGCCCATCAAGAGCCGCAACAGCATTGACGGCTGGGATTCGGTCTTGAGCATCCTTCAGATGCCGTCCGGCGTGCCTGTGGCCACCGTGGCATTGGATGGCGGGACGAACGCCGGCATCTTGGCCGCCCAAATCCTCGGCGCCACCGACGACGCCCTCCGCGCGCGGATTGCCGCATTCAAGGAGGGCCTCAAGGACAAGGTCATGGGGTCGATTGACGTGGTGGAATCTCACGACGCAAAGTGATGTCCACCCACGTGACGTATCGGCCTTCTGAGCTGGATGCCAAGAAGCTGCACGGATGCCTACTCGGCGGCATTGCGCCACGTCCGATTGCCTTTGTCAGCACGGTCGATGGCCAGGGAAGGGTGAACCTCGCCCCGTTCAGCTACTTCAATGTGTTTTCGGCGAACCCGCCCATGGTGATTTTCTCCCCTGCACGACGAGGCCGAGATGCCACGACCAAACACACGTGGGACAACGTACAAGAAGTGGGGGAAGTGGTGGTGAATTTGGTGGATCACGCCTTGGTTCACGCCTGCTCGCTTGCCAGCACGGACTACGCCGAGGGCGTGGATGAATTTGTCAAGGCAGGTTTGACGCCGGTGCCTTCAGAGGCGGTGCAGCCTCCCCGGGTGGGGGAATCTCCGGTTCAACTGGAATGCAAGGTGATGAAATTGGAGTCGCTCGGAGACCAAGGAGGTGCCGGACAGTTGGTGTTTGCCGAAATCGTGCGCATGCACTTCCGCGAGGACGTGTTGAACGAGGCGGGTGTGCCCGACGCAACCAAGTTGGACTTGGTCGGACGCTGTGGAGGGGCGCATTACGTGCGTGCCCACGGTGACGCCTTGTTCACGGTGCCCAAACCGCTTGGCGTGCTGGGCATGGGGGTGGACGCCCTTCCTGAAGACATCCGAACAAGTCAGGTGCTGACCGGAAATCACCTCGCCATGTTGGGGGGAACCGAGACCATGCCGGACGAGACCGACGTCAACGAGCACAAGCTCTTGGAGTTGGCCGACGTGTTCATGGAGCACGAGGACGACGGCGCGACGTTGGAGAAAGCTTTGCACCACATGGCGGCAGATTTTTTGGACAAGGGCATGGTGGATGAAGCGTGGAAAACCCTGCTCGCTTTCAACGCCGGTTGACGCGGAAAAAAGAGGCCCAACGCCTACCTTCGTTTCATGGCATTTGAAGTGAAAGGCACCCTCAAGAAGCTGTTTGACCAGCAAGATTTTCCCAGTGGATTCTACAAGCGCGACTTCGTCGTGACAACCATGGAGCAGTACCCGCAGGACATCAAGTTCTCGGCGCTCAAGGAAAAGTCAGAGCAGCTTGGTCAGTACGCCGAGGGTGATGTGGTGAATGTGAAGTTTGACCTGCGTGGCCGTGAGTACAATGGTCAGTACTACGTGGATTTGAACGCGTGGCGCATTGAGCGTGGCGATCAAGCCGGTGGTACAGAAGCAGGGCAGCAGCCCGCGGCTGTGAGCGCGGCGCCCATGCCACCCGTCCCACCGATGCCCGCTGCCGCACCTGCGGACGACGACGACCTGCCCTTCTAAACGGCCTGCATGGCTGGCAAGCACGTCCAAGGATCCGGGCTGGAGCGGGCGCTTGACGCGTACGCCCGGGGATTTCAACGTTGGTTGCCCAGTCCGTTCACCATTGCGGTGATGTTGACAGCCCTCGCGGGATGCTTGGCCTTGCGACAGGCCACGCCCCATGAGGTGCTCGATGCTTGGGCCCAAGGCCTTTGGAACCCGGGGCTGATCCGATTTGGGTTTCAGGCCATGTTCATGTTGGTGTTGGGCCACGTGTTGGCGTTGGCGCCTCCTGTGTTGAAAGCCCTCCGCAGGGCCATTGATTGGATTGTCTTGACGCCTGCGCATGCCCCGGCCAAAGTGGCGCTGCTGAGCATGGCGCTCGGCTGGCTCAACTGGGGTCTTGGATTGATTGCGGGCGCGATTTTGGTGCGTGGCGTCATGGACCGGCGTCGGGCCGAAGGGGACCCCTCTCCGTTGCGTGGGGTGTCTTTGGGGGTGCTGGGTGCCGCCGGGTACACGGGTCTGTTGGTTTGGCATGGAGGATTGGGAGGTTCGGCGCCCTTGAAAGTGGCCGAACAAGGACACTTGGCGTCGCTGGTGCCCAATGCCCCTTGGGCCGCAGAATTGCCGGACGTATTGACCTTGAGTGAAACGGCCCTGACGGGGTGGAGCCAAGCTGTGACCTGGACCACAGTGGTTGTTGTGGTCCTCACGTTTTTGTGGCTGGGTCGACGGATTGGAGGCGGTTCGGACAACGTGTTGCCCGAGGTGACGGAAACGCGGCGTGCGCCCAAAAAGACGGAGGCACGTTCGGAAGGATTGGCAGAGCGCTTGGACCGAGGTCGGGTCATCCCGTGGGTTTTGGGCGTGGCTTGTGTGGTTGGCGCAGTGTCATGGGCGTGGGCGTCGGGCCCCTTGTCCAAGTTGGCATTTGTGACGCCGGATTGGATCAACATGGTCTTGCTGGGTGCGGCGTTGTTGGCCCATGGCGAAGTGCGTGGATTGCTCGAAGCCCTGGATGAGGCCATTTCTGGGGCTTCGGGCATATTGGTGCAATTCCCGCTCTACTTCGGCATCATGGGCATGGTGTCTGGCACGGGACTTGGGGCCTGGCTCGCCGCCTCTTTGGTGGGGGCGACCTCCGCCAATTGGCTTCCTGAGGCGCTTTTTGTGTCCTCTGGAGTTTTGAATGTTTTCGTGCCCAGTGGGGGTGGCCAATGGGCCGTGCAGGGTCCCCTCGTTTTGGAGGCGTGCCATGCGTTGGGGGTGCCCCTGGAGCGGGGCATCATGGCCATGGCGTTTGGGGACGAACTGACCAACATGCTGCAGCCGTTTTGGGCGTTGCCGCTGTTGGGCATCACCGGACTGTCCGCCCGCGACATTTTGCCGTACACCCTGCTGGTGATGGGTGTGGCGGGCGCAGTGATGCTGGCGTTTTTGTCATGTTGGGCCTAAGTGCACGGACCAGCGTACCACACTTCGTATTCCCACCGACCTTTGCATCGTGAATCCAGAATTCCAAACCCACGTTCTGCCCAACGGCCTGCGTATCATTCATGCGTGGATGCCGCGGGAAGTGACCCATTGTGCCCTTGTGGTCAACGCAGGTACCAGAGACGAGGGCGAGGGGGAAGCGGGTTTGGCCCATTTCATTGAGCATGTGCTCTTCAAGGGGACGCATAAGCGCAAGGCGTTTCACATCCTGAACCGGATGGAATCGGTGGGCGGCGAAATCAACGCCTACACCACCAAGGAGGACACTTGGATCACATCCTCTCAGCGCAGCAAAGACACCGAGCGCGCTCTGGAGTTGTTGGCGGACATCGCGTTTCAAAGTGTGTTTTCCGAAGCGGAGATGGACAAGGAGCGGGATGTCATCCTCGATGAAATTGCGGGCGTTCAGGACCAGCCAGGCGATGTCATTTTTGAGTCCTTCGAAGCAGGACTGTACCAGGGCCATGCACTGGCGGCACCGATTTTGGGCGATGCGGAAAGTGTGAAGCGGTTGACGCGGAGGCAGGTTCAAGGCTTCGTGTCACGCCACTACCGACCTGACAACATGGTTCTCGGTGTGGTGGGGGCGGTCAGCTGGGAGGCTGTCTTGAAATGGGCTGAACGACACTTTGGGGCTTTTTCTTCAGGGCCCAAGTCGGCCGATGTCGGCCGCGTCGCGCCAAAGCCTGCAGGCGTGTTTGTGCAAACGCTGCCCAAAGGCATCCACCAAGTTCACCACATCACAGGATGCGTGGCGCCGGGGGGCAACAGCAAGGACAAGCTGGCAATGACGATGTTGGCCAACCTGTTGGGCGGTCCAGCCATGAATTGCAGGTTGAACCTCAACATTCGAGAGAAGCACGGGATGGCGTACCACATCGAGGCCAACCACGTGGTTTACCAAGACACGGGGGTGTTCAATGTGTACTTCGGCACCGACGCCCGCTTCCACAAGCGGGTTGAGCGCTTGGTCCGAAAGGAACTGGACGTCATCCGGACCAAAGCCTTAGGCACCCGCCAACTTCACGATGCCAAGCAGCAACTGTTGGGTCAAATTGCCTTGGGCCACGAGCATGGAGCCACGGTGCTTTCAGGCCTTGCCAAGACGTACTTGATGTACGACCGTGTGGAGACCCTCGATTCGTTGGTTCAGGCGATTGAGGCGCTCCGGGCCTCCGACTTGTTGGAGGTGGCCAACACGTGGCTGGCGCCGGAATCCCTCAGCAGCTTGACGTTCTCTACACCCTCCTGAATCCGTCAGTCTCGGCCAAAGCTGTGCCAGTCGTTGTGACGCTCTTCGATGCCGTTTTTGATGGATCGAATTTTCAATGCGAGGTTGGCCCAGATTCGATCGTGACCTTGAATCAACTCCTTCATGGCTTCGTCGTCGTTGTCCGCGGCCAACGCCATCAGCGCGAGCACAGGATGATCGTGGTTGCGCAACCATTGCACGGCGCGCGGATCGCCCTCAGCCCCGCCACACAGCGCCATCAATTCCGGAAACCCTTCGTTGATGAGCCACGTCCGCGCTTCGGATTGGTTGTGCATCGCATGAACAAAGAGGCCAAGCTCGGGATAGCCGTGGCCCAGGAGCCAGTCTCGGAGTTCGCCATTGCCCGAAATGGCTTCGCCCCAAGCGATCAATACTTTCGTGGGATACTGCCGTGCCATGACTGAAAGGTAGGGACGAGGTCGCGGACTACCTTCGCGTCCTTGAAAACGCCCATCTTCACCCGAACCTTTTGGTTGCTCTGCACGGGAACTGTGTTGTTCATGGCCAGTTTTGGCATGCTGTTGCCGGAGTTGCCGGGCTATTTGGCCCAAATGGGCGCACACCATCTCATCGGTTGGATTGTGGCGCTGTTCACCATTGGTGCGTTCTTCAGTCGTTTTGTGTCGGGGCGTATGGCGGATCGGGCGGGACGCAAGCCGGTGATGCTTTTTGGCACTGCGGTCACGGCCCTGGCGGGGTTCGCGTACATCGGTGTGGCGCGCATGGACAACGTGGCCATGGCGGTGACGGGCTTTTTGGTGGTGCGGCTCCTTCACGGTTTGTCGACGGGCTTCCGTCCCACGGGCACCAGTGCATTCTTGACGGACATCGTCCCCGCCCAAAGAAGGGGAGAGGCCCTTGGATACCTCGGTGTGGCAGGCAATGCCGGCATGGCTTTGGGCCCAGCTTTGGGCAGTTGGTTGGCCGTGGAGTTTGGCTACGATGCCATGTTTTTGGCGAGCAGCGCGTTGGGGGTAGCTGCCTACGGAATGACGTCGCTGTTGCCCGAATCCCTTCCTCAACCGAGGAAAGTGCAATGGGGCGACCTCAATGTGTTTGAAGGAGGCAGCTTGGAGCGGGCAGCGTGGCCGTCGTCGGTGTTCTTGTTGCCTGTTGCACTCGCTTTCGGGGCGTTCTTGACGGTCACCCCTGACCTCGTCGAGGGGCTGGGGTTCAAGTACAAAGGGTCGTTCAACACGGTGGTGGTCGCGGCCTCGATTGTGGCGCGGCTGATCGCAGGAAAGGCGTCCGATCGACATGGACGGGTGGAGTTGCTCATGGTGGGCGCCGTGTTGTTGGCGTTGGGCATGACGTTGTTCTCCAATGCCACAACGGTTCCCATGCTGCTCACAGCGGGTGTGGTGTACGGGTTGTCCATTGGCATCAACATGCCCGCCATTTTCGCGTGGACCATTGACCTTGCGCCAGAGGGGAAAGCAGCTACGTCCTTGAGCACGATGCTGATGGCACTGGAGGTGGGCATCGGCGGAGGTGCTTACGTTTCAGGGACGTGGTACGCCACCAATCCTGAAGTATTGTTGTCGTTGTACGGCGGTTGTGCCTTTTTGGGCTTGGCAGGGTTTGCCTTTCTGTTCTGGTGGCGGCGCGTTCACAAAAACGGAGGTTTCGCCCGTTGATAACTACGGCGAGTCATGGCCCCTTTAGGAACCTTCAACGCTATCTTGTCATCCATGGAAATGTTGCTCGAAAAACAACTGCAGGCGGCTTTGACGGAACGCAAAGCGGTTATGGGTGAGTTCTTGCGATTGAAGGCCGAGTTGGCGCGTACCCAGCAACGCAACGACGATCTGAGATCTGAGAATCGCGCCCTGCGCGAAGCGCTGCACGCAGCCGAGCATGAGGTGAGCAATTTGTTCGCCTACGCAACCCAAGTGGGTGAAGAAGCGTCTTCTTGACCCCCTCCACTCCGATTCACAATCGACACGAAAAAAGGCCACCCGCGAGGATGGCCTTTTTCATGCAGCAGAGGAAGCGCAGTTACGCCACTTCCAATCCTGCAGACTGGGTGGGGAAGGCGCGATCGACNTTCTTGAACAGTCCTTGCAACACCTTGCCAGGCCCCACTTCGGTNACCTCGGAAGCNCCGTCNGCAATCATGGTNTGCATGGTTTGCGTCCAACGCACNGGCGCNGTCAGTTGCGCCACGAGTTGTTGACGGATCAAATCCGGGTCGCTCGTGGGTTCCGCACTGACGTTTTGGTAGATGGGGCAACGGGGCGCTTGGATGTCGGCCTGCGCAATGGCAGAAGCCAGTTCTTCGCGGGCAGGCTCCATCAAAGGGCTGTGGAAGGCTCCTCCCACGGGAAGCATCAGCGCACGCCGTGCACCTGCCTCACTCAATGCGGCGCAGGCGGCCTCCACAGCAGGGACTTCTCCTGAGATGACGAGCTGTCCTGGGCAGTTGTAGTTGGCGGCAACCACCACACCGTCGATGGTGTTGCAGATGTCCTCCACCACGTCGTTGTCCAGGCCGAGCACTGCCGCCATGGTCGACGGTTGCAACTCACACGCCTTTTGCATGGCGTTGGCGCGGGCGCTCACAAGGCGCAACCCATCGGCGAACGAAAACGCGCCTGCAGCCACAAGCGCACTGAATTCACCCAAGCTGTGGCCTGCGACCATGTCGGGTTGAAACGCCTCGCCCAAACACTCGGCAAGGATGACCGAGTGCAGGAAAATGGCGGGTTGGGTCACCTTGGTCTGTTTGAGTTCTTCGTCGCTGCCTTCAAACATGATGGAGGCAATGTCGAAGCCGAGAATGTCGTTGGCTTCTTCGAAGCGTGCACGGGCTTGTGGTGAAGCGTCGTACAGGTCTTTCCCCATGCCGGAAAACTGGGCGCCTTGGCCCGGGAACACAAAAGCTTTCATGTCAAGAAAATTTCAAGGACAAACCTACAGCAAGGATTTGTTTTAGCTGGACGCCGGGGCCCATTTCGCCTTCATCCTCGGGAATGTCTGGGTCGGGTTCTCGCAAGAGGAGTTCGACGTCCTTGTCGTAGATCAGGGTGAGACCCAAGGTGGTCGACAGCCAGTCGTTCACCTTCAAGGTCAAGACGTGGTCCGAAAAGATGTCCACGGCTTCGGGCTCCTCAAGGTAGTTGCTGAAGAGGTCGAGACGCACGGCATACGTGACATTCTCGGTGACCTGCTCCTTCAATCCAAGGCGGATGTAGCCCCCCACCTCGTGTCGAGCCTGTTCTCCCGGGGCAACCCCAAACATGCCTGCAGCCGACAGCGAATCGTCCAAAACATAGGTGGATTTCGAGGTGAAAGGGGCGAGGAACACGGTGGTGGTGGGGGTCGGTTTCAAATCCAATCCGAGGGCCACCACGAGGTATCCTGGAGCCATGAAGCGTGACGTCACTTGAGAAGGGTCGGGGACCCCGTTGACCGCGGCAAAACCAGGGGCCATTTGGGTCCGGAAACTCCCGAGTGCCGTGAGTGCGCCTTTGTCCTTGAGTCGGTATCCGAGTTTGGAGGCCAATTCAATGCGGTCGTCGGTTTTCAGAATGATGTTCTCATCGGGGCGATGGAGCAGGCCGAAGGCTGCATGGAGTTCCGTGTCCCACCCAAAGGTCGTGCCGTCGTATTCCCAGAACTGGTCGAGCTTGGCAATGAGGCTCGCCGAGCTTTGTCCACCGGCGGCCCATTGGCTCAACTGAACTTGGCTGAATTGCACATTGATCAGGGTCTCGTGCTTCTGGTAAACCGTGTCTGCATCACTGACAACGGGCGCCCGCAATCGCGTTTCCTCGCCGCTGCCCAAGGGGGTGACAATCGACTGCGCCGCGAGGTTGCCCCACGCGAGCGCCATCAACCCGATCACCCATCGCATTTGCATCTCCCTCGAACCTCCTTCGAATCAACGAATCATGGTCACGTGCCCCGTGTAGGTCTTGGCACCTTGGCCATCCTTCTTTTTGATGAGGATGCGCCACGCAAAGACCTCTCCACCGCTGCTGTAGTGCGCTCCCTCTCCGGACAAATCGTTGCCGCCGATCCACGCTTTGTTCGGGTCGGTGGTGTAGAAGACACGGTCTCCCGATCGTGTGAACACAGAACACTCGTAGGTGGCGATGACATCCTGACCAATGATGGAGGGAAGCCACGCGTCATTCAACCCATCGTTGTCGGGTGTGAAGGCTGTGGGCACGTAGATGTACAGGTCGGTGTAGACCTCGATTTCTTGGGAGTACACGTCGGTGCAGCCATACTCATTGACCACTTGCAACTGGGCGTTGTAGAATCCAGCGGCTTCGTATTCCACTTCGGGATCCAATTCGCTGGAGCCTTCGCCGTTTCCAAAAGACCAAATGTTTTCGATTTGTCCCTCCGAGAGGTTCACAAACTCGACCACAGGATTCACGAAATCGATGATGGTGTCTGGCAACACTGCGAACTCGGCCACAGGTGGAGTGCGTCCTTCGAAGGCATACACGTATTCCGTGTCCACCGAGCACGTCAACTCATGGCCATCGATGATGTGGGTGTTGGACACCGTGAATTCGGCATTGTAATACCCAGGGAATTCCACGTCGAGTTCCAGGGGAGAGAGGAAATTCTCATAGGTCGGGTACCCCGGGATGGACATGGAGAAGTTGGCGGCCCCTGAGGAGGAGTTCAAAATCGACACCGTCGTGGGGAGACAAATGGAAGGCTGCTCGAAGGTCAACTCCGGCACCGGCAGACCTCGGACCGTGAAGGGCACGTTGGAGGTGGTTTGTGCGCATCCGTAGCTGTTGGTGATTTCGAGCACCACGTTCAACACCCCTGCAGTGTCCACACAAATCGAGGGGAAGGGGGTGGTCAAGTCGTCCGTGACCAAGTTGTTTTGGATCAAGTCTCCCAAGGGGGTCACAAACCACTCGTAGCTCAGGCTGTCGCCCTCACACACGCTGTAGGCCGCGGTATCATGAAGGACGGGCACGCAGTTCAAATTCTCGACGTCCAAGCAGGCCTGCGGTGATTCCAAGGAGAAGTTGGGCAGCGGGGTGGGGTTGACCACCGTGCTGTCGACGGCGGAACTCTCGCAGAACACCGTCTCCCCATTCACAAGCGTGTGCTCGTACCGGACGGTGACTTTGGTCGAGTCGGTGAAGGGGCACTCCGTGGGATTGACAAAATTGACGCAGAAGCCATCGTTGTTGCTGCCTGCTTCGTTGTCCCAGAAGTACATCATGTCCACCCCCGATAAATCTTCATTCAGCAGGGCAACTTGCATGCAATCCGTGGAGGGGGAGCATTGGTCCTCCAGCAATTCGTCGGTGATGTCGAGAATTGGCGTGGCCACCACCTGCATTTCGTAGGACACCGTTTCAGAGAGGCATCCATTGTCATCTTTCACGTACACCGAGAAGATCAGGTTGGGTTCAGCCTCGGGAGTGACGCCGTTGGCCGAGGAGACGTCGAGGCCAAACGTCGTGGCACCTAGGTCGACCATGGAAGTGTCGGCATTGGACGAAGCCGTCCACGTGGGCGTATAAATGAACGCTCCGTTGGGGTCGATGACCTCACAAACGACGGATCCCAAGCCATCTTGACAGATGCCAGCATCGCCATCGACGCCAATGACTGGGTTGGCGATCACGTCGAAAGTCTCCGTGCCGAACGTGCTGCAGTAGATGGTATCCGCTTGGGCAAAGTAGGCCCGGTACTTGGTCACTTCAAACGTGGTTTCCTCGCTCTGCAGTGAGAAAGAGACGGTGTTGCTCACCTCGTTCATGACATCCAAGCCGGCCGAAGTCCAATAGTCGTACGTCACGTACTGTGGCAAGTCCGTGTTGAGGTCTTGGAACGTGAGAACGTCGCCATCGCAGTAGGGCACAGGATCGCCAGCAAAGTTCATTTCCAATTCAGGCTCGTCAAAAATGACGAGAAGGATGTCTCCGGTCGCTTCGCAGGTGACGGTCTCGGTGTCACTCACCTCATAGACCAACCCTCCGGTCACTTCGATGACGTCGCCGTGCGTCGGGTCGAACAACACCAGACTCTGGATGGAATCTCCTGTCGGCGCGTAGCTGGGGAAGTACACGGCTTCTTCAAGGTGCCCATCGACCGTGGCTGTATCAACACTCCAGGTGTACACATCGCCTCCTGTCGCGAGCACTTCAAGCGTGTCGTAAGAGCAAACAAACGGCCGCTCCAGTCCAACCACTGCGCGCTCCAATGCGGTGATGGAAACCACCGTCGGAGGTGAAGACAAACATCCGTAGCTGTCGGTGACCGTGACGTTGAAGTTTTGGTCAAACGTGCCATCTAGGGTGCTCTCGTATTGTGCTTCGACGGTGACCACGTCTGAGGGGGTGGAGGTGGTGTTGATTTGGTCAATCGTGCTTCCACTCCAGTCCCAATCCCAGGTGATGCCGGTGCCGTTGAGGGTGGTGGCTCCGGCATCCAAGGTCACGCTGAGCTCCACATCGTCTCCATCGCATACGTGGGTGGCTTCTGTGCTCCAGGAAATGACTGGGGTGGGCAACACCTGAAAGCTCCAAGGCTCCTCCACGACGCATTGAAAATCGGCAGGTGTGGAGGCGGGATTATAGGTGTATGTCACATAGGCCACACCTTCAATGAGCGTGGGCGTATCCAACGGGGCCGAAGCTTCCACATCCACGAAAATGACATTGTCGTCGGTGCTTGGCAGAGGTTGCAAGGTCACATTGCCTGAGCCATCGTCGACGAATTGCGCCCACTCGTAGGCAATGCCGCCTCCAAAGACGACGTCTGCTTCCAAAATCAGGTCGGCCCCTTCGCACATGATGAGGTCATCGGCAGGTCCGCTGTTGTCATCCCCCATGATCGAGTAAGCGGGGGCGTTCCGTCGCTGCATCTGGAACGATGTCTCCGTGAAGCAGGTGGGTCCGTCCTCCTCGTAGGTCACGCTTCCATAGAAGACAAACGTGTTCTGTGTTTGACCGGTTGGAGCCTCGAAGTAATCCGGACTCAACGAGATGTCGATGCCTGTTGCAGGGTCAGTGGTGCTCCAGGTGAGGTCAGGGAGTCCGTTCTGACCCAACACTGTGAGGACGTCGCATCCGGTGATGGTGGATTCCCAATTTTGGCCGATGCACATGTATGGGTTGTCTGCTTCTGCAATTGGATTGGGATAGACCTCCGCCACATCTTCCCACGCAGCCGAAATGGAGCAGCCTGCAATGGTTGCGGTCAATCCCAGGCTGAGCAATTCGGGCCCCACAAAATCTTGGAACGGAACGTCAGCCAAAGAGGGGGTGGTGGAGACATTCAAACCAGTCCCATTCAAGGCAAGGGCAACGCCATTCAAATCCGCACTCCATGCGTACTGCACATCGTCGACGTTGAGTCCGTCATCCACGGTAATGTTGGACAGGGCAACGTCAATGACGGTGCCCGAACACGCAGCTTCTGGAATCACGGTCAAATCGCCCAACACGGGAAGCTCAATGATGGTGATCGTGCTGACGGGAGAAATGCCCACGCAGCCCTCTTGGTCTGTCACCGTCAACAACACGCTTCCCTCGTCGGGAATGACCCCACCCTCGGCGACTTGGATGTCGGTCACGGCATTGTTGGGCGCGTCAAGGACAAACGCTGCGGGGTCGTCTTCGCTGGACCAAGCGTAGGTCAGCCCTCCTTGTCCGGTTCCTGAAACAGGTTCAGCCGTCAACGTCTCGGTGGAACCCACGCAAATGGCGTCCGGTGCCGTGATGTTGACTTCGGGGTTTTGCAACACATCCAACGTCAGTTCCCATGTGCTTGCACATTGAATGACCGTGTAGTCAGAGGCGACGTCCAAGAGAAGGGGGAGGGGAACGGAGCCGTCGGAAGGAATGCCAATTTCACTCCAGGGCAGGTTGAGGAGCAGGTTGCCGTTGTCGTCAATCCCGTCGAAGGTTGTTCCCGTGCTGTTGGTCCAAGAAAGGGTGGAAGCCCCGGCCAAGGTTCCTTCCCAGTCTGTGCCTACGCACACATCGTTGTCAGTGACGAGGCTTACTTCAGGATTGGGATACACGGACACGGCTTCAGTCCAAGACTGTTGACTTTGACACGTGCCGTCGGTCACGTCCAGCACCAAATCAAGGGTGACTGGCTCGAGGCTGGCGTCAAATGGAGCGTCGGGGAGAAGCAAGTCGATCACCTCATCTTCAAAGTTGCCGAGATTGGAAACGGTGTAGGTCACGCCATTGCTTCCCAGGACACTCCATGTGTAGGTCGCCGGATCTGTCAAGGCGGCATCTGTGGTGATGTCATCCAGGTTGAGTGTCAGCACCTGTCCAGTGCACAACACGTTGTCGGACCACATCGCATTGACCGCTTCAGGCAGGTCCAAAATGTCAATGCTTGTGGAGGCCTCCGCAAAGCAACCCAACGCGTCAACCACCGTCAATGTCACCTCTCCCAAACTTTCCGAGGTTCCATCGACCAAGGCGACAATGGCTTCGGAACTCGAGGGTGCGCCCACAGGCGTGATGACAAAGGCTGCAGGAACACTCGAGTTGTTCCACGAGTAAGCCAAGTCACCGCCGTTGGGGTTGAGGGTCACATCGCCGTCAATCGTCAAGGAGCCTTCGTCACAAATGGTCCAATCCAAAGGCAGTGCGGGCAGTACAGGATTGTCAAACAGATCGAAGACATACGACGTGGTCGTGATGCATGTCAAGCCACTTGTGCCCGTGGCCTCTGCATCAAGCGTGACGTCCAAGGATTCAAACGAAGCCTCAGGAAGGGTCACGGAAATGGCATTGTTCGTCGTGGTGACGTTGCTGCCGTCGTTCAAGGTCCAAACGTAGTCGATGTCTTGATTTGTGCACCCGGTCGTTTCGATGTTGTCCGTCAGGTCGAGCACCAAATCTGTGCCCTTGCACATCGTGGAGGCCGTCGTGACTTCAGGTTCAGGCAGCGCCACGACCTCAAGCGCAACGGTTTGTTCATCCGACTCGCATTCAAGTTCCTCGCCATCGATCAGGAAAGTTTCGGTCACCACCAAGCTGATCACATCGCCGCATGACACGTTGTCGATGTCAGGTGTTGCTGTGGTGGCACCTTGACCCACAGAAGCGTTGCCCGTCGTGGACCAATCGTAGGCGTATTGAGCTCCTGCAACCACCCCTGTGGGGACGACGGTGGAGCCTTCGCACGCCTCGGCGAAGGTGGCGTTGGCGACGGGAAGGTTTTCCACCTCGACCAAACCTTCAATGGGGTCACCCACACATCCGTTGGCGTCTGTGGGCGTGGCCTCGACCACGTATTGACCCGCACTGGGGAAGTTCACGCCAGGCAGAAGAAGGATTCCTTCGAGGGCCGTGTTGTTTGTGGGGATGTCTTCAACCGTTCCCATGGCGCCATTGGGCAGTTCCCAAGTGACATCAATGGCTTGCCCAGTGATGTTCTGCACGATGAGACCTGCGTCACTTTCTGCGCAAATGGTGGCGTCGCTCGTCGTCCAAATCAGCTCAGGCCTGGGACTGACATTCACCTCAAAGTCGAGGGTGTTCTCACATGATGTCCCATCGGCCCAAGCCGACGTTTGGGTGACCGTTCCGGTCACCTCCAACTCAAACGATTCCCATGAGAGAGACAAAGGAGATGACGCACTTGGTGGAACGCTGCTCGTCCAAACAAAGGTCTCCGCAGGATCCGCGTTTGAAACGTTATCGAGGAAGATGGTCAAGTTCGCTCCTTCGCAGACCAAATTGCCGTCAATGCCTCCAGAGACCACCAGGTCAATGCTGCCTGGGGTGTGCACCACTTGGTTGATTTCGGCCGTGCTGCTGCAAGAGGCTTCTTCTCCGTACAACGCGTAGGTCAACGTGACCTCTTGGGAAAACAGCTCGCCATCGAGGGGGCTGACGTAGGTGTTGGAGACCAAGTCCGTGCCGCCGTTGCTCCAAACCGCAGTGGCGGTAGGCAACGAGCCTTCTGACATGGCGAACAGAGAGAGGTCGAGGTCGCCAAAAACGACGGCATCTTCCCCGGAACAAATGGGGTCGGAGCTGAGTGCAAAAGACGGGAAGCTGACCACTTCGACGTCCAAGCTCGTGCTGGTTGCCCCGCACTCATTGTCCGCAGTGGCCATGAATGTATAATGCCCCACCCCCAAAGCGCCGGAGTTGAAAGACATGTTAATGCTGGGACCGTCGCAGGCCTCACCTACTTGGTCAATGACAGCATCGGAGGCCAACACGGTGCCCAAATCGTTTTCAAACGTGTAAGAGAGGGACATGGGAACTTCGCCAACGGTGAAGGACGCAACGGCACCGCTGGTGGCTCCGCCGTCACAGAACAAGACCCCGCCCGGCACTTCGCCAGGTCCTGCACCAAAGCCACTCAATACAGGGGTGGAAGGGGCGTCTGCCACAATCACAGTGACTGGCTGAACATTCTGGCTTGCGTTGATTGCGTATATGATGTAGGGCTCCACACCCACCGTGAAACACCCTTCCACGAGCGGCGTGAAAGCGAGCGTGGTAGACGTGGACCAATCACTCAATTCATCGCCCAATGCGCCAAGCTGAACGAACTGGTCCAAGTCAACATCGCTTAGCGCGATGCCGTTGTGCGAGACGGTCCAAGGAACGTCTGTGATGGTGCTTTGGTCATTGTCAAAACCAGTCAGGTCAAATGTAATTTCCAGTCCCAAACAGGAGGTGGGGCCGCTGGAAGGAACAATCGTGGCCGGAGGCAACGCTGTCAATGTCGAGGGCGTTGCCAACATGCCTTGGGGCGAGGCCAAGCAGAGCAAAAAGGACAACACCCACCAGCCCGTTGCACACTTGGCAAGGACGCGGTTGTTGAGGCGTGTGAATCGTGGGTTCATTCAGATGAGGAATGTTCAGTCAGGCAAGTTACGGAGGACAGGTCACGCACACCGAATTCCCCCGGGAGAAGTTGTTCGCAGTCGTGGACAACATGTCCATCCAAAGAGAGGACGCTTTTCAAGCCTCAAGTGTTGATTCCTTGTGGCGAGATGCCCTCAAATCACCTTGTCGTCCCCTCTAACTTGGCATCCAAATATCTAATTCTCTCCATTCATGAAACATCTTACGTTTTGTGCGCTCCTGTTTGCAGGACTCACAACTTTGGGTTCGGCCCAATATGAACTGACGGTCGAGCCGTCCCCAGCCGTCCAGGAAGGGTTGACGACCTACCGCTTTTACGTCAACATGGCCGACGCCACGGACCGCATGAGCGCGGTTTACGGCAACAACGAGGCCGGACTGTTCATTTCCACGCCTGATGGTGCATACAACAGCGCGTTCAATTCAAGCTGGAATGCTTCGGGCATCAACCCCGCATTTTTGGGCACTTTCCCAGAACTGGCGGACGACACCTATGCCACCATTGGTTTGACCGGCCCCGCATCCACTTCCAGTGTCGCAGGTGCAGCGGACCCTTCGGTTGTGGAAGATGCGGCACAACCCATCACACCCTACTTCTTGACCCCTGGAGCGACCAATTTGGAAAGCACCACCTTGACGGGTTCTTCTTGGTACGTGTTGAACACCGCAGGCAATGGATTGCCTGATGAAAACCTCCAGGTGTTGATTTTGCAGGTCACCACAGCAGGTGGGGTGTCAGGAACCCTGAACTACCAGGTGTTCCCCTTGGGACTCGGCGAAAACAGCACCCTTATGTCTTCCAGCTTCAATGTCTCCCCTCCCGTGGATGTGGAAGGTTGCACGGATGTCAACTCCTGCACATTCAACCCCGAAGCCACCATCGACGACGGCTCTTGCCTGTACCTCGACGCGATCGGCGTGTGCGGCGGCGACTGCACAGAAGCTTCTCCGGACAGCCCCACCGTGTGTGCAGGGGATGAAGTGTACGGATGCACCAATTTGGACGCATGCAACTTTGATCCCAACGCCAACATCAGCGACGGTACTTGCGTCGGGACCCCCGACGGCTTCTGCGATTGTGATGGCTTGGTGGCAGATACGGACAACGACGGCGTGTGCGATGAAGACGAAGTTTTTGGGTGCACCGACGGGATGGCGTGCAACTACGATGCAGCGGCCACTGAAGAGGACGGTTCATGTGAATTCTGCTCTTGCGCAGAATCCGCCTACACCTTGTCCGTGGATTCGTTCCCTGCCGTTCAGGAAGGTCTGACGACGTACCGCGTGTATGTCAACACCCTGAGCAGCACCGACCGTTTGAGCGCGGTCATCAGCAACGCGAACAACCCCTTGACCATCGACGTTCCTGAAGGAGCTTGGAACAGCCCCCAATCCACGACCTGGAATGCAGCAGGGGTGAACCCCGCATTGTTTGTGGAGTTCCCCAACATCGTGGACGACTCTTACGCCACCATTGGTTTGACCGGTCCTGCAGCGCCGCTTGGTTCGGAATACGCCGATCCGACGTTGGTGGACCCCGACTTGGCCTTGACCACGTTGTTCACCGTCGATGGTGAGACAGGTTTCACGTCCGACACAAATCCCGGGTTGAGTTGGTTCGTATTGAACACGGCGGCGAATGGCTTGCCTGACGCCGATGGCCGCATCCTGGTCATGCAAATCACCACGGCAGGCAGCATTTCCGGAACCTTGAACTACCAAGTGTTCCCTCAGGGAAATCAGGCCGCCGACATCTTGATGACGTCTTCGTTTGACGGCGTGGGCACGTTTGGCCAGGTCAATGTGTGTGGATGCATGGAGGCCAATGCCTGCAACTACAACCCCGACGCCAACTACGACGATCCCAACGACGCATGTGATTACGATTCTTGCAACGGTTGCATGGACATGGAGGCGTGCAACTTTGATGCCACGGCCACCATCGACGATGGAACCAATTGTGTGTACGCTGCAGAAGGGTACGACTGTGATGGCAACTGTCTCGGCGCCGACACCAACATGAACATGGTTTGCGACGCTGAAGAAACAGGATGCATGGACATGATGGCGTGCAACTTTGACGCGAACAACGTGTTTGAAGACAACGACCAGTGTGTCTACGCGGAAGCGGGCTACGATTGCGACGGCAACTGCTTGGACGACGCCGATGGCGACGGTGTTTGCGACGAATTTGAAGTGCCAGGTTGCACGGATGCCATGGCTTGCAACTACGATGCAGAGGCCACCGATGACGACGAATCCTGCGTGTTCGCAGACGATGCGTGTGAGGAATGCGCAGACGACGGAAGCGTGGTGTTGAACGACATCGACGGTGATGGGGTGTGCGACGACGACGAAATCGAAGGATGCTTTGACGAAGCGGCGTGCAACTACAATGCAGACGTGACAGACATCAACAACGATCTCTGCGAATACGCTGAAGAGTTTTACGATTGCGATGGCAACTGCCTGAACGACGCCGATGGCGACGGTGTTTGCGATGAATTGGAAGTGGCGGGTTGCACCAACATCATTGCGTGCAACTACGACGAGCTTGCCACAGACGACGACGGTTCATGCGCATTCCCAGGTGATGCGTGCGACGATGGTGATGAAAACACCATCAATGATGCGTACAACGACGATTGCGAATGTGTGGGCGAGGTGGAAGACGGTGTGTATGAAACGCGCATCGCCTTCGGCATGTTCCCCAACCCCACCACGGGTGAGGTGACCTTGACGGTTGCCGGCTTCCACAGCGGGGTGACAGTCCAAATCATGGACGGCGCGGGCCGTGTGGTTTGGGCAGAGCAAAACGTGGCCCTTCAAGGCAACACGGTGCTCAACTTGGCGGGCCTCAGCAGCGGCACGTACAACGTCATGCTCAGCGACGAGCGTGGCGTGAGCGTGAAGCGTTTGGCCATCCAACACTGATCTAGGATTCCAGAGGGTTTAGGCCCCAAAAAAGGATTCATTCAACAATCTACTCGGAAGCCCGGGAAACGTCCCGGGCTTTCTTTTTGCCTGAATTTCAGACAGCGAGACCGTCCTTGCAGAGGGTGTTTTTGGAGGAAGCCCACACCCTGCGCTTGGGTGGTGTGCAACCGATTGGGTTGGGTTGGTGGTTTTTACTTTGAGCTTCATCGATGCCTGAGCCTTGTTCATGGGTCATTGGGCTATCTTGCCACCGAATCACAACCAAATCCTAACCATGAAGAATTTGACTCTGGGAGCAGTGCTCCTCTTCATCCTTCAGACCACGGGCTTTGCCCAGTACACCATGACTGTGGATGCCGCACCCGCTGTGACGGCGGGGTTGACCACCTACCGTTTCTACGTGGACATGCAAGACCCCACGGACCGCATGAGCGCGGTGTTTGGCAACGACCAAGCAAGCCTCCTTGTGAACGCGCCTGGTGGTGCATTCAACAGTCCGTTCAACAGTTCATGGAACGCGTCGGGCATCAACCCTGCGTTCTTGCCCGTGTTCCCCGACTTGGCGGACGACACGTATGCCACGATTGGCTTGACGGGGCCAGCGTCCACTTCCGGCATTGCGGGTGCAGCTGATCCGTCCATTGTGGAGGACAACACTCAGCAAATCACACCGTTCTTCCTGACGCCAGGCGCAACCAACCTTGAAAGCACCACACTCACAGGCGCTTCTTGGTACGTGCTGAACACGGCTGCGAACGGCCTCCCGGATGCAAACCTTCAGGTGTTGATTATGCAAGTCACCACATCTGGCGACATCTCGGGTCAAATGAACTTTCAAGTGTTTCCGCTCGGTGTAGGGGCGAACCAACAACAAGTGAGCATTGAATTTGACGGTGCAGGAACGTTTGAAGGTGGCAACCTCGAGCCTGTGCCTGGCTGCAACGATTCTGCCGCCTGCAACTACAACCCTGAAGCCACCACCAACGACGGTTCTTGCCTCGAATTGGACGAATGCGGCGAGTGTGGGGGAGACGGCATCGCAGAAGGTGCATGTGATTGTGACGGCAATGTCGTGGACGCGTGTGGCGAATGTGGAGGTGACGGAAGTGAGTGTACGGGTTGCACGATTGCAACGGCATGCAACTATTTGGCCGGGGCTGTCGTGAGTGACAATGCCTCGTGCGTCTTCGCAGATGGCCCTTGCGAGGAGTGCATCGGAAATGGTTTAGATGGCACGGGCAGTGTCATTGATACGGCAGACGAATGTGGTGTCTGCAATGGCTCAGGGGCCATCTACGAGTGCGGTTGTGACGATGTTCCTTCCGGGGACTGCGACTGCGACGGCAACCAGCTCGACGCCTTGGGCGTGTGCGGTGGTGATTGTGCGGATGATGCAAACGGCAATGGCATTTGTGACGATGCTGAAATTCCTGGTTGCACTGACAACGCTGCGTGCAACTACAATGCACAAGCTACGCAGGATGACGGGTCCTGCGACTTCTGCTCATGCGCTCGGGCCAGCGATTACACGTTGACGTTGGAAGCTTCTCCCGCAGTGACTGCCGGTTTGACCACCTACCGTGTCTACGTGGACATGCAAGACGCCACGGACCGCATGAGCGCGGTGTTTGGCAACGACCAAGCAAGCTTGATTGTGAACACGCCCGGTGGTGCGTTCAACAGTTCCTTCAACAGCTCTTGGAACGCTTCAGGCATCAACCCTGCGTTCTTGCCTGTGTTTCCGGACTTGGCGGACGACACGTACGCCACGATTGGCTTGACGGGTCCCGCTTCTACCTCAGGCATCACAGGCGCCGCCGATCCTTCCATTGTGGAGGATGCCAATCAACAGATTACCCCTTACTTCCTGACGCCAGGTGCCACCAACCTTGAGAGCACCACCCTCACGGGTGCTTCTTGGTACGTTTTGAATACGGCGGCCAACGGATTGCCTGACGCGGACGGACGTGTGCTCATCATGCAGGTGACCACATCTGGTGACATCTCAGGCCAAATCAACTACCAAGTCTTTCCACTCGGTGTGGGCGCAGATCAGGAACAAGTCAGCGTCGCGTTTGAAGGTGCAGGCACCTTCGGGGCCAGCATTGCTTGCGGTTGTACGGACAGCACCGCCACGAACTACGACGATACAGCACAGTACGACGACGGCTCATGTGAGTACGAAGTGCTCGGCTGTACGGACGAGATGGCCTGCAACTACGACATAGGTGCCAACACGGATGACGGTTCTTGCCAGTACACCGACGAGTGCGGTGTGTGCGGTGGTGACGGCATCCCCGCTGGC
>NYSX01000008.1 GCA_002683345.1 Flavobacteriales bacterium
ATGGCGACGAAGGGCTTCAGCCATGACCGCCTGCATGTTTTGTTCTGCCACAAACATGTCCTGTTCCGCGGCGCGCTGAAGCGTTCTCAACCCCTCCTCGAGTTCCAAAATCCGACGCTGGGCGATCTCCAATTCATCGTCCGATGCCTGACCGCTATTCGCGTATGCGAGCAATTCTTGGGCCTCTTCCTGCAAAGGCAAGGCATCTTCTTGCAGCTGCTTTTCGCGGGCTTCCATTTGCATTTGCAGGTTGGCCTGCATGGTTTGGACAAACGCCATGCCACGCTGCAAACTGTCGCCATGCACAAACGCCACCACAGGTCCGCCACCTGCAGCTGCGCGCTCCGCCGCCGTGGGTGCACTGCCCAAAGCGCCCCACGTCAAGGCCGCAAGCCAAACCACCAACACGCCCACCACGGGCCAAAACACAGAAGGATTCACTTGTTTCATGTCGAAGGAGGATGTTCCAGGTATTGGGTGCGCATGTCCACAAACCGCATCAGCACACCCTCAGCCAAAGTTGCGCCCAGGGCTTCCACTTCTGCCAAGGTGTGGTCCGCCTCCGCGTATTTGAACGATTGCTCAAACCGATCCAATTCAAACCGCAAGCGGTATTGGCCATTGTACGAATGCACCGTGATGCGCATCAAGGGGTGCGGAATGTGGGCGATTTCACGCATGGCGCGAAGATACAAGGGCCCGGGCGTGCACTACCTTTGATGGGTTCTTGACTCGCCACGGGTTTTGAACAAAACCTTCGCCCAAACGTCTATACGTCGATGACCCACTCCTTCCCCGCCGCACGCATCGCTGTGACCCTCCTTCTCGTCCTGTTCAGCGCCGCCCCCACCCTGGCGCAATCTGGGCGACCCGGTGGCGGACAAGGAAAGCCAGGAGACAAAGGGCCTAAACCCAAAATCGCTCGGGTCTTCGGCACGGTCAAAGACGCCGACTCCGGCGACGCCCTTCCCTTCGCGTCCGTGGTGGTGAAGAGCCTCCGGGACAGCATGGTGGTCGAAGGCACCTTGACCTTGGAAGATGGCTCCTTCGACCTGCGCGAAATCGAAGTCGGGCGCCACTTCGTGGAGGTGCGCTTTCCCGGCTACGAAACCCTTCGAAGCGAACCCCATGCCTTCCTTCCGCGCAATCCGGAATCCTTGATATGGGACATGGGCGAACGCATGCTCCAAGCCGACATCACCGCCCTCGGCGAGGCCGTCGTGGTGGAACAGGCTTCGGTGATGGAAATGAAGGTCGACCGACGGGTCTTCCACGTCGGCAGCGACTTGACAAGCCGCGGCGGCAACACCACGGAGTTGCTCGAAAACATTCCGTCCGTCGCCGTGGACATCGACGGCAACATCACCCTGCGCGGCTCGTCCGGGGTCCAAATTCTCATTGACGGTCGACCCTCAGGCTTGGCGGGCGGAGCCCGTGAGGCGTTTTTGGAATCCCTTCCTGCCAGTGCAGTCGATCGGGTGGAACTCATCACCAACCCCAGTGCGCGATTTGACCCCGACGGCACCGCGGGCATCCTGAACATCGTGCTGAAGAAGAACAAACTTGAAGGCATCAGCGGCCAACTTCAAGCGACTTACGGCACCGGCGACAACCACGACGCCAACGCCAGCCTGAACTACCGTAGCAGGACCCTGTCCCTCAGCACCAACCTCGGGTGGAACGACCGCATGAGCTTCATGGCGGGGGAAACGGACCGAACCCAATTTTGGTCCGACGACTCCACGTCTTTTTCTGCAGTCGACCGGCCCGGAGACTCCCACCGCGGCAGCATGTCGGGATCCCTTCGAGCCGAGTGGCGGGCAAGCGACGCATGGACCGTCTTCGCCGGCGTGAATGCCAACGAAGGCGTCCGCGACGGCTGGGATTCCACCTTCACTGCCGAACAATGGACCGGCGGCGAGCTCAACGGCCTGAATACCGAGGCNCTACGCGTGGAGGAAAGCCAAAAAGACACCCGCGGNGGCGACGCCTTTGCCGGGTTNGAACGGACGTTNGGNTCTCGNGACCACAAATGGACNGCGGATGTGAGNCGTTCCTACAACANNCANGACGGACAAACCGACTTTGTGGACGTCAGCCTCGTGCCTGGGTCAACCACCTCCGACGTGCACACCTTCAACGCCCAGAACACGCAAAACCAACGCTGGCTTGCCCAAACCGACTACGAGCGTCCTTGGGGGGAGAAAGGCAAAATCGAGGCTGGCCTAAAAAGCACGTGGAACATCGATGACTCCGGATTTGACTACACCGAAGCGGACAGTCTCTTCCTTTCCGATGGCATCTACATCCCTGTGGGATTGGACACCGTGGCGTATTCGTTTTTGTACGACGAACAAATCCATGCCGCCTACTTCACCGCAGGACACAGCGTGGGCATCGTTGGCTTTCAGGCCGGGCTTCGCGCCGAACAAGCCTTTACGTCCGCGCGGCTGGAAGGCGAAGGCAATCTGCGGTCGGAACCGTTCAACAACGATTATTTCAGCCTCTACCCTTCCGCCAACCTCTTCATCGAAACAGACGGGGAGAACACGTGGAGCGCGAGCTACAGCCGGCGTGTGAACCGCCCACGGGGCCGCCAACTCAACCCCTATTTGGACATGTCTGACCCGCGGAACTTCCGCACTGGCAACCCGTTCCTCCTCCCCGAATACACCAACAGTTACGAGGTGGCGCACCAATGGCAGCGCGGAAAGACGAGCATCACCTCATCCCTGTTTTTCAAAGACACCCGGGACGTCATCCGTCGCTTCACCGAAGCAGACACCACCACCGGCGTGCTGCTTTCCAACTTCCAAAACCTCGGCCGGCAGCACAGCGAAGGCCTTGAACTGGCCTTGATGATTCCGCTCGGCAAAACCGGACGACTGAACTGGACCGCCAGCGCCTACAGGGTGGTCAACGACGGCAGCCGCCTGGAATCTCCTTTCAGCTCCTCGGGATTCAGCTGGTCCAGTCGTTTCTTTGCCACCTGGACGTTGGGGTCCGACTGGAAGCTCCAAGCCAACAGCTTTGTGCGCGGTGCGGCGGTCACCGCGCAGGGACGTTTCAACGGCTTCGCCACCCTCAACCTTGCAGCGAGCCGCAACCTCCCCGGAGACCATTGGCAGGTCACGATCCAAGCCAAAGACGTCTTCAACACCCGCCGTTGGTCGTACTCCACCACCACCCCAGACTTCACCCAAGAAGTGTGGCGCCAGCGAGAAAGCCGCAACCTCTATCTGACTTTACAATACAAGTTTGGGAAACTGGACGAGCGTGGACGCCGCGATTCAGGCAACCGAGGTGGCGGAGGTGAAGACGACTTCATGATGGACTGACGGTCCATTTGATTTCGCTGGAGCTTCTTCCTTCCACGCGCGCTTGAGCGCACCTTGTTTGGGGGCGCTGGCCCGCGCTGCCCAACGTGCCATGGCATGGATTAAAGGGTTCCGCATGCGTTGGTGCAAGACCAAGCGTTGAGGCTCTGCGCCGAGTGACGCTTTGATGTCGAGGGCCGTTCGACCGAGGTTCACAACCGTGCATCCTTCCCGAATGCCCCAACGGATGAACTCGACAAGCATGCGTTGGTACAAGGCGTGCGACTTGTTGTGGCTCCCTTCAAAACCGACGAAAAACGCCTCGACTTCGTGGCCGTTGCACATGCCGCAATGGAAACCAATGACTTCTCCCTCCAACTCGGATGTCCACACTTGGAATCCCTCTCCCAACTCTTCTTTCAAGGCGACCATGTCCTCGGGATGCAGGCACCCCAATCGAAATGCCGCCCGGCCATACACCTTGAGGTACAGCTCGTGCAGGTCATCCGCTTGCGCACGAATGCCCTCGAGATCCAATGCCGTGAAGGTCAAGGACTCGGACAACTTCAAAATGCGCTTGACCTTGGTCCGTGCCTTGGTCCGCATGTCGGCGAGGTAATCGTCCCACGAGGCCCGTCCTTCAAGCGACACGCGCATCACCGGGTCGAATTCCAAATCCACCCAACCCGCGCGCCAACTTGACTTGCCCGCCAAACGGTGACCGTCGGCCCACGGTTGGACGGAAGGGGCATCTTTGACGACCCATGTGCCGGGCACAGAGGACTTGCCACCCAAGGCGGGTTGCGCAAACAAGCCCTGGAGGCACGCGTACGCATCGATGCCTTCTGCAAAACGGTAGCCGTGGGGTCCGCTGGCGAGGGGCGTCCCGATGACGCGCACGCCAAATCGAAAGCCCCCTTCCCTGTGCAGCCAGTTTTTGGCCCATTTGAATCCACGTGTGCCCTCCAAGAAGTCGTCCACCCCTTGGCTGATGGCCTCGCTGTCTTCCATCACGGCCACGCCTTGGATTTGGGCTGACGAATCGGTCCACATGGCCGCCATAACCTGACGCTCGGGACTCTTCAACCCAGCCCGGATCACCCCAGAAGACAGGTGGATGCTGGAATCCTCAAAGCCCAAAAGAAATGCGTCCCACGCACGCCATTGGCCCTCGGTGAATTCCGAAGCCTGTTCTGTGGTGTTCAACGTGAGACTTGCCATGCTCTTCCCTTAACCTCCTCGTTCGCGCAATGTTCAAGCCAATGTCATTCCGCCTCACGACGGTGCATCCAGCCGCAAAACGCGAGCAGCATCACCCAAAGCAGGGATCCCGCACGACTCAATCCACGCGCTGTGCTCCATCCTTCGGGTTCGTAGTGCAACTGCACCTCATGGCTTCCCGCAGAAACCTTCAACGCGGACAGCAAGGCGTTCGCCCGAACCAAGGGCACTTCCTCCCCGTCCACCAGGGCCGTCCAGCCCACCGGGTAATGCACTTCACTGAGCACGAGCAATCCTCCCTTTTCTGAGGACACCTCGTAGGTGGATCCCTCGGGATGGTACTGCGCAAGACGCACCTCATTTGAACCCGGGTTGCCCAGGCGGCCGAGGCCCTCTTCGAACGATTGATGCACCGCCGCGGTGCTTGCGGGATCCAAGCCAGCGACGGCTCCGATTTCCTCCTCTGCGGAGTTCACCCATTGGACTTCATTGACAAACCAAGCCGCGCCCAACCCGCCATTGAAAGGCAAGGGCTGCTCCGCCCCGGGGACCAAGAGGTAACGCGTATTGAGCATGGCCAGCCCCGGCGCCATGTCCGCCGTCAGGTTGAAGTTGCCCGACTGGATGGACTGGATGACCGCCGAGCGCTCAGGCGTCAGGACACGCTCGATGAACTCTTGGTAGCGGCGCAATTTGGCGCCGTGATATCCCCCCACAGATTTGTGGAAATAGGACGTGCGTGCGTCGTTGAAGGGGTTGGCCAAATCGAACACACGATAGTGGCTGTTGGCATTCAACACCTCAAACGCAGCCGCGTCAATGACCCGGTTGTACCTGCGGGTCAACTTCGCGTCCAAGCGGTCTTCCCACCGTCCCTTCGCCGATTCCCATTGGGTGTCAAAATCGGCGATGCGCTGACGCTCCTGCGCCAAAATGGCCCGGTCGGCCTTGGTGGCTTCAAACGGGAAGCGTTTGTCGAGTTGGCTGATGTAGTTGGCATCACTGAGGTAGCGCCCATCGACAGACAGCAAATCGACCGCCGTGATGAGCACCACACCCAGGACGATGTAACGGGCTTGGGTCCAACGTTTGACCAATGCCAACGTGAAAATCAAGCCGACAGCGGCATAGCCAAAGGACCGAAGCACGTCCTCTCGGAACACGTCGATGCGCATGCCCACCACGCGCTTGCCGAGTTGCTCCATGGCGACATCCGGACGGATCGTGCTGGCAAACTCAAACCACACCTTGGGCATGGCGTAAAAGGCGAGCATCAGCACAGCCGTGGCAGAGCCTCCGACGGCCCAGCGCTTCCAGCGTTTGGCCGCTTCAGGCTGCATCATTTCATGCAAGGCCATCGCCGCCCCGAGGGGCACGATCAACTGCACGAGCACCAGCATCATCTTGGTGTCTCGGAACTTGTTGAACAAAGGCACGTGGTCGAGGAACACGTCGGTCAAGACGGTGGCGTCTCGCCACGACAACACCACGGCCAGCAGCCACACGGCCAGCAAAGGCCAGCGCAGCCAAGACGTTCCCGCGATGAGCCACGCCAGGCACAAGGCAAAGGCGAGTGCTCCGAAGTAAAAGGCCCCTCCACTGAATCGCTGTTCGCCCCAGTAAAGCTGGTTGTTGCCACCCTTGACATCCGGAATGGCGATGCTCCACCACTCTCCTCGCGCCATGCTGTATTCCAAAATGTAGTCTCGGTCAAGGCCGTCTTGAACCGCCTCTTTCTCATCTCCGTTGCCGCCCAAATTCGCTTTGCCCCGGGTGGTGTACTCAGAGTATTGTTGGGTCAAGGCCAATTGGCCCGTTTGTGGCAAGACGGACAACACCCCTGCGAGTGCGAGCACGCCTGTGGTCTTGGCCACCTTGATTCCTTGCCCGTTCAGACCCGCCCGGATCCATGCTGCCACGCTGACGGCACCGAGCAAGAACAGGAGGTAGTAGGTCATTTGGACGTGGTCGGCCGCCAAGTGCAAGGCCGCGAACCACGCCGCCACACCCGCACCCGCCCACATGCGCCCACGGTAGGCCAAGATGACCCCGGCCAACACGCCGGGCATGGTGGCAATGGCCCGCACCTTGGTGGCGTGGCCTGCGGACAGGTACAGGACGTTCAAACTCGAAAGGCCAAATCCCAAGCCCAGCAACAGCGACAGCCACGGCGACAACCCGAGACACAAGCCCAGAACGTATGCCGAGAGCATCGCCACCACGATGGTGCCCACCTCAATGGGGATGGCCTTTCGAATGGCCATCCATGTCCACCACGGTGCGGTCCCGATGTCGGTGCCCGTGATTTGGGTGGTGGGCATGCCTCCAAACATGCTGTCCGTCCAATGCGGGACCTCGCCCTCGCGCTGTTGCACGTCGCGGGCCTCCTTGGCCATGCCAATGTTGTTTTGGGTGTCGCCCTGATTCAACCGCTTGCCCTCCAGCATCACAGGAGAGAACAGCATAGAAGCGGCGAAGAACATCACCACGACAGAAATCAAATGTGGCACCGCGCTGGGGAGCAGTGAACGAAAATCAATGGAGCTCATGCCACGCAAGTTACAGCGAGGTGGCGCCCCCCTTGGTCAGAGGCAGAGTCAATCTTTGACTTCCTCAAAGTCGATGTACTCCCCTTCCTTGGAGTCGTCGGCACGTCGGCCTTTCCCCTTGGACTGCGGAGGGGGTTGTGAAGCTCCGCCAAACCGCGGGGCATTCCGCCGGCCGCCAAAGGCGCCATCCAGCCAACGCCAGATGAACCACACACCCACGATGTACACCACCGTCCGAAGCAGTCCCAAAAACATGCGACGAAGGTCGGCTTATTTGCTCAAGTAGAGGTTCCGCTCGCTGTAGACCTTCCGGAAGAAGGGATCGCGCAGGTTGGGAATGAAGCGAATGGCCTCGCCGGTCGACTTCATTTCTGGACCGAGCTCCTTCTTCACGTTGGGGAACTTCGAGTAGCTGAACACCGGAATCTTCACCGCGTAGCCATCCATGTGCGGGTTGTGGGGAAGGTCTTTCAGCTTGGCCGCACCGAGCATCACCTTGGCCGCATGGTTCACGTAGGGCTCGCCGTAGCTCTTCGCAATGAAGGGCACGGTGCGCGACGCACGTGGGTTGGCTTCGATGATGTAGACGGTGTCGTCTTTGACCGCGAACTGAATGTTGATCAACCCCACGGTTTTCAGCGCCATCGCGATGCGCTTGGTGTAGTCCTCGATTTGTTGGATGACCAAATCGCCCAGGTTGTACGGAGGCAACACCGCATAGCTGTCGCCCGAGTGGATGCCTGCAGGTTCGATGTGCTGCATGATGCCCACGATGCGCACTTCGTCGCCGTCGCAAATGGCATCGGCCTCGCACTCCATGGCCCCATCGAGGAAGTGATCCAGAAGGATCTTGTTGTCAGGCATGTCGCGAAGGATGTCCACCACATGGTGCTCCAGGTCCTGTTCGTTGATGACGATTTTCATGCGCTGGCCACCCAACACGTAGGACGGACGAACCAACAACGGGAAGCCCAACTCACGGCTCAGCTCCACGGCTTGATCGGCGCTTTCCACCACCCCAAATTTGGGGTACGGAATGCCCTCGTTCTTCAGCAGGGTCGAGAAGCTGCCCCGGTCCTCCGCCAGGTCTAGGGCTTCGTAGGAGGTGCCCATGATCTTGATGCCGTAGCGCTCGAGCTTTTCTGCGAGTTTGAGCGCGGTTTGGCCACCCAACTGCACGATCACCCCTTCGGGCTTCTCGTGCAAAATGATGTCGTAGATGTGCTCCCAGAACACGGGCTCGAAGTAGAGCTTGTCCGCCGTGTCAAAGTCCGTCGACACGGTCTCTGGGTTGCAGTTGATCATGATGGTTTCGTAGCCACACTCCTTGGCGGCCAACACCCCGTGCACGCAGCAGTAGTCGAATTCGATGCCTTGACCGATTCGGTTGGGACCACTGCCAAGCACCACAATTTTCTTCTTGTCGGTGACCACACTCTCGTTGGCCTCCTCCTCAAAGGTGCTGTAGTAGTACGGCGTCAATGCAGGAAATTCTGCCGCGCACGTGTCCACGAGCTTGTAGACGCGCGTGATGCCCTCGTCGTGACGGCGGGTGTGCACCTCCGACTCCAAGCAGTTGAGGATGTGGGCGATTTGACGGTCCGCGTACCCTTTGCGCTTCGCCTCGCGTAGCACTTCCGCGGGCAAATTTTGGATGGTGTGCTTGCCGAGGTCTTTTTCGAAGACCACGAGTTCTTCGATTTGACGCAAGAACCACGGGTCAATCTTGGTGGCTTCGAAAATGCTGCGGAACGGAATGCCCAACTTGAACGCATCGTACACGTGGAACAAGCGGTTCCAGCTGGCGTGACGCAAGCTCTGCATGATCGCGTCTTGGTCGCGAAGCTCGCGTCCGTCGGCGCCCAAGCCGTTGCGCTTCAACTCGAGCGACTGACACGCTTTTTGAAGCGCCTCTTGGAAGGAACGACCGATGGCCATGACCTCACCCACCGCCTTCATTTGCAAGCCGAGTTCGCGGTCGCAGCCGGGGAACTTGTCGAAGTTCCAGCGTGGGATCTTCACCACCACGTAGTCGAGCGTGGGCTCGAACATGGCTGAGGTGTTTCCGGTGATTTGGTTCTTGAGCTCGTCGAGGTGGTACCCAATGGCCAACTTGGCCGCCACTTTCGCGATGGGGTACCCCGTCGCTTTGGATGCGAGCGCCGAAGAGCGCGACACCCGAGGGTTGATTTCAATCGCAATGATGTCCTCGTTCTCGTCGGGAGAGACCGCGAATTGGACGTTGCAACCACCGGCGAAGTCCCCGATGCTGCGCATCATTTTGATGGCCATGTCGCGCATGCGCTGGAACGTCGAATCGCTCAAAGTCATGGCAGGCGCCACCGTGATGCTGTCCCCCGTGTGGATGCCCATCGGGTCGAAGTTCTCGATGGAGCAAACAATGGTCACGTTGTCGTTGGAGTCGCGGAGGAGCTCAAGCTCAAATTCCTTCCAGCCCAACAGCGCCTTGTCGATCATCACCTCGTGGATCGGGCTCAGGTGCAGGCCACGCTGCAATTTGTCCTCAAAGGAATCTTTGTCGTAGACCACCGCCGCGCCGGCACCACCTAAGGTGTAGGACGCGCGGATGCACAAAGGGTAACCGAACTGCTGCGCCACCTCCTTGCCTTCCAAGAAGCTCTTGGCCGTGGCCTGAGGTGCCATGGGAACGTCAATCTCCCCCATGAGTTTGCGGAAGGCCTCTCTGTTCTCTGTGATGTCGATCGCCTTGGTGTCCACCCCGATCATGCGCACGTTGTGCTCTTCCCAAATGCCCATTTCCTCGCATTGGATGGCGAGGTTCAAGGCCGTTTGTCCGCCCATGGTGGGCAGCACCGCGTCGATGTTGGGATGCTTTTCAAGGATGGTCACAATGGACTCCGGCTCGAGCGGCTCGAGGGACACATGGTCTGCGATGACCGGGTCGGTCATGATGGTCGCAGGGTTCGAATTGATGAGGGTGACTTCGATGCCTTCCTCTTGGAGGCTGCGGGATGCTTGGCTCCCAGAGTAGTCGAATTCACAGGCTTGTCCAATGACAATCGGTCCGCTTCCGATGATGAGGACCGACTTGATGCTGTTGTCTTTGGGCATTTTTTTTTTATCCGAGCGCCTTTCTCTTTGTCAGAGTCGGGCATTCGGGCAAGAACGAGAAGACCAAACGTTGTGGACCGAGCGCAAAATTACACGAACTCTCACCCCATCTCCACAACTTCCTACCCCGTCGTTTTCCACAAGAAACCCACGATGCGACCTTTGTGCCGTGAACGCGTCATCCACCCCGTCGACCCCCACCTCCTTTTCTTTTGAAGGATGGACGTGGCTGGGGCGCTTTTTTGAAGCAGAACGCCCTGCGCGCGTGGTCGTGGCGTTCCACGGATTTGGCCGTCCCATGGAGGAGATGGGCAACTACCTGCCCCTCCATCCCGAAGGCACGGCGATGCTCTCTGTGGGCATTGCCCACCAAAACGGCAGCACCGTACCCACGTTTACGGACGCGCCTCCCGTCCTCGAACCTGCCCTGCTCCTCGAAGCCCTGGAAGCCTGGCTGGCAGAACTCGGCTTGTCTGACCTGCCCAAGCACTTGCTCGGGTATTCGCTCGGCGGGCGAATCTCACTCGCGTTGTTTGAGTACGCACCCGAGGCTTGGGCGGGCATGGTGCTCTTGGCCTCCGACGGCTTCAAGAAAAACGCGATGTACCGGTTTGCCGTGGAAACGGCGTTGGGCCGGGCGTGCTGGGCCTTCGTGGACCGCCACGCTGAGGCTGTCCGAAGCTTCATCCGCGGCCTGCGGCGTGCCCGAATCATCCCAGCCCATCTCGAGCACTTTGCCCTGCACCACACGGAAGACCACGCCATGCGGCAACTGGTCTCGAACACCTGGAAAACACACCGCTTGTTTTGGCCCAGTCGCCGCGGTACCGCGAAAGCTTGGGGGCAGCTCCCCCAACGCGACGTGCATGTCCACGCGGTATTTGGGGACCGAGACGCCATCATTCCCTGGGCGTGGTCTCGGCCGTGGCGGCATTTGGGCAGCAGCCACGTCCACTTTGTGACGGTGAACTCCGGGCACGTCATGCGCCACCCCGAGACGGTCGAGGCCATCCACCGCGTTATCTTGGGCGCCAGCAATGAGACCTGAAGACTCCTCTACTTGGCTTGATTCGCTGGTCGCGGATGCCGCTTCCGGCCAACGTCGCTTGGCCGTGCTCGTGGATCCTGAAGACGCCCCCTCGGGCAAGGCGTGGTTGAATCTCCTCGGCCACCTTCAGTCGAGCGACGCCACGGATCTCTTTGTCGGAGGAAGCCTCGTGACCGATGACAGCACCTCCCGGGTGGTTCAGGAATTGAAGCGGGGACTTTCGCTTCCTGTGGTGCTCTTTCCTGGCGCACCCAACCAGATTTCAGGACACGCCGACGCCATGCTGTTCTTGAGTTTGATTTCAGGACGGAATCCAGACCTCCTCATTGGTCGCCACGTGGAGGCCGCACCGCTTCTTGCCAAGCTTCCATTGGAAACTGTGCCCACCGGCTACATGCTGATCGGTGACCCTCCGCTCACTGCGGCGGCCTACATGTCTTCCAGCTTGCCCATTCCTTTGGCCAAACCAGAACTCGCGGTCGCCACAGCCCTCGCGGGCGAAATGCTGGGGCTTCGGTGCCTGTACCTCGATGCGGGAAGCGGCGCAGGCACACCCATCCCCACCGACACCATTCGCGCGATTCGAGATGCCGTGAAAGTGCCCCTGATTGTGGGCGGCGGACTCACGTGCCAGGAAGACCTCGACCGGACATGGGACGCTGGGGCCACATGCGTGGTGGTCGGATCGGCCGTGGAACGCGAGCCCGCCGTCCTGAATGAGATGCGCTTGGCGCGTTAGAATTCCACCGCGAGGGTCACAAATCCGTGACGTCCCGCCTGAGGGTACACGTAGTTCTCGGTCACCGTCGACTCGGGACCTCCAACGCGGTAGCTGTAGGTCCATCCTGTGGCGCTGTACATGGCGTCAAGGAGATTGTTGCCAAACACTGACAACGTCAAGGCCTGCCCCGTAGACAAGGTGCGCTCCGCACGAACCACCGCATCCAGGGTCGTGTATGCCGCCAAAGCACGGCCTTCGTTGGACGTGTTGTCCAAGAATTGCTGCCCCACGTGCTTTCCAATCAAACTCACTGACAATCCGGCGAGGGCTCCGTCCTCAGGAGCTTCAAACGTCAACATCCCCATGGCCACGGCATTCGGTGAAAGGGCGATGTCTGTGTTTTCGTGGTCAATGGTGTTCACGTAATCGAAGTTGCTGTCGTAGTCGTACACCGTTTCTTCGAACAACGCAATCTTGTTTTGGGCAAGGGTGGCATTGGCATCGAGGCGCAGGCTTGACGTCAACTGCACCCCCGCTTCCAATTCCACACCGCGTCGGTAGCTGTCCGCCACGTTCACCCGAACCACGTTGCCCACGTCGTTGAGTTGCCCTGTGGCCACGAGTTGGTCCGTGTACTGCATGTTGTACAACGTGGCGCCCACGGCCCAACGCTCGCCGCGCTTTTTGGCACCGGCCTCCACGTCCAACAAACGCTCTGGACGCAACGGCGTGTCCTGTGGAGAATCGAGGTAGTCCGAGCGCGCGGGCTCACGGTGCGCCACGGCTGCAGACACAAAACCCTGCAAGGTCTCCGAAGGCGTCCACGTCAAACCTGCCTTGGGGTTGAAGAACGTCAACTCGTCTTGGATGTCGATTTCACTGTAGTCGTTGTCGCGGCCGGACGTTTGGTACAACACCTGACGCGCTTGAAGTTCACCGTGCCAGCGGAGGTCCGACACCTGGCCAGACCACTTTCCGAAGGCACTCAAATCCGTCTTCTCGCCAAGGGAGCGGTAGTATTCGTCGCCTGGCTCCGCACCTGCGCCGAAGTCCATCCAAATCAACTCTCCAAAGTGATCGCCGGAATAGAACGACCGAGAAACCCCATAGACCTGAGAAAAGGCCTCCGTAGAACGGCTCACCGTCCAAGAGGTTCCCATCAACGTGTTGTCAAGCCAGCGACGGCGCACCAAATCCGTGGCAAACGTCGTGTCTGTGCCCATTACCAACGGCGCCAATCCGTAATCGGACAGGTCGTCGCCCTGACGGAACTGCTCGTAGAAACCCGCCCCCAGCGTGGCGTAAAACACCCCGCCAAAATTCCAATCGCCCAAGGTTTGGTCCAGGTGAATCTGGTAGTGGTCCTGACGGTAGTCGTCCACTTCGTTTTCGTAGCGGTAGTAGTTGTGTTGGGCGCGACGTTCGAGCAAGTCATTCACACGAACTGTGTCTGCGCCGCCGTTGTACTCTCCGCTGCCTTGCACCCAATTGAGGATGTCCTCGTCCGTGGATTCAGGATCGGCAACAATTTGAGGAACGCCGTACCACGCTTGGTAGGTGCGCTC
>NYSX01000009.1 GCA_002683345.1 Flavobacteriales bacterium
TGAAGTTGTAGATGTAGGCTTGATTACAAACTCCACAATCATCGAGAACAGCAGTTCCATTTGCGATGCCTGCACAGTCAGTGCAAGAAGAGTTGTCTCCATTGCACACACCGCAGTTGTCCAACGTTCCGATGCACGTATCGACATCATCACAGACGCCGTCTTCATCGGCGTCAGCCGTGCAGCTTCCACCGCACTCACCCAAAACGTCTTCTTGAGCGCAAGAACCGTCGTTGTCTGTGGCCGCAGGGTTGTAGTTGCAAGCAGCCTCAACCGTACAACCGGGAATTTCGTTTTCGTCACAAATGCCATCTCCATCTGCGTCATTCACGCAGTTGTCGTCGCAATCCACGATTGCACTCGCAGGGTAGGTGCAAGAACCGTCGTCCGTGTCTGCGTTCTCATCGTAGTTGCAAGCACTTGAGTCGGTGCAACCGCTGACGACGTTGTTTGAACCACCGAACTCACCTGCACCGTCAAATGAAACAGACATCTGCACCTGATTGGCACCAACGCCAAGCGGGAAGATCTGGTAGTTCATTTGTCCAGAGATGGAACCTGTTGTGGTGATTTGAGCAATCAACCAGCGGTTGTTGGCGTCTGGCAAAGCATTGCCAGCCGTGTTCAACACATACCACGACCCACCTGTCAAGGTGTTCACATCGAGGCCTGTCCCACCTGCGGTAAAGTAGCCGCTGATGGTTGGAGACAAGGTTGCATCCTCCACGATGGACGGATCCGCCGCGGCGGCAAGTCCAGATGTGGATGCAGGGCCATCCAAATTGATGGTCGCATAGCTGTCGTCCACCAAATCAGGCACGAGCGGAATGAAGGCCGCGTTGATACCAGATGCACTCCAACTCGCATTGAAGGTGCTGTTAAAAATACCGTCAGGGGTGTTGATTACCAGATGAGCTTGGTCGTTGCCGAACACCGCGGAAATTTTGTCCGTGGCGTCATTGGCATTGACGTAGAATCGGTAAACAGTACCACCGGCGCCAACGGCTGGAGAGGACTCCACCGTCAATGAATACTGCGCATTGACACCCGTGAAGGGGACCAAGGCGAAGAGGGCCATAAAGGCGAGGCAAATGTTCGTTCGCATGATTTGAAAAGATTATTTCACCCTAAATATACAACTCGTCGCTGAAAAGACCATGAATGACAGATAAAAATCCTCATTCGTCGAAATATTATACATATTCGTCGTGTTCCAAAGGGGTGCTACGCAACAAGTGGATTTGGGTTACATCCGAAGTACCTTTGTTCCCCTTTCGCCCCCATTAAAGAGGCCAATTGCAGCATGTTTGAGAATCTCCAAGAGCGCTTTGAGCGCGCCTTCAAAGTCCTGAAAGGACACGGCTCCATCACGGAAGTGAACGTCGGTGACACGTTGAAAGAGGTGCGAAAAGCACTGCTTGATGCCGATGTCGATTTCAAGACGGCCAAGAACTTTGTCAAGACGGTCAAGGAACAAGCCTTGGGACGCGAAGTCTTGACTTCGATCCAACCGGGACAACTCCTCATCAAAATCACGCACGAGGAATTGACCAAGTTGATGGGCGAAGCAGCGGCTCCCATGGAGCTGAAAGGCAAGCCTTCCACCATCCTGCTTGCCGGTCTTCAAGGTGCTGGTAAAACCACCCACGCCGGAAAATTGGCGGCGCGCATTGCCAAGTCTGGACGAAAGGTTCTGTTGATTGCATGTGACGTGCATCGTCCTGCAGCCGTGGACCAACTTCATGTGGTGGGTGAAAGTGTAGGAGCCGACGTCTATTCTGAACCTGGGGTCAAGGATGCCGTGGGTATTGCAGAGAGAGGCATGGCCAAGGCGAAAGCAGAAGGGTACGGTGCAGTCATTGTGGATACCGCGGGACGCTTGGCCATTGACGAGGTCTTGATGGACGAGATCACCGCGGTTCGAGACGCCGTGCAGCCCGACGAAATCCTGTTTGTGGTGGATGCCATGACGGGACAAGACGCCGTTCAAACGGCCAAAGCATTCAACGACCGCCTCGACTTCAGCGGGGTGATTTTGACCAAACTCGACGGCGACGCCCGCGGCGGTGCTGCCTTGAGCATCTACTCCGTGGTGGGCAAGCCCATCAAGTTCGTTGGTACCGGTGAAAAGATGGATGCGCTGGACGTGTTCCACCCGGAGCGGATGGCGGACCGCATCCTGGGCAAGGGAGACGTGGTATCGCTTGTCGAACGCGCCCAACAGGCCATCGACGAAAAGGAGGCCCAACGCCTTGAAGCCAAGCTCCGCAAGAACACGTTTGACCTCGACGATTTCTTGGCCCAAATCCAGCAGATCAAGAAAATGGGCAATGTCAAAGATCTGCTCGGCATGGTCCCTGGCATGGGCAAGGCGTTGAAAGGCATCGATGTGGATGACAACGCGTTTGTGGGGATTGAGAGCATCATTCAGTCGATGACTCCTTCTGAACGCGCGGAGCCCGGCATCATCAACGGCAGCCGTCGCAGTCGCATCGCCAAAGGGTGCGGAAGAAGTGTGGAAGAAGTGAACCGCTTGCTGAAGCAGTTTGAAGACATGAAAAAGGTCATGGGCATGATGGCCAAAGGAGGCATGCCACGCATCCCCGGGATGCGCATGCCAGGCCGGGGTCGATGATGACTTTGTCACGCACTTGTAGATTCGCAGCATGACGCAGATTTTGGACGGGAAGGCCACCTCACTGGCCATCGAAGCAGAATTGACCGAGGCGGTCCAGGCCCGTTTGGACCAAGGGTTGAAACGACCCCACCTCGCAGCCGTCTTGGTGGGTGACAATCCGGCCAGCCGCGCCTACGTTGGACACAAAGTGAAAGCGTGCGCGCGCGTGGGGTTTGACAGCACCCTTGTCGAGAAACCCAGCTCGATCACCCAGTCCGAACTTCTGAGTGTCGTGCGCGAGCTCAACGACAAGCCGGACATCGACGGCTTCATTGTCCAACTTCCCCTCCCCGACCACATTGACGACCAAGAAGTCTTGGAAGCGGTGCTTCCGACCAAAGATGTCGACGGTTTTCACCCGGTCAATGCAGGGAAAATGTCCTTGGACCTCCCCTGCTTTTTGCCTGCCACCCCCATGGGCATCATGTCCCTGCTCGACAGGGCTGGCATCGACACCCAAGGGAAGCATGCCGTCATNTTGGGACGCAGCTCNATTGTNGGCACGCCGATGGCNCTCTTGCTCCGACGCAATGGGGCACCNGGCAACTGCACNGTGACCGTNTGCCACAGCCGAACCCAAAACTTGGCNGAGCACACCCGACGGGCCGACATNTTGGTGGCAGCNATNGGCCGGGCNCATTTTGTCACCGCGGACATGGTCAAGGANGGNGCCGTNGTCATNGACGTGGGCATCAACCGCATCCCAGACGCTTCCAAAAAATCGGGTTCNCGCCTCACNGGCGACGTCGACTNTGACAACGTGGCNCCCAAGTGCAGNTGGATCACCCCNGTCCCTGGNGGCGTCGGNCCCATGACCATCGNCTCGCTNATGCAGAACACCCTGCAGGCCTGCAGCAACNAGGACGCATGAGCTGGACGTCCAGCGACCTCCGCTGGATGCAACGGGCACTTNAACTCGCTGCNCGGGGCCGTCTGACGACGTGGCCCAACCCCATGGTTGGATGTGTGGTCGTGCAGGACGATCGGATTCTGGGAGAAGGATGGCACGCCACCTTTGGCCAGGCTCACGCGGAAGTCAACGCCTTGAAGCAGGTTCGAGAAGGCACCGACCTGTCCGCCGCCACGGCCTACGTCACCTTGGAACCTTGCAGTCACACCGGCAAAACACCCCCCTGCGCCGATTTGCTGTTGACACGTGGCATTGGCCGCGTGGTGGTCGCGATGGAAGACCCCAACCCCAAAGTATCTGGTCGCGGAGTGTTTCAGTTGACACAAGCTGGCGTAAACGTGGAGGTAGGTTGCCTTGAGCGCGAGGCGCGTGCGTTGATCCGTCCATTTGTGCATGCCATGACTTCCCCTCGGCCTTGGATTACGCTCAAGTGGGCCCAAAGCAGTGACGGGTTTTTGGACCCCGAGGTCTGCGCCGATGTGGGACGCGGAGGGCACCCCTTGACAGGCGCATCGGCGGGCCGTCACACGCACAGCCTTCGTGCAGCACACGACGGCATCCTCGTGGGCATGCGCACATGGCTCGTGGACGCCCCTGCCCTCACAACGAGGCTTGTTCCCGGAAGCAATCCCAAGCGATTCATCCTGACTTCAGGCCAGACAGCATGGCTGGAAGGAGCGCCACAAGGCGAACCTGAATTCGCCACGTTGTTGTGCCCTTTGGCAGAGGTGTCTTCAAATCACATGGACCCATGGCGCGCAAAAGGATACAGCGTGGTTGGCCTGGAAGGCGACGTTTTCTCTGAAGCGTGGTGGACGCAATTCAAAGCGAAGTGCGATGTGGCGGCATGCATGATTGAAGGTGGCGCCCGGGTGGCGCGCGGCGTGTTGGATGCTGGATGTTGGGACGAGCTTCACGTCTTGCATGCCTCCGCTGCACTTCAGACTGGATTGCAAGCTCCTGAGACTCCTTCTTGGCCTTCCGGAGACACCCGTCCAGTGGGGCGCGATGTGCTCGAGGTTTGGCACAATCAAGAAGCGCCATGCTGAGTTTTCTGGCGACCATCCTGAGCACGGTGCTCATTTACCTCCTCTTTTCGAGCTTCAAACGCTGGGGCATCCGAACCGCATGGGCCATCACGCTGAACTACTTCGTGGCAGGCGGACTGGGTTGGATGCTCGCGGGGGGCGTGGATGCCATGCACGCCAGCATCCAAGCACCTTGGATCGTTCCCCTTTCGTTGATTGGCGTGTGTTTCTACCCCCTCTTCCGGTTGACCGCCACGTGCTCCCAAGAGCTTGGCATCAGCGTGGCCACCATTGCGACCAAACTGTCCATGGCCATCCCCGTCTTGGTATTGGCCTTGGCCGACGGCATGCACGAAATCCACTGGGGACAGTGGTTGGGCCTCTCCCTCGCGTTTCCTGCAGTCTACCTCTCTTCACGCTCAGGTGAAAGTGCCCCTTCCTCTTCTGGCCTCGCTCGCGGGCTTTGGTGGATGCCAATCGTGATGTTTGCGGGCAGCGGATGCATTGATTTGGTGTTTGGCTGGTATTCCACAGATCCGAGTTTGAATGCGCCGGGCATGCAAATGGCCTTTGCCTCCGTGCCATTCACCTTGGGCGGCCTTGTCGGTGTCGCACATCAGATCCAACTCGGTCATGGCTTGCCCAACCGACGAGACCTGCTTGGAGGCATCTTGTTGGGGGTGACCAACTTTGCGTCCCTCTATTTCTTGTTGCGCGCCTTTGACGTCCAAATCATGGAACGCGCCATGGTCATCCCCTTGCTCAACTTGAGTGTCATCGTGCTCGCCACAGCTGCAGGAGCAGCAATGCTCGGAGATCGCCCGAACAAAGAAGCCCGATGGGGTGTGGCCTTGGCCACAGCCGCCATCGGGCTGATGATGATTTTCGGTTGAGCGAAGCGTCGCGCTTATTCGCCTTCGGCTGGCGCTTGGAGCGCGGCATCGCGACGGGCGCGCTGCATGGGGTTCTCCCCACCTGAGCGGTAGCGGCTGTAGCCACTGCCTTGGAAGACTTCGAAGCGCGTGGGCTCCGGCCGCGGGGGCCAAACGTTGTTGCCCATGTCCACGTCCGCCGTTTCCAAGTAAGGATCCAACGTGATGCGCGTGGCGGGACGGTCGGTCACAAAGACCTTGGTCACCGTCGGCTCACTCATTTTCCAAATCTCCGCAGGGATGCGACGCACTTCACGCTCGCCATCCTCGTATTCGAATTCTAGGATCAACGGCATGACCAACCCGCCAATGTTGCGGAACGTGATCTCGTAGTACTGCTTGCCACTTGCCAAGAGGTCCTTCTCGTCGTCACTCAGTTTGGCCATCGACTCGGCAGCCTCTTGACGGTCCAACTCAAGCACCTCGTACTTGCCTGTGGTGGTGTAGAAGTCGTTCAGTGTGGGGTCGGCCTCCAAGTAAGACTGTGGGATGCCGCCATCTGCGTTGCGCATCTGCGTGATGTCTGCCGGCTTGCGCTCGTCTGCCGCTTTGCGCAACGACGCTTCCACATCGGGATCGCCCGATTCCATTTGCAACCACTTGATGTCCTCCATGGCGATGTCGCAGTGGTCTGTGGTGTAGAACCAACCGCGCCAGAACCAGTCCAAATCCACCCCTGACGCATCCTCCATGGTCCGGAAGAAATCCGCAGGCGACGGGTGCTTGAACGCCCAACGGCGGCTGTACTCTTTGAACGCATGGTCAAACAACTCGCGTCCCATCACCGTCTCGCGCAGGATGTTGAGCGCAGTGGCCGGCTTGCCGTAGGCGTTGTTGCCAAACTGGTAGATCGACTCCGAGTTCGTCATGATGGGGCTGATTCGCGTCTTGTCCCCGCCCATGTAGTCCCGGATGTTGCGGGCGCTGCCGCGGCGCGAGGGATAGTCGCGGTCGAATTCTTTCTCCGTCAAGAACTGAACAAACGTGTTGAGCCCCTCGTCCATCCATGTCCACTGACGCTCGTCAGAGTTGATGATCATGGGGAAGAAGTTGTGGCCCACCTCGTGGATGATCACGCCAATCATGCCATACTTCGTGCGCTCGCTGTACGTGCCGTCTTCCTCACACCGCCCGTAGTTGAAGCAAATCATGGGGTACTCCATGCCGATGCTCTTGGCATTGACCGAAATGGCCACCGGATAAGGGTAGTCGATGGTGTGCTTGCTGTAGGTCTTGAGGGTTTGGGCCACAGCCTTGGTGCTGTATTGCTCCCACAACGGGTTGCCCTCCTTGGGGTAGTAGCTCATGGCCAAAGGCGTCTTGTTGCCCACCTTCACCGCCATCGCATCCCAGATGAACTTCCGGCTTGATGCCCAGCCGAAGTCGCGGACGTTTTTGGCGTCAAAAATCCACGTCTTCTCCCCTGAATCCTTGGTGGCTTCGTTCTCGCGGGCCTCTTCCTCGGTCACAATGACCACAGGCTGGTCGAATGCCTTCTTCGCCTGCTCAAACCGGCGGCGCTGGGCTGGCGTCAGCACCGACTTGGGATTGGACAGCGTGCCTGTGGAGGCCACGATGTGGTCTGACGGCACAGTCAATTCAACGTGGTAATCGCCGAAGTTCAGGGTGAATTCCCCGTTGCCGAGGAACTGCTTGTTTTGCCACCCTTCGTTGTCGCTGTACACGACCATGCGCGGATAGAATTGGGCAATGGTGTAGAGGTAGTTGTCTTCGTCTTCGAAGTACTCGTAGCCGCTGCGGCCTCCGATTTCCATGCGGTCGTTGATGTTGTACCACCAATCGATGCTGAACTTGAACTGGTTGCCCGGCTTCAAGGGCCGCGGCAAATCGATGCGCATCATCGTTTTGTTGATGGTGTAGTCGAGCGCTTTGCCCGCGGCATCCACCACCTTTTGGATTTTGAATCCCCCGTCGAAGGTGGGCTCCAAACGCTCCAAATCGCTGAAGTAGGTTCTGCCGTCCAAGGAGGACTCACGGATTTTGTAGCTGTCGCTGTCCAACGCGCGGACGTTTTGGTCCAGCTGAATCCAAACGTACCGCAGCCCGTCAGGGCTGTTGTTCGTGTAGGTGATGGTCTCGGAGCCGTCGATGCGTTGCGTTTCGTCGTCCAAACGGATTTTCATGTTGTAGTCCGCCTTTTGTTGCCAGTAGGCGTGACCCGGGGCACCAGATGCGGTGCGGTACACGTTGGGCGTGGGCAATTCCTGTCCCAATTGGCGGAACACGTTGGTGTTGACGCGTTGCGGGGTCTCTTGTTGCGCCCAAGCGCCGACGCCCATCAAGCAGCCCAAGGCCGCTGCAATCCAAATTCTCATGTTGTGTGTTCAATGTGCGGTGGCCGCATGACCATGCCGCGTTTGTTCAGGAACCGGAAGGTACGGCGGCGCCTTCAATTGCGCATGCCTCAGGTCGTCAGCCCTCCTTCTCCGAGGCCTTGGCACGCTCCCAATACACGTCCATCTCTGCCAGGCTCATGTTGGTCAGGTCCTTTCCGTCGGCCCGAACGGCATCCTCAAGGTGCTGAAAGCGACCGATGAACCGGCGCGTGGTGCGCTCCAGCGCTTCGTCCGGATTGACGTCCACAAATCGGGCGTAGTTGATGAGCGCGAACAAAACGTCACCGAACTCATCGGCGACCCGCCCTTGGTTTGGCTTTGGGGCCTCCAACTCCTCGCGCAACTCCCCCAACTCCTCTTTCACCTTGTCCCAAACCTGTCCTGCATTGTCCCAATCAAACCCCACGCCGCGCACCTTGTCCTGCACGCGGTACGCCTTGACCAAACTGGGCAGCGACTTCGGGACGCCTTCAAGCACCGACTTCTTCCCCTCCTTGAGTTTGAGTTTTTCCCAGTTCGCCTTGACGGTTTCCTCGTCGTTGGCATCCACATCCCCGTAGATGTGGGGATGGCGCTCCACAAGCTTGTCACAAATGCCGTGCAAGGCATCCGCGATGTCGTAGCCCCCTTCTTCCTTTGGCAACTCCGAGCCCAGTTTCGCATAGAAGACCATGTGCAACATCAAGTCTCCTGTCTCTTTCCGAATCTCGTCCACGTCCTTGTCCAGGATCGCGTCGGCCAACTCGTACGTCTCCTCGATGGTGAGGTGGCGAAGGGACTCAAAGGTTTGTTTTCGGTCCCATGGACACTTCTCCCGAAGGTCATCCATGATGTCCAACAACCGCCCAAACGCCTCGAGATGTTGTGCCCGTGTATTCATGCGGCAAAGGTAGTTGTCCTTGTGTGCCTCAGATGACACAGAAAGCGCCCTCATCGAACCACTCGGATGCCGACTTGTTTGCATGTTTGCATTCGAAACTTCTGAGACATGAAATTGCCCGACCTCATCGACCAAATCAAAAGCCAACCCCGCCTTTTCATTCGCTTCCATGCATCGTGGTGCGGGGTGTGCAAGTTGTTGGCCCCTCACGTCAATTCCTTGAAAGCAGACGAAGCCCTCTCCGATGTGACCTTCATTGATGTGGATGTGGAGGAGCACCTTGATGTCAAGCAAGCCTTCAAAATCAACGACCTCCCCTACTTCGCCGGTTTCAAAGACGGCAAGCTCATCGAGGAGTTTGCCACCGCGAAAAAAGACAAGGTTTCTGAACTCGCCCAAGCCTGTGCCTCATGAATGCCGCTGAAATTCGGAAGCTCATTGCCGAGCACGACATGGCCGCCCTCGACAAACTCGAGCAAGAGGTCTATGCGTCCATGGACGACGACGCCAACGACGTGGCTGAACTGGGAGATCGCTTGACCAACATTTTGGGCGCGAAACGCGTGTTGGAAGAAGCCGAAAAGCAGGGCGTCGAGCCCAAAGTTGCCCTTCGAACGTTCTTCAAGGACGTGCGCAACATCATCGGCTGACCCGGCACGCCGGTTCAGTCTTCGCAGGCGCTGCCGTACACGGACAAGAAGTCAAGCAGGTCGAGGGTGCTGACCACCCCGTCGCCGTTCAAGTCGCCGTAGCAGGTTTCGGTGACTTCAATCTCACAGCTGCCATCGTCAATCAACGCAGCGGGATCGTAATTGTTGGAGCCCGGGAAGGTGCAGCCCTGGCATTCCTCGTAGGTGCAAGATCCGTCGTCTTGTGTCGCTGCAGGGTCGTAGTTGCACGCCAGCACGAAGGTGCATCCCCCGCATGTTTCGCGCTCACAGGTGCCGTCGTCCAACACCGCAGAGGCATCGTAGTTGCAAGCCCACTCGTAGATGCAACCTGCACAAGAGGTGAATTCACAAGAGCCATCGTCGGCGGTCGCGGCGGCGTCGTAATTGCATGCCAACGCATAGGTGCAGCCCTCATCTTCGACCACATTTTCAGTTTCGATCAACCCTTGTTGGGCGAGGTAGGACCAGGAGGCAAACCACGGCGTCTCCCCCGGCTCGAGTGCCCCGTGGAATGTCGCAGGTTCAAGGCGTTCATCGGAGGGCAAGTAATAATCGTTTACGGTGCCGCCTGTCTGGGCACGGGGGTCCAAGCCGTCGACAATCATGCCATTTTCAAGCGCAAACGCGCCGTCCACAAGCGCCGATTCAATCACATTGGTGCTGTCGGTCAGCCAACCTTCCAAGGCGCTTTGTGCGCCGTAATTGCCCATGTATCGGCCGCGCAGGATTTCTCCTCCTTGGCTTTCATCTCCCCACACGCGCCAGTTCCGCAACGTCAAAAAAGCGTACTGGTTGGGCAACATGGCGTTGAATCCGTCACACGTCAAGTAGTGTTGGATTTCAATGCCCGCATCCGACACCCCATGCACCACCGAATTCAACCAATCGCCACCGGGCAAACTGTGGTAGCTCGCAGCTTGGTCTGCCCCATTGGTGATCAAGGTGAGGTTCGACATCGCAGGCAAACAATATGGCTCACTGGAGGGGTCCATGTTGTTGTCTTGAACGTCATCGCCCTCTGCGTCGTAAACGTATGAGGGGCCTGGAGGATTGGTGGCCTGTGCGAGCAACGTATCCTGAATGCCGAGCAAGTATTGGGCAGACCCTTGCCAGCCCTGATCGCTTTCGAAGGCATCCTCCGCATGGAACGCCGACACAATGTGGCGCACCTCCACCAAGCCTCCCAAAATGTGCAAGCCGTCGTCGGCAGAAGACACCAATTCGATGTGCTCAACCACCGTTCCTGAGCCACACGCGCCGAGCTGAAGCAAATCCGTTTCGTTCCCGTTGCCAAATTGGGTCCACCCCAAGTTGGTGCTTCCGTGTCGAATGGACAGGTAGGTCAAAATGCCCGACGAACCAGTGGGATCGGCATTGCTGCCATAGACCTCACGGTCTTGCCCACTCAAATCCACGATGCCTTCAATGCGGTCCTCTCCCGTGCCCACTCCTGTGGTGAAGAAGGGCGCGCCAAAGAAGGACAAATCGAGGTGCAAGGTGTTGGTTTGGGCTGCGCCACACAAGGCCAATCCGCCCCATTGTCCGGTAACATCGACACCCACGGAACCATCCAGGGGATCGCCCAAAAAAGAAAACTGAATGGGGCAATCGGCATTGCCTTGAGCGTCCAAAAAGCCAGAACGGGCCACCACAAGGGCGCCTGGGTATGAGTCGTAGGACACGTCACGGACGCTTCCCACCCCAAAATTGACCGCCACTTCCACTTCCGATCGTCCCTCGCCTGCTGCCCCGAGGACCACGGTCCCTGGATCGATGGTCAAGGTGTCACCTGGATTGACGAAGACCTGTTCTGTCAACACGTACAAGTGATCGCACGTCCAATGCTGCGTTCCCACACCTGCGCCGTTGTTGTCTGACACGAACACGGTGTCCCGAGAAGGCACAACGGGGCAACCACAAGCCTCCCCTGTGAGAAGCCCTTGGGCAAACACCGACGAAGACCCCAACAAGGCCCACGCCCAAAATGCACGAAGTGACAGCATGGCAAAAACTTATAAACATAAATATAGCCATATAATTTTATACACGCAAGCCATAGAGGTGGCCGCCATGAATCACCGCGTATCTTTGCCCCATGGGATGGACAGAAATCATCTTGGCCATTGGCCTTCTCGGCCTCGCGTTTGCGGGGATCGCCATCAAAATCTTGGTGAAGCCCGGAGGTGAATTCAGCGGAACATGCGCCAGCAGCAACCCCATGTTGCGCAGCGAAGACGGTGGCTGTTCTGTCTGTGGCGCGCGGCCTCAAGACGCCTGCCAAGCAGAGCAACCCTGACCCCTCCTCTTCTCAGAAAGATTACTCTGGACAAGCCTCCCCGTAGACGGAGAGAAAATCGAGCAGGTCCAAGGTGCTGATCACCCCGTCCCCATTCAGATCGCCTTGACAAACGTTGCCCACCCCTTCAAAGGTGCAGCTGCCGTCGTCAATCATGGCCGTCGGGTCGTAATTCGGCGAACCTTCGAACGTGCAGCCCGAGCATTCCTCGTAGGTGCAAGAACCGTCGTCTTGGGTTGCCGCAGGATCGTAATTGCAAGCCAGGACGAAGGTGCATCCTGCACACGTTTCTCGTTCACAGGTCCCGTCGTCCAACACCGCAGAGGCGTCGTAATTGCAGGCCCATTCGTAGGTGCAACCTGCGCAAGACTGAAACTCGCATGAGCCATCGTCTTCTGTGGCCATGGCACTGTAGTTGCAAGCAAAGGGATAAGTGCATCCCGGACCGGGCATTGCGCCGCTGAAGAGTCCCTGCGCTGACAACGCACTCCACCCTTCAAACCAAGGAAGGGCACCGGGCGCAAACGCCCCATGAAAGGTGACCTCCTCCAGTTCTCCATTCAGGGTTTGGTAGTAGTCAGAGACCGTCCCCTCCATCTGCGCACGTGGATCCAGGCCCTCAGAAACAAATCCGTTGGTCATGGTGAACGTGGGATCCACCACGATGGAGCCCAGCACGTTGTTGCTGTCGGCCAAAATGGAGGGCATGGCCAGTCCAACGCCCTGAGGATACAGGCCACTGTACGCCCCCGGCGTCACTTCTGAAACACTCTCGGGGGTGCCTTCAATGCGCCAATTCTGAATCCGCAGGATGCCGTAGCCACCCGGCAAGCCCATGGGGATGAACGCGGGAAATCCATCACAGGAATAAAAGTGACGAAACTCAATCCCAGCCTCGGACACCCCGGCAACCACAGAATTGAGCCAATCGCCCGCAGGCAAACTTTGCACCCCCACGGCGTGGGCACCGCCATTTGAAAGCAAGGTCAGGTTGCTCATCCACGGCGAGGTGTACGGCTCGTAAGTGAAGTCCACGTTGTTTTCCTCAAAGTCGTCGCCTTGCATTCGCCACAAGAATTTGTCGTGAGGGGGGTTGGTCGGGTGCGCCAAGGCCGTGTCCTGAAGGCCAAACAGCCATTGCCCTGTCCCCTGCCATCCTTGGTCGCTTTCAAACGCGTCTTCCGCGTGAAAGGCACTCACCACATGGCGCACGTCTGGCGTGCCCCCCAACACATGAAGGCCGTCGTCGGCGGACGCCACAAGCTCCACAAAATCCAATGTGGTGCCTTCGCCACACCCCGCGAGCTGCAGCAAATCCGTTTCGTTGCCGTTCAATGCATTGTTCCACCCCAGGTTGGTGCTGCCGTGGCGCAAGGACATGTACTTGAGCGTTCCAGAAGAAGCCAATGGTGCGGTGTTGCCGCCGTAGACATGACGGTCTTGACCCGAGAGGTCCACCACCCCTTCGGCGCGGTCTTCGCCCGTGCCGATGCCGCCTGTTTGGGACGGTTGATCCACCCCTTCGAGGTACAAGGTGTTGATTGCGCCACCTCCACAGAGGACCAAACCACCCCATTCCCCCTGCACATCCATGCCCACCGAACCGTCCAATGGATCGCCCAAGAACGAGAATTGAATCGGACACGCCTCGGCGCCTTCCGCATGCAAGTACCCACCACGCGCGACAATCAACGCCCCTGGGTAGACCGCATAGCTCACCGTGGCTGCACCGCCAACGGCATTGTTGGTGGGGACAAAAAACGACTGACGGCCTTCACCTGCCATGCCCAGCACGGCCGTGCCGGGCTCGATGGTCAAGGTGTCCGACGCATTCACAAACACCTGTTCGGTCAAGACGTAAAGGTGATCGCAAGTCCACGTCGCCGTACCCACACCTGCACCCGCGTTGTCGGACACCCACACCGTGTCACGCAACGCGACCTCGGGACATCCGCATGCGGCACCTTGGCTGAACAAGCCCTGCGCAGTCGCGGACTGCCAGGTCATCACTGCAAGCAGAAACAGAAACCACAGGGGGGGTACGTGGTGCCGAGAAGGGAACCATTCAGGCTTCATGGGACGTGAGTTGCGTTTGGTTGAAAGCGGAAGCGCTCCCGCCCTTCAATCAGCAAAATACGCCAACCCCTGCAATTGTTCTTGGAACCGAGGTTACTTCGCCGAGGGAGAGCCGTATTCGTTCAAGGGCTCCAACCACTCGAGGGCATTCCTCAACTGCGGCGTGGCCCAAAACGAATAGTCCTCCTCCCCGCCGTCCATGATGAACAGCGCCTCCACATCCTTGCCTGCGCGTTGCAGGCTGTCCACCCATGCCGCCCCACGGTCTGGACCAAGCACCATGCACACCGTCGCGTAGGCATCGGCGTAGGCGGCACTCGGCGTCACAATGGTGGCACTGAGCAAGCTGTGGGTGACGGGAGCCCCTGTGCGGGGATCGAGGGTGTGGGACAGCTTTTGCCCATTCACCACGGTCACCTTGCGGTAGTTCCCACTGGTGCACACCGACTGGTTGTCCAACGGCAACACGGCCTGCAGCGTGCGCCCCTCGGCCTGAGGTCGGTCGATGGCAATGCGCCAAGGCTGCCCTTGAAGGTTGGTGCCCATGCATTTGACCTCTCCGCCAAGCTCCACCATCATGTCCATCACCCCGTGGTCCATCAACACCTCCGCCAGGCCATCCACGGTGAAGCCTTGCGCGACGGCATTGAAATCCAGTTCAGCCCGCGGGTCGCCTTTCGAGAGGTGCCCTCCCACGGCCAATCCCGACGCATCCAGGACCTCGTTGAAATCGACCACGTCGGTTCGGAAGCGCGCGAACGCGTGCACGCTGTCCACCATGGCGGGCGTGACCACGTCGCGGTGCTGCATGCGGAAGCCCCAAAGCTTCATCAGCGGCGCCATGGCCACGTCGAACGCGCCCTTGGACTCTCGGTGCACGTCGCTGGAAATGTCCCAAAGTAGGGACCAAACCCCGGCCTCGTCTGACACTTCGAACACCGTGTCCGTCCGGGTGAATGCGTTGAAGCGGGACAAAGCCGATTCCGCCCGCCAGGCATTCATCTCGATGTCCACCTCCTCGAGGGCGGCATCGATGGCCGCTTGAGGCACCGAATCGGGTGCGATGTACTTGATGGTGTACGTGGTGCCTTGGGCAGGTCCGCGATGGACCCACTCCGTTCCCCGTGCATCGTTTTGAGGCTCGGGCGCCTCGCCGCATCCGAAGGCGACAAAGGCCCCTGCAACCGCAAGAGCCTTTGTGATTCGGTCGAGACTTGGCTTAACCACCGAAGTCATCGAAGCTGACATTTTCAGGAGGAACCCCCCAGTCGTCGCACATCTTGAGAACCGCCTGGTTCATCATCGGTGGCCCGCAGAAGTAGAACTCGATGTCCTCTGGTGCCTCGTGGTCCTTCAAGTGGTGGTCGATCACCGCGTTGTGCACAAAGCCGAGGAAGCCGTCTCCTTCGTCCTGGATGTCTTTCTTCTCGTTCCAGTTGTCGCCTTCCGCTGGCTCCGACAACACGAGGTGGAATGTGAAGTTCTCAAACTCCTTCTCGATCGCACGGAAGTCGTCCACGTAGAACAGCTCGCGCTTGGAACGTCCGCCGTAGAAGAACGTCACCTTGCGCCCAGTCTTCAACGTGTGAAAGAGGTGGAACAAGTGCGAACGCATTGGCGCCATGCCGGCACCACCGCCGATGTACACCATTTCTGCGTCGGTCTCCTTGATGAAGAACTCTCCGTAAGGGCCTGAGATGGT
>NYSX01000010.1 GCA_002683345.1 Flavobacteriales bacterium
AAAGGCCCCAAAAGGCCCCAAAACCCTGGTTCATGCTCGACGGATTCCTCGACTTGTTCGAACCGGTCAACGCCCCCGACTTCTCCAACGCGGAAGGGGTGGCGCGGATCGCTGACCGCATCGAAGCCCATCGCTTCGATTCGCGCCCCATGCTGGAAGGTGCCCGCGTGGCGCTTTTTGGGGTCAACGACGGCCGGCGATCGGGAGACAACGAGGGCTGTGGGGGTGCCCCAGACGCCATTCGGCATTGGCTGTACCAACTCGTCCCTCCTGCCGCATGGCAACCCACTGTGGACTTGGGAGACATCCGGGCCGGCGCCACAGAAGATGACACTTACGCCGCGGTCCAGTCCGTGGTGGCCGAACTCGTGCAGATGGGCATTGTGCCCATTGTGCTTGGTGGAGGCCACGACCTGACCATCCCCATGTACAGGGCACTGGACTCCGTCGGCCGCCCCATGAATTTGGTCACCGTAGATCCCCGGCTCGATTTTGGGGGTGACCCCAGCGTGGTCAGTGCGCGCAACCACATGAATTCCGTGGTCATGCACGAGCCGAACTACCTGTTCGACTACGCCAACGTAGGACACCAGGGGTATTTGACTGATCCGGACACCCTCGAGCTTTTGGAACGGTTGCAATTCGAGGCCATTCGCTTGGGCACGCTGCTGCAGAACATCCAACACGTCGAACCCAATGTGCGCAATGCCGACCTCGTGACGTTGGACGTGGCTGCCATCCGCGCTTCAGACCACCCGGCTTCCACCCACGCCAGCCCCAACGGCATGACGGCGGAACATTTCTGCCAACTGTCGAGGTACATCGGCATGAGCGACCGGTTGTTGGCCACTGGATTCTTCGAACACAACCCCGATCTCGACGACCGCGGCCGGGGTGCACACTTGGTCGCACAAGGCGTTTGGCATGTGATGGACGGCATCTTCAACCAGAAAGGGGATCACCCCAAATGCACCACGGAGGACTACCTCAAGTACGTGGTGGACCTGCCTGGGGAATCGCATGAGATTGCGTTTTACAAGAGCCCCAAAAGCGACCGCTGGTGGATGGACGTCCCCGTCCCCAATCAAGACAAATCGAACCTTTTGCCCAGTTTGATCGTACCGTGCACTTATGAAGAGTATGTGGAAGCTTCCGAAGGGTCCCTTCCGGACCGTTGGTGGCGGACCTACCAAAAATTGGCGTAAGCATGTTTGAATACAGCAACACCCTTTCAGCGCAATCCGGCCCTCATCGGCCCGGGCATTGGGAAAATCCCTATATTAGCCAACCTCTGCGTGCACGCTCAGAGGCGCAACCTGCTGAAAATCAAAGGAATAAGATGATTCGCAACATCTCCATCTGTCTTGCATTTGCGTGCCTCACTGTGGCACCGGCCCTGGGCCAGCAAGACCCCCAGATGACGCAATGGTTCAACGACCTTGCGGCATTCAACATTGGTGCAGCTGGTGAGGACGACCTCACTCACGTGAATGCGTGGTACCGTAACCAATGGATGGGTGTCAACGGGGCGCCCGTGACCACCATGATCAACGCCCACTCCAATGTGGATTTCATCCCAGGCGCGTTGGGTCTCCAGCTCTATCAAGATGAAATTGGACAAGAGTCCAACACCATGGTGAAGTTGGGATATGCTTATCACCTTCCCACCCTCGCCAACGGCGCACACGTCGGCGTTGGCTTGAACGTGTCTTTGTTCAGCAAGAGCTTCGACGCCAACTGGATTGCCGTCGACGGAGTCGCCAACGACCCCGCCATTCCCACCGGAAACGGCAGTGGCACGTCCACGGACGTTGATTTCGGCGTCTTCATGCGGAAAGGCAACGAGTACTACGCCGGTTTGTCCATGACGCATTTGGCCGAGGTGCAATTGCAATCGTTGAACATCGTGCCCACCCGCCACTACTACTTCATGGGGGGCTACAACTACCCCTTGAGTGGAGACGACTTGTTGCTTCGCAGCAATGTGTTGGCCAAAACCGACCTGAACGCCACGGCGGTCGACGTTAACGTCAATGTGCTTTGGCAAGACCTCGTGTGGGGCGGCTTGACGTGGCGTCCTGGAGATGCTGTGGCACCCTCTGCCGGCATCCAATACAGCTTGTCCAAGAAGGAGGGCATCACCTCCAGCGAACAAGTCTTCAAACTCGGCGCTTCTTTTGACGTGACCACGAGCGAGCTGAGCGCATACACCCCTGGCACTGCCGAGGTGTTTGTCTCCTACGCTTTCAAATTCATTACGACGCCAGTCGAAAACAAATACGCCAACCCTCGATTCCTCTAAAGACACACGAAACCATGTCTTTCGAGCGTTGTAGTATCGCCTAACAACTCTGCAAGAAAACCAATCCATGAAAAAGCTCCTGATGATCCTCTTGGCACCCGTCTTCATGTCGGCGTGCTACATGGGACCCCAGGGCGAACTGGTGGGGGTTCAACCACGCCAGTACTGGGAACAGTCCAATCCCTACGGGATGAACTACATTCACTTTGGCTCATACACCATGGGCCCCAGTGACCAAGACGTTCCCTTCGCCTTGAACACGCGCTCCAAGACGGTGACCATTCCACCGTTCTACATGGACGTGCATGAAATCACGAACAACGAGTACCGACAGTTTGTCAACTATGTGAGGGACAGCTTGTACCTCCAAACTCTGGCTGACAACGACGACGATCGATACTACACCGCAGAAAATGCACGTGGTCAAGAACTCGATCGATTCATCGACAAGGGCTTCACCTTGAATTGGGAGGAACCCATTGACTGGGAAGATGAGGACATCTTCGACCTGTTGTACGATGAGTTCTTCCTTCAGGGATCAGACCAGTTCTACAACCGCCGTGAGTTGGACACCCGCAAGTTGAACTACCGCTACTACTGGGTGAACCTCGACGAGGCCGCGCGCAAAAGCGACCGCGACGAGGAATACGGCGAGGTCAACTCGTTGAATCAACTCCATTCCACACGCCGTCACAGCGACCGCGCCCAATTTGTGGTGGAGGAAATCATCAACGTGTATCCCGACACCCTCGTGTGGATCCACGACGCAACCTACGCGTACAACGAACCCTACGCCGAAGCCTACTTCTGGCACCCTGCATTTGACGACTACCCTGTGGTGGGCGTGACGTGGGGACAAGCGAAGGCCTTCAACGCCTGGCGCACCCAAATCATGAACGAGTGGAAGCAGAAGAACAACGAGACGTACGTCCAAAAGTTCCGTCTGCCTTCGGAAGCCGAGTGGGAATACGCCGCACGCGGCGGCCGCAATTTGGCCCCCTTCCCATGGGGTGGACCCTACGCGCGGAACCAGCAAGGCTGCGTGCTTGCCAACTTCAAGCCCATGCGAGGCGACTACGTGGAAGACGCCAACGCGTACACTGCTCCTGTGGAATCCTACAGCCCCAACGATTACGGGTTGTACAACATGAGCGGAAACGTGGCAGAGTGGACCAACACCGCCTTTGACGAGACGGTCTACGACTTCTCTTGGGACCTTTCGCCCGACTACGTCTACCACGCCAAAGTGGACGACCCCCCTGCCCTCAAGCGCAAGGTCATTCGCGGTGGCTCTTGGAAAGACATCGGCTACTACTGCCAAACAGGCACGCGAACGTTCGAATACAGCGACACCGCCAAGGCGTCGATTGGATTCCGCTCCGTCATGTCTTACCTCGGCCGAGGCAAGTCAGGATTGCCTGAAGAGTGGAACTAAGCCCCAAGGGTGTGACTTGAAACCACACGCCCTTTGCACAATAAAAACCTACCTGCACAGCGTTAGCTGAATTGAAACCAACAACCTAAAACCGTAACCATGAAACCAGGAAGCAAGCAGTGGAAGAACTTTATGGCCAAGCTCTATGGATGGGGCGCCGCCATCGTGATCATTGGAGCATTGTTCAAAATCCAGCACTGGGAAGGTGCCTCGTTGATGCTCATCCTCGGTCTGGGTACGGAAGCCTTCATCTTCTTCATGTCGGCCTTTGAAAAGCCCCACGAAGAACCCGATTGGTCTTTGGTTTACCCTCAGCTCGCCACAGGAGAAGGTGCGGACAAAACCCCCACTCAGCAGCTGGACGACATGCTGTCCAAAGCCAACATCGACTCAGACATGATCACCAAATTGGGTGACGGCATGCGTCACCTCGGTGAGCAGGCATCGAAGATGGGTGAGGTTGCAGATGCTTCCGTGGCCACAAAAGGCTACAGCGACTCGTTGGTGAAGGCGTCCAACCGCGTGGACGAGCTGAGCTCGACTTACGAAGAGGTGAGCGAAGGCTTGACGGGCCTCGTCAAGGCGAGCGCAGAAGGTGCTTCAACAGGTGAAGGTATCGCCAAGATGAACGAGAATTTGAACTCCTTGAACGACATGTATGAGGGACAACTCGCACAAATGCAGCAGAACAAGGAATTGTTCGAAGGCATGGGCGAATTGGTGAAGAACCTCAACGACTCCGTCGAGGACACGAAAGTGTACAAGGAGAACATCTCCGAATTGGCCAAGAACTTGGCTTCCCTCAACACGGTCTACGGCAACATGTTGAACGCCATGGGTGGCGGTCGCAGCTAAGCCCTGAACCATGGCCGGAGGAAAAGAAACACCACGTCAAAAGATGATCGGGATGATGTACCTCGTCCTGACCGCGCTTTTGGCCTTGAACATCTCCAAAGAAGTCCTCAACGGCTTCGTGAAAGTGGAGAACAGCTTGCAGGACACCCAGCACACGCTGAAAGGCAAGGTTGCTGAGACATTGACCACGTTGGAGGTCAAGTACGCCCAAAACAAAGAAAAAGTCGGCCCCTTCATGGACAAGGCCCGCGACGTTCGGGAACGCAGTGACAATTTGGTCAACTACATCACCCAACTGAAAGGACGCTGCATGGCCAAGTCGGAGGGCAAGTACGACGATGCCGTGGCCAACGACTTCGTCAACTTCATTGGTCAGGACGAAACAGGGATGGACACCACCATCAACTTGGCCCTGATCCAAAAGAAAGACGAGTACCAAGAACTCACCGCCTTCATGGTGGGTTCGGAACCACAGAGCCCGAAGTTTGACGAGAACGATCCGTGGAGTGCCACTGCCCTTCGCAAAAACCTGGAAGCTTACCGAGATTATCTGAAATCGGTGAAGCTCGTGGACAGCCAAGGACAGACGCGCGAACTGCCCGAATACATCAAGGTTCAACTCGACGAGCGTTTCACGTTTGAGAACGAGATGGAAGATGGCAAAGAGGTGCTGTGGGAAGCTGCCAACTTCTTTGACGTTCCCCTCGCAGCGGTGATGCCATTGATGTCCAAGATGATCGTCGACGTGCAAGACGCACAGGAAGACGTGTTGTCTTGGTTGCTCGGCGGCATTGAGGCCAAGTCCTACAAGTTCACCAACCTGATGCCCCTCGTGGTGCCTGAGTCCAACTACATCCTTCGCGGAGACTCTTTCCGAGCCGATGTGCTGTTGGCGGCCTACGACGCGACGAACGCGCCAGACATTTTTATCGATGGCGACAAGTGGGATGGACGTGATTCGACCTTGCTGGCTTACGAAGGCATGGAAGGGTTGACCATTGGTGCCGATGGCATGGGCAAGCTTCGCATCCCGACCCGAGGCATGAGCCTCGGAGACATGAGCTTCAAGGGGCTGATTCGCTACCAAGGTCCCGATGGCAACATCGAGCCTTACTCGTTCTACACGCCGACCATCACGGTTGCGGAGCCTGCCCTTGTGGTCTCTCCCACCAAGATGAACGTGTTCTACCGCGGGGTTCCCAACCCTGTCGAGGTGTCTGTGCCGGGTGTGGCTCAAGACAAGGTCGACGTGCGCATCGACGGAGGACACTCCATCAAGAAGCAACCCGACGGTTCGTACATCGTGGAGCCGAGCTCGAGCAGCTCCGTTCGTGAGGCGAACATCACCGTCTCTGCGGAACTTCCCGACGGAAGCAAAAAGTCCTTGCCCGCGAAGAATTTCCGTGTGAAGCGCATTCCGGATCCGGTGGCGTTTTGGACTGGAAAAAAGCCGACGGACAAGGGCATCACCAAAGCAGAAGTGTTGTCGTTTGCCCCCGTGGCCGCGCGCATGGAAGGCTTTGACTTCGATGTGAAGGTCCGCGTGAAGAGCTTCACCCTGCGCATCTCCAAAGACGGTGCGTTCTCCGATCTGCCTTCCGGCAACAACCGCTTGACGACCGACCAACAGGAGGCGTTGAAGCGCGTACGTCGCGGCAACATCATTTACTTGGAAGACATTCTGGTATCCATGCCTGACGGGACCGAGCGCGACTTGCCCCCGATGAAATTGAAAATCACCGGCTAACTTACCTGCCATGAAACAGTTCCTGAGCACTTGTTTGACGTTGACGCTCGCCATGTTTGCCTTGGTGCAAAACGGCGTGGCTCAATCCCCCAATGTATTGGATGGTGCCTACGTCAAGGAAACCAACCTCACCAAGCGCGTCATCCCCTACCCTCACCTGCGTGAGGCGGATGTGATGTACAAGCGCCGGATTTGGCAAGAGATTGACCTGCGTCAAAAATTTAACCACCCCTTCTACTTCCCCCTCGATCCCATCCAGGACCGTCAAAATCTGTTTGACGTGGTGCGGGAAGCCCTGTTGGTGGAAGGTTCCCTTGTGGCCTACAGCGCAGGACCGCTGGGAGACGACGACGAATTCACGTTCCCATTGTCGCCTGACAGCATCCGAAAGATCCTGAACCCCGTCACGCTTGTGAAGGAATACGACGACTTCGGCGAGGTCATCGGTACCATCCAGCAGAGCAACGAATTGTCTTCCGACAAGATCACGCGCTACCGCATCAAGGAAGATTGGATTTGGGACCGTCAGCGCAGCGAGCGTTACGTGCGCATCTTGGGCATTGCGCCCATGATGGAGGACTTTGACGTCGACGGAAACAGTGTGGGCTTCCGCCCCCTTTTCTGGCTTTACTACCCAGAGTGTCGCTATGTCTTCGCGAACAGCGAGGTCTACAACATGTTCAACGACGCCCAGCGTCGAACGTATGAAGACCTCTTCCAGAAGCGCTACTTCTCAAGCTACATCGTGAAGGAAGACAACTCCTTCAACCGGGCAATTGTGTCTTACGCACGCGGCCTCGATGCCTTGGCAGAGAGCGAACGCATCCAGCAGGAGCTCTTCAACTTGGAGCATGACATTTGGCATTACTGATCGGGCTTCGATCCAAGAAAAAAGGGCTGCACTCGGTGTGGCCCTTTTTTGTTCCCTCGCCTTTCTACCCCGACCTTGCGGGCCATGCTGCACTTGACGTCGCTTGCCGTCCATTTTGGAGACCGAACCCTGTTTGAAGGTGTTGATTTGGCCATAGGCAACAAGGACCGCATCGGCCTTGTGGGGCGGAACGGTGCAGGCAAGTCCACCCTCTTGAAAATCATTGCGGGTCTGCAAAAACCCTCCGAGGGCAGCGTAAATACGCCCAAAGAGTACCGCATTGGCTACCTGCCTCAAGAGATGGAACACGAAGAGGAGTCGACGGTCATGGAAGTGGCCATGCAGGCCTTTGCCGAAGTCCAAGCGCTGGAGACCCGGCTTGAAGCGTTGACCAAGGAAGTGGCCGAACGGACCGACTACGAAAGCGACAGCTACGCCGGCCTCATTCAAGAGCTGAGCGACGCCAACGAACGTTTGGACGCCATTGGGGCCTCCAGCACGGAGGAACAGGCACATCGCATTCTCCAGGGCCTTGGCTTCAAGATCACTGACATGACGCGCCAGATGTCCGAATTCAGTGGCGGTTGGAAAATGCGCGTGGAATTGGCCAAGCTGCTGCTCATGCAACCCGATCTCCTGTTGCTGGACGAGCCCACCAACCACCTCGACATTGAGAGCATCGAATGGCTTGAATCGTTTTTGATGCACCATCCCGGGGCCATCCTGCTCATCTCTCACGACAGGGTGTTCCTCGACACCTTGACCAAGCGTACGGTCGAAATTGGTGGCGTCAAACTCTACGACTACAAGGGTCCTTACTCCGCCTACCAAGTTTGGCGGGAGGAAGAACGTTCACGTCAAGAGCAGGCAGCCAAGAACCAACAGAAGTACATCCAAGAGACGGAAGTGCTCATCAACAAGTTCAGGGCCAAGAAGAACAAGGCCGCCTTCGCCCAGAGCTTGATCAAGAAACTCGACAAGCTCGAACGAGTGGAAGTGGATGCTGCGGAAAACATGCAGATTCGGTTTCGCTTCCCTCCCGCTCCGCGCTCGGGCAAAGTCATTTTCGAAGCCAAGGCCCTCAAGAAGTGCTTCGATGACTTGACCGTCTTTGAGGGCTTGGACTTCATCATGGCGCGTCAGGAAAAGGTGGCCCTCGTCGGGAAGAACGGCGCAGGCAAAACCACCCTGACCCGGATGCTGCTCGAACAAGAGTCCTGCACAGCCGGAGAATTGACCGTCGGCCACAACGTGGACATCGGATACTACGCCCAGAACCAAACCGACGAGCTCGACGGAAACCTGACGGTCATGGAGACGCTGGAAGAGGTCGCCGTGGGCGATGTCCGCAAACAGTTGCGCGGTCTCCTCGGGTCGTTCTTGTTTTCGGGCGAGGACGTCGACAAGAAGGTCAAGGTGTTGTCTGGGGGAGAGAAAGCGCGTTTGGCGTTGTGCAAGCTCCTGCTGCACCCCTACAACGTCCTGATTCTTGACGAGCCGACCAACCACCTCGACCTGAAAAGCAAGTCCGTCTTGAAAGAAGCCCTTCAACGCTTTGACGGCAGCTTGGTGGTGGTGTCTCACGACCGCGACTTTCTCAGCGACATGACGCAACTCGTGTACGAGGTCACTCCGACTGGACTGAAGCAATACATCGGGGACATCAAGCAATTCCTGCACGAGAAGCACGCAGCAAGCATCAGCGCCTACGAGGCCAACAAAAACGTCAAGGTGTCGCGGGAGAAAGGGGGCAAGAACGCCCCTACCAAGGAAGGCAAATCAGGCTCGGGTGGCGGCGACTACAAGGCCCGGAAGGCGGCGGAGAAAGCGTTGCGCAAAGCCAAAAATGCGGTGGATCGCCATGAAAAGGCCATTGCCCAATTGGAGGCCAAGCAAGAAGAACTCAACGCCTCCATGGCCGCCGTCGACCCCTCGGACCGCACCAAAGTGACCGAATTGGCTTACGCCTATGACGCGGTTCAGAAAGAGATGCAGGACTGCATCAACGCCTGGGAAAAGTCCCTGGAAGAAGTCGAAAGGCTCTCTGCAGATTGACCTACAACCCTGACGCCTCGATGTAGGTGGTCCACTTGGCAATGGCCTTGGCCATGTCCTCGGGCAACTCCGACTCAAAGTCTTTGCGCTCCCCGGTGCCGGGGTGGGTGAAGCCGAGCGTCTTGGCGTGCAACGCTTGTCGCGGAAGCGCCTCAAACATGTTCCGCAAAAAGGCGTTGTACTTTCCGCCAGGCGCCCCTTTGACCGCCACGTTACCTCCGTAAATGGGATCGCCGAACAACGGATGTCCGATGTGTTGCATGTGAACACGGATTTGGTGCGTCCGCCCCGTTTCCAACTTGCATTCCACCAGGGTCACCGGTCCCAAGCGCTTCAACACGCGGTAATGCGTCACGGCGTGTTTGCCTTCGCGGCCATCCTCAAACACTTGCTGAATGCGACGGTCGCGAAGCGAGCGACCCACGTGGCCGGTGACGGTGCCATCCTCGCGGACATCTCCCCAAACCAAGGCCCAGTAACGGCGATTCACCGTGCGTTCAAAAAATTGCTCGCTCAAGTCGGTCAACGCCCGTTCCGACTTGCCCAGCACCATGAGGCCAGTGGTGTCCTTGTCCAAGCGGTGCACCAACCCCGGCCGCGGCTCGGGCTGATTGGGAAGGCTGGGCATGTTTTGGAAGTGATGTAGGATGCCATTCACCAATGTACCCGTGTAATTCCCATGGCCGGGGTGCACCACCAAATTCATTGGCTTGTTGAGCACCAACAGGTCGTCGTCCTCATAGAGGATGTCCAAATCCATGGGCTCCGGAAGCAGTTCAAACTCATACACCGGCTGTGGCAACTCCACCGTCACCACATCTTCGGGCTTCACCTTGTGGTTACTCTTGACCGGTTGGCCATTGACCCTGACATAGCCTGATTTGGCCGCCGTTTGGAGTTTGTTGCGTGACAGGTGCGCCACACGGTTGATGATGAACTTGTCCACGCGCAAGGGCGTCTGTCCGGGATCCACCACAATGCGATGGTGCTCAAACAGCTCTTCGCCTTGCTCGTCTGGGCTGTTCACGTCGTCGCTCATGGGCGGGCAATCCAGCGTTGGGTCCAGATTTGGCCGTTCTCCTCGGTTCCGACGAGGAGGTACACGCCGGGAGTCTCCGTAGACCAAGACTGAAGCCCCGGTACCATGTCAAGCCACTCGGCCACCGTGCGGCCCGTCATGTCCAACATGCGTACCGTGGTGATGCGTTCGAGGTTCCAATGGCACGTGTGCGTCCCTGGATTGGGAAACACGATAGGGCCCTCCAAACGAGACGGCAATTCAGACACCTGAACCACAGGCTCCTTCCCAGCACGAAGCACCGGTCGAATCATCAACGACCCCTGGATGCCTGACTGCAACCACGGCGTGTTGGGAAACTTGTACCAGAGGTACTCCGGGTTGGTGTTGGTGGACTTGTCCAGTCCGATGTTGATGCGGTCCTCCCCTTGCTGCACAAACCCCACGTAAATGCGACCCGACACCGGAATGGGCGCCTCAAACGGGATGTAGGTGAATCCGTCGTATTCGTTGGCGAAGTAGTTGGGCTCGTGAATGGTGAACTGCGTCACAATTTCTCCGCCTGGCTGTCCGGGATTCTCCTCATCCTCTCCCCGAATCTTCAAGGTGAAGGTCTCCCCTGCCGCGTCGTCGTAAAACGGCGTGAAGTGAATCCAAACCCCTTCCAAGGTGTCTGCTTTCTGGAGGTCGAAGCCCACCACCACCTCTCCACCTTGGCCATCCAACGCGTATGCCTTTTCCGCAGTCCCGTCGTCGTAGGCATAGTAGTCCTTGAACGTCTGAACATGGACGATGCTGTCGTTGTCGGTCACACCGGTTTGGGTGGTGCCGTTGGCGCCCCCCACTTCGTCCTCCCACAAGGAGACGTGGAACGTGGCAAACGTGTCACTCACCGCAGGATGGAACAAGAGAGTGGAAATATCCAAATCGTCGATGTAGTCCGTCTCAAACAACCCCTGAATGGAGTTGTTGGGAATCTCGCCTGCGGGCGGAACATAGTTGTTGACGTTGCCCTCCACATCCACGCGCTGAACCTTCAGTCCAATGTTCTCTTGGCTGTTCGTCGACTCCCCAAAACTCCTGTGCAAGGTGGTCACCGAAGCCGCGGTATAGCTGTCCGCGGAGTCTACAAAATGCGGCCAAGGCATGGCCGTCCAAGGGTGACGCAAGAAGCTTGTTGGCGGCGCCACAAACGCCACCTCTTCAAACAATGGCGCTGGTTCCATGCCGTCTTCAGCCACCCGCACAAAGTCGAGGTGCCATGTGTCCACGTTGCCTTCCAGCGCCCCGTAATTGAGGATGCGGAATTGAAATTCGTTGTGGAAGTACTCCGTGCCCACAATGGGAATGACGACAGGATGAAACGCCGTGTCGTCGTCGATGCCTTCGGTCGACCACACCCATTGCCACGGATCGTCGTCGGCTGTGTTTCGGAATTCCACAATCAAACTGTCTTCCCCGGCATCTGCACCGTTGGCGATGCCGCCCGATTGGTACCAAAAAGACAGCGCCACACTGTCCCCTGGCACATTGCCGCCCAGCAACAACCGGCGTGACGTCAAGGTGTCTGCGTAACCCACGGCATTGGTGGGGTTCAACGCATAGGGATTCCCAACGGCATCCAAGCCGTCCAACGTGGCGCACCCGATGGTGGGTGCCTGATAAGCCAAAGTGGTCGTTCTGCGGACGGGGCTCGCCTCCCAGCGTTTGACGTTGACCGGCGACGACTCGTCGTGCAAACTTGGCCACGCAAAATCGTCCACAAACGGCAGGCCTAAGGGAGGCAACAAGGTGCCCCCCCCTGCACGTGACGCTTCAATCGCTTTGACACGCGCCTCGGGAATGAACACCCGCTCCAAGTCGCGTTCCTGCTCTTGTGCGGACAGGCTGCCGAAACACATCCAAGCCATCATGGCCAAGATCACCTGGCCTCCCAACGCATTCAGGGTCACATTCTTCATCGGGTTCTCCAACGAGGGAAAGGTGAAAATCGTACGCATGGGATCCATGAAATTCAATGTTTGCCGAGGTAGAGGTCAATGGCGGTGCCTTCGGAGACGTAGGGTTTGCGCTCGGGGCTGACATCTTGAGACACCACCACGGCCAAACTCGTGTCAAGCGCTGTCACCACATCGTCCATGTAGCCCACGTGCCCAAGGGCGAGGTTGCGCCGCATCAGGGTGCCTTTCGCATCGTCCAATGACAGGCCCATCAACCAGGGCACGCGAACGTCCTTGGCGCCCGTCACCCCCACCACCAAATCGAGCGTCGTCCCCTTGGGGAACCGCGCATCCACGTCCACGCGCTTGCCTTTGTGTTCGACACGAAGGACTTTTCCCGCGAGCAAGGTGTTGGGCTCTTCCTCCACCTTGACCTCAAAACCACGGGTGGTCAGAATGCGCTCCGCAATCCGGGCATCCTGCCCTTCGGCAATGCCTACACGCTCGCTCGGAGGCGTGATGCGGTACGTGGTCAGGAGAATGTTCCGTCCCACTTTGACAGAGCTGCCCGCAGGGGGATGCTGCTCGACCACCGTACCCGGGGTACCGGATGGCGCATAAATCGAATCCTGCCACACCGCTTGCAAGCCCAACGCTTGGAGCGTCTCGGCCGCTTCGGTTTGGGACAAACCCGCCAACGTCGGAACCTCGCGTTCCGCAGACGGCTGGCTGTACCAACGCAACAAGAAAAACGTGCCCGCCAACACCAGCACCCACGTGAGTGCAATGCCTGAGAGGTGTTTGGCCAGCGACTTCAGCATCAGTCTTCCGTCAAGATTTCTTCCAGGGCATTGTCGTAGTAGGCGCGCAGCTCCTCGCAGAATCCGAAGTGCTTGTCGTCGACCACCACTTTCCCTTTGGTCACGTGACCCAACAACGTGGGCTGAAGGCCGTGCGCTTCGCACACGTCGAAGAAGTCGTCTTGATCTTCTTCTTTCAGGCTGACCACCGCGCGGCCTTGGCCTTCGCCAAACAGGAATCCGTCCAAACGGACTTCGTCGTCGGTGACAATGTCAAACCCGAGTCCGTTGGGCATGGCCATTTCGAGCAAGGTGATGAACAACCCGCCGTCGGCCACGTCATGAGATGCGGCGGCAAGGCCCTTCTGAGCAATCTCGCGCAAGCACGCGTGGAGCTTGCCTTCTTTTTCGATGTCGAAATGTGGCGCGGGAGAGCGGTCGATGCCCACGATGTTCGCGAGGTATTCCGATGCGTTGATGCACCCACTTGACCCGCCCAGTTGGAAGATGAGCTCACCCTTCTCTTTGAAGTCCAATCCCGTGTGGTGCTTCCGGTCGTGCATGACCCCCACCATGCCAATTGTCGGCGTGGGGAACACCGCCTGGGCAGAGCCGTCGGGGTTGGCCGTTTGGTTGTAGAAACTCACGTTGCCGCCTGTCACCGGGGTGTTGAAGTGACGGCATGCGCGCCCCATGCCTTGGATGGCACCTACAAACTGCCAGTACACCTCGGGATTGTAGGGGTTGCCAAAGTTGAGGCAGTTGGTGATCGCCGAAGGTTCAGCGCCGGTGCAGCTGATGTTGCGGGCCGCTTCAGCCACCGCAATCGCCGTTCCGATTTCTGGATCGGCCTCCACGTAGCGTGCGTTGCAATCCACGGTCAAGGCGAGGGCTTTGTCTGTGCCTCGTACCGAAACCACACCGGCGTCGGAGGGACGGTTGGTCGAGCGGTTGATGGTGCCCACCATGCTGTCGTACTGTTCCCACACCCACTTCTTGGAGGCGATGTTGGGGAGGCAGATGAGTTTTTGGGCGATGTCTGCGCACTCGTCCAACGAGGGAACGGGCACGGAGATGGGGTCAAACGCTTGCGCCTCAGCGTACCATGAAGGCTCGGTGTATTCGCGCTCGTAGACCGGAGCACCGCCCCCAAGCACCAACGTGGAGCCTGGCACATCGCCGACGAGTTCGCCGTTCATGAAGTAGCGAATGCGGTCGCCTTCGGTGACCTCGCCGATGTGCTCGGCGTGCAAGTCCCACTTCTTGAAAATGTCCTTCACTTCCTCTTCCTGTCCCTTGTGGACGACCACAAGCATGCGCTCTTGAGACTCGCTGAGCAAAATCTCGAAGGGCTCCATGTCCTGTTGACGCAAGGGCACACGGTCGAGGTGAATGTCCATGCCCACTTCGCCTGCTGCACTCATTTCCGAGGTGGAGCATGTGATGCCCGCGGCACCCATGTCCTGCATGCCGACGACGGCGGTGGTCTTCGAAAGCTCGAGGGTCGCCTCGAGGAGGAGCTTCTCCTGGAAGGGGTCGCCCACCTGCACCGAAGGCAAGTCGTCGGCACTTTCTTCCGTGATGTCCTTCGACGCAAACGATGCGCCTTGAATGCCGTCCTTGCCCGTGGCTGAACCCACGATGTACACGGGGTTGCCCGGACCAGCAGCCGTGGCGGAGATGATTTTGTCCGCTTCAAGGATGCCCACCGACATCGCGTTCACGAGGGGGTTGACTTGGTAACTGGAGTCGAAGAAGACTTCGCCGCCCACGATGGGCACCCCAAAGCTGTTGCCGTAGTCGCCAATGCCCTTCACCACACCCTCCAACAACCACTTGGTGCGGGGGTTGCTGAGGTCTCCGAAGCGGAGGCTGTTCAATTGGGCAATGGGACGCGCCCCCATGGTGAAAATGTCGCGATTGATTCCTCCGACACCTGTGGCGGCGCCTTGGTAGGGCTCGATGGCCGACGGGTGGTTGTGGCTTTCAATTTTGAACGCACATCCCAAGCCGTCGCCGATGTCCACGATGCCGGCGTTTTCCTCCCCCGCCTTGACGAGCATGTGAGGACCTTCTTTAGGAAGGGTCTTCAACCACTTGATGGAGTTCTTGTAAGAGCAGTGCTCACTCCACATCACAGAGTACACGCACATCTCTGTGAAGTTGGGCGTGCGACCGAGGATGGTTTTGATTTGCTCAAACTCCTCCGGACGGAGGCCCATGTCTTGAGCTTGTTCGAGGGTTGCTGGGGCAATGGAAGCCTTCATGAATCGTAGGGACGGTGGGTTCGTTCGTCGTTGAATCTGAGCCCAAAAATACGTCGGTCCCACGGGCCTGCCGCGCCGATTCCCACCCTTTCTCTCCTTGTTTTCCACGACCTGTCCCCATCGCTCCCGGGGCGGTGGTTATTTTGCGGCATGCGCGTGGTGATTCAACGGGTAAGCAGGGCCGAAGTCCGCATCGCAGGAGATGTGGTCGGTCGCATTCAGCAAGGCTTTTGTGTGCTTGTCGGCATCGAGGATGCGGACACCGCGGAAGACGCCGACTGGCTTGCGGCCAAAATCGCCAAGCTTCGGGTCTTCAACGACTCCGTAGGCAAGATGAACGCGGATCTCGCCGAAGTGGAGGGCCGCCTGTTGGTGGTCAGTCAATTCACCCTGCACGCCAAAACCAAAAAAGGCACCCGCCCCTCCTTCATCCGCGCCGCAAAACCCGACCACGCCGTCCCGTTGTACGAACACTTCGTCCAGGCCTGCGAGCGCGAAACCGGAACGTCCGTGGCGACCGGAGAATTCGGAGCCGCGATGGAAGTGGACCTGGTGAACGACGGACCGGTGACGATTTGGATCGATACGAAAGACAAAGAATGACCCCATGAGCAAGCTCGACCTCCCCCCTTCCGACGCGCCCGACGTCACCCTTCGCGAAGCGCAGGAACAAGTCCACGCCTGGATCACGACGGTGGGGGTGCGGTACTTCAACGAGCTCACCAACCTGGCCATCCTGACCGAAGAAGTGGGGGAACTCGCACGCCTGTTTGCCCGACGGTACGGAGAACAAAGCGAGAAGCCGAGCGACGCGGGACGCGACTTGGGCGACGAGATGGCCGACGTGCTTTGGGTCCTCATAGCCCTCGCCAACCAAACCGGAGTGGACCTCACCCAAGCCCTGGCCGACAACGTGGCCAAGAAAACCTCGCGGGACGCCGACCGCCACAAAAACAATCCCAAACTGACATGACCTCACCTTCTACCATTTGGACCCTCGCGTGCCTTGGCGCCGCCCTTTCCGGGTCTGTGACCGCCCAGTCTTGGGGACCGAGCCCCGCCCCCATCCGTGCCGGCGTAAGCGCAGAACGCGCCGCCCTCAACGCGTGGACAAGCGGACTCGAATTGCGCAATGTCGGCCCCTCAGTGATGGGGGGACGCGTTGTGGATGTCGCCGTCGTGTCGGACACGATGTACGTCGCCTACGCCACGGGTGGCCTCTGGAAAAGCGTCAACCACGGCACCACCTTTGAACCCTTGCTCTCAGAGACGTGCTTGCTCGGTGCGGTGGACGCCCACCCTTCGGGCCGGGTGCTGGTTGGCTCCGGAGAAGTGAATTCCTCGCGAAGCTCTTACGCTGGCGACGGCGTGTACCTCAGCGACGACCATGGCGCGACGTGGCGCCACGCGGGTCTGGAAGGCAGCCACCACATTGGGCGGGTGATCATTGACCGCGTCAACCCCGACCGCATGTGGGTGGCGGCCTTGGGCGAACTCTACTCGGACAACCTTGGAGGCGCCCTGTACCGCACCACCGATGGCGGCGCCCAATGGGAGACCGTGTTGACGGTGCCGGGCGTGGGCTTTGTGGACATGGTCGCCGACGAGACGGATGCCGACCACCTCTTCGCGGCGGCGTGGGACCGCACCCGTCGGGCCCATGAATTCACGGAAGGCGGAACCGGATCTGGGATTTGGGAGAGCACGGACGGCGGAGATTCGTGGACACGCATTTCCGCGGACAACGATTTTCCCGAAGGGCCTGACGCGGGACGCATTGGGTTGAGTTACCACAGTGCCACCGGCACCTTGTTCGCCTTGGTCGACAACCAAGCGCCCCGNGAAGNNCANCCCGANGCNGAAGACGAAGGGCTGACNGCCATGGACTTCGTCGAGATGGACAAGGCCACNTTCGAGGNCCTCGACAACGGGGACTTNCAGGCATTTTTGGACCGAGAAGGGTTTGAGGAAGCCGACAGCGCCGCGGCCGTGAAGGCCCGCNTTGCAGCGGGTGAACTGCCGGTTCGGGCCCTGTACGACTACCTCACCGACGGCAACCGCGCCCTGTTTGAAGCCGAGATTGTCGGACCGGAGTTGTACCGATATCGGGTTCCCAACCGCAGCACCTCTTCCCAAGGCGGCGCTTCTGCAGCGCTGAGTCAATTGGCCGACGGCCAGGCCGTGTCCAAAACGGAAGAAGGCACCTGGGCTCGAACCCACGACGAACCCCTCGACGACGTGTGCTACACCTATGGCTACTATTTCGGCACGGTGTCCGTGGACCCTTCCAACGCCTCGGTCATCTACATCGCGGGCGTTCCGTTGCTGAAGTCCACCGACGGCGGCAGCACCTTCAGTTCGGTGGGAGCGTCCAACGTGCATGTCGACCACCACAAGCTTTGGGTGGACCCCTCCAACCCCAATCACCTCATCAACGGCAACGATGGCGGAATCAACGTGTCTTGGGACGGCGGCGACTCGTGGATCAAATGCAACAGCCCTTCTGTGGGGCAATTCTACGCCGTGGAAATCGACCAAGCCGACCCGTACCGCATCTACGGCGGACTGCAGGACAACGGCACTTGGGTGGGTGACCACACCCACCGCGAATCGCCGGCGTGGCACCAAACGGGCCACCACGGATTCACCTCCCTCGGCGGGGGCGACGGCATGCAAATTGAAGTGGACAGCCGCAGCAACGAGGTGGTGTACACGGGCTACCAGTTTGGGTGGTACATGCGCACCGACCGCACCACAGGAGAGCGCACCTCCTTGCACCCCTCCCATGCGCTGGGCGAAACCCCGCTCCGGTGGAATTGGCAAACCCCCATTGTCCTTAGCAAGCACCAACAAGACGTGTTCTACATGGCCTCCAACAAGGTGCACCGCTCGCTCGACCGCGGAGACACCTTTGAGACAAGAAGCGACGACCTGACACGTGGTGGGCTCCCCGGAAACGTGCCCTTTGGGACCCTGACGACCCTCGCGGAGCACCCCGCAAAATTTGGCGTGTTGGCCACGGGCAGCGACGACGGGTTGGTCCACATCAGTCCCGACGGCGGGCACACGTGGAATCGCCTGAAGCTGCCGCTGTCCACCCAAACGGGCAAAGGCGACAACCTCAAGCACCTTTGGGTGAGCGAAGTGAGCTGGTCCCAGCACGACCCCGACCTGTTGGTGGTGGCCCTCAACGGCTACCGCCACGACTGCCTGGACGCCATGGTGTTTGCGACGCGTGACGCGGGGAAATCTTGGGAAGATTGGGGACAGCACCTGCCTCACGAACCGGTCAATGCCCTGGTCGAAAGTGCGGACCGCGCGGGTTGGTGGATCGTGGGCACGGATGGAGGCGCCTACCTCACCACCGACGCAGGAACGTCGTTTTCCATGCTCCACCAAGACCTGCCGCGCGTTCCCGTCCACGACTTGGTCATTCAAGAACGGGAAAACGACTTGGTCATCGGCACGCACGGCCGAGGCATCTACGTCCTGGACTTGAGCCCCCTCATGGACAAGGCAGGTTCGCCTGGCGCCTGGGGCAAAGCTTCTTTGGCCTTTGAAGAGGGGGCCATCGACGCCGTTCGGGCCTCGTGGTGGGGCGAGCGCGGATGGGCGTGGTCAGAGCCTGAAGAGCCTGTGGTGAACACGTGGGTTTGGTCTGACAAGGAAGCGCAAGCCAAACTCGAATTGAGGTTCATCCCCTGCGCGCCAGAAGCGCCGGACTCCTCCGCCACCTCGGGTGGAGGCGCGTCGGCCATCTTGGACCAATTGCAGAAGGCAAGCGGCTTTGTGGTGGATGCGGGCACGGTGGGCCTTGTACAGGGATTGCAATCGTTGGCGATTCCAATGCGCCACGGAGATGGCTTTCTGGAGCCGGGAACGTACACGGTGGTCTTGGTCACCATCCCTGAAGACGGAAATCCACGGCGCGAGGCCACCACGACGTTGACGCTCGACGCGGACGACTGATTCAGGCCGAAGCCTGCCGGATTTCGTCGGGGATGACGCAAACGGGAATGGGCACCATCTTGTGCTTGTTGGCCCTGTGGTGCTTGCGGTAGGTGGCCAGCACCTCTTGCTGACGCCATGCCAAACCTTGCTCCTCCGCTTCGCGCGCCTCGTCTGAAAGCGAGGCATGCGCCGCCTCCCAAGACATGGCCCATTCAAGCTCAGGGTAGGTGGCGCCGAGTTGATCTTCGTCGGTGCGGTCGTCTCCCCAGAGCCCATCGGTGGGCGCAGCTTGCTGAATGGCATCAATGACCCCGAGGTGTGCCGCGAGGGCGAACACCTCGGTTTTGGTGAGGTCAGCGATGGGCGAAAGGTCCACGCCGCCATCCCCGTATTTGGTGTAGAACCCGACCCCAAAGTCTTCGATTTTGTTCCCCGTGCCAGCGACCAAAGCGCGGGCGCGTTGCCCCAACGCATACAATGTGGTCATGCGCAACCGGGCCCGAGAGTTCGCCATGGCCAAGCCCTTGCTCTCGTCAGGACCGTCGGGCAAGGCGCGTGCAAACGTGTCGTACACCTCTGTCAGGGAAACCGTGGAGCGACGCACACGGGGGAACCGCGCACACAACGATTCAATGTGTTCGGAGGCCCGATTGACTTGATCTGGGGCCTGGTGAATGGGCATTTCCACGCACGTGGTGGGGGCTCCCGTCATCGCACACAAGGTGGAGGTCACTGCGGAATCAATGCCGCCCGAGACGCCGACCACCCAACCGTCCATGCCCGACTCTGCCAAGTAGTCTTGAAGCCAAGCCACAATGTGTTGGGCAACCGCGTCTGGGGCAAATGAGGAATGGGCCATGGAGCTGGTTTGTGACGTGCAAGTTGCAACGCAAGCACCAAACCCGGGACGTTGTCAGGCAGGAGTCGCTTAGAACACCACCCCTACGGTCATCGCGAGGAAGCTGTCGTGCCCGAGCATCTCTGTGGTGAGTGGGCCGTCCCCGCCAAATCGGGGCACGCCGGAAACGTCTTCCTTGACGACGGTTTGGTCTTTGTGGGTGGAGAACAAACTGTTGTTGTAGGTGAAGCCCACCATCAGCGCAGTGGTCCCCGCAATGCGCCGCTCAAACCCGAGCCCTACAATCATCGAGGCGCGAAACAAGCTGGCGAAATCCCCCGAAATCAAATCCGGCGCAGGCACCACGGCATCCTCCACCGGCGCCCACGTGTCGCCCGAACGCTCAAACCCCACGTAACGCACCTCCTCTGCCTCTCGGCGGGTGTTCAACCCCAAGCCGCCTCCAAACTTGCCGTAGTACGTGGTGTAGCCAATCTCCTTTGTCCGGAGCTTGAACGTCACCGGCAACTCGACGTATTGGTTGTTGAAGCTGCGAGATACCCGGCTCAAGGTGGAGTCGGTGGAAGGCTCCCAGTATTCAACCGTGCTTCCCGTGCGGAACACATTCACCCCGGTGCCAATGGCGTAGGTTTCTGCGAACAGAATGTCCGCCATGAACTGGTAGCCAAAATGCGCACGTCCACCATCTGTGGTGTGCTCAAAGTCGCGCGAGTTCATCCAGGACACGTTGGGATCCAACGCGAGACCCATGCGAAAGCCCTGGGTTTGGGCGTGGGACTGGAAGGCCATGCCCATGCTGGCCAGGAGGAGGACCTTCATCCAAGTGGCGCGATTCCCGCGGTCGTTGTTCATCTTTGTCATCGTCCGTGCGATTTGCTCAAATCTAACCTTTCGTTCATGTGCCCTTCCCGTTCCTCCTGCAAGTTGTTCCACGCCGCGCTGTGTGTTTTGGCCTTCGGTGTGCTTGCGGGCTGCGGGAAACGTCGCCCGCCGATTGACGTGAGTGGGATTGACCTGCCCGAGACCCACCGCGAGGTGAATTGGATGACCGTGTTGGACGACCTTCCCAAGGACAAGAACCGGGCCAAATCGCTCGAACACCTGCGAAACGCCCACCCCGAATTTTGGCAAGCCTGGTGCGAGGACATCCTCCAACTCGGCCCTTCGGAAGACTCCATGACGGTGGATGTACTGGGGCAATTCAACGCCCAAATGGCGCCCATGCTCGCAGCCATCGACACCACCTCGGGCGCTGCGGCGGTGCTCGAGCGCGAATCGCGCACTTTGAAAGAAGGACTGAAGCGCCTGCAGGTCATCGACCCCAGCGCAGCCGTGCCCGACGTGATCTGGATGCCCTCTGGATTCAATTTCGCCGTGTACCCCGGCGCCGACTGGATTGGCATCGGCCTCGATTGGTTCATGGGCAGCGACCATCCAATGCACGCCGAACTCCCACCCTCAAAGTTTCCATCCTACCGGCTTTCGCGCATGCGGCCCGACCGCTTGGCCGTGGACGCCTTGACCGGGTGGATCGCCGTGCGCCAGCAGGACCGCATCCCCACGGCACCACGCACGGTGGACATGTGGTTGTTTTGGGGTCAAGTCTTGCACACCGCGGCGCGATGCCTGCCCGACGCCACGCCCGCCCAACTCATGAATTGGACCGAGGAAGAGTGGCAATGGGCGGTGGCCCATGAGCGCGCCACCTGGGCCGAAATGCAGCCGCAAGAGCGCATGTTTTCCAACGCCCCGCGAGACGTCATGCGCTGGTTTCAAGAAGGCCCCTTCACCCGCGTCGGACGCGTGCCACAGGACAGCCCGGATCGCCTTGGAATGTTTTTGGGGTGGCGCGCCGTCGAGGCCGCCTTGGAAGCCCATCCCGAATGGACCGATGCCGACGTCCTCGAATGGACCGATCCACAACCCGTTTTGCGCGCCTACCGACCCTGAGCGTACTTTCGCGGCATGCCCACTACGTCACGCATTGTCATCGACGTCACCACCGATGAAAATCAGGTGCCCGTCGCCATGGAATGGACCGCCGAAGACGGCGGCATCATGAACCAGCCCGCCTCCGCCATGGCTCTGTCCATGTGGAACGCCAAGGAGTTCGCCGCGATGCGGATGGACCTTTGGACCAAGGAAATGAGTGTGGAAGAGATGCGCTCCTTTGTGGTCCAAACCATCATGACCTTGGCCGACACCTACGAGCGCTCCACCTCCGACAAGGACCATGCGAATGCGCTCCGTGGATTCACGGAAGAGCTTGCCAAGCGCATTGGCGTGATTGAATCCTGAGCCTCAGGGCTGATACACCCCGTTGGTGGAGGCAATGAAGCGAAGCACCTCTTCTCTCCCTTCCCCCGTGTTTCCGCTGGTCACAAACACCGGCGGCATCTTGTGCCATTGCTTGAGCATCACCTGCTCGTAAGCGGGAAGGAACGCCGCGAGTTCCGCCTTGTTGAGCTTGTCCACTTTGGTGAACACCAACACAAAGGGCAACCCCACTTCCCCCATCCAAGCCATGAATTCGAGGTCGACTTTTTGGGCGGGGATGCGGGAATCCACGAGCATCATCACACACATCAAGTTCGTGCGTGAGTTGAGGTACTGCTTGGTCACCTTCATCCACTTCACCCGGTCCTTTTTGCTCACCTTGGCGTACCCAAAGCCGGGCAAGTCCACCAAGTACCAGGTGTCGTCCACGTTAAAGTGGTTGATGAGCTGAGTTTTGCCGGGGGTGCTGGATGTTTTGGCCAAACTGTTGCGCCCCACCAACATGTTGAGCAGGGAACTCTTGCCCACATTGGAACGGCCAATGAAGGCATACTCAGGACGGTCCGGCTTGGGGCATTCCGACGGTTGCGCGCTGCTCTTGACGAACGACGCCTCCTTCAATTCCCATGTGGACTCGTCGGACATGGGGTCAGGAAATGCCGCGGCTGGCAAACCAGTCGCTCAAGATTTGATTGAACGTGTCCGGGTGCTCCATCATGGGGGCGTGGCCACATTCGTCGATCCAGTGCAAGTCCGCATCCGGGAATCCTGCGAGGAATTCCTCGGCCACCTCGGGCGGCGTGATGATGTCGTTCTTGCCCCAAATCAGGCACACCGGCACATTCATCGAAGGGAGGTCCTTGGCCATGTTGTGACGGATGGCCGACTTCGCAATGCTCAGGATGCGGAGCACCTTGTTGCGGTCGTTGACCGCCTCGAAGCACTCGTCGACGAGCTCGGGCGTCGCGTGCTTGGGGTCGTGAAAGGTCACGGCGACCTTCTCCTTGATGTACGACTTGTCCTCGCGCCGCGGGAAACTTGACCCGAAGGCGTTTTCGTAGAGCCCGCTGCTGGCCGTCAACGTGAGGGACGCCACCCGGTCGAGGTGGTCGCGGGTGTAGATCAACCCCACGTGTCCTCCAAGGCTGTTGCCGAGCAGATGCACTTTGTCAAGACCGAGCTCGTCGAGGAACCCGGCGATGTGCTTCGCCATGTTTTTGGCGTTGGTCTCGAGCATGGGCAACTCGTAAATCGGCAGCATTGGGGTGATGACCCGGAAGCTCTTGCTGAAATGCGCGCGCACTTCTTGGAAGTTGCTGAGGGCGCCAAAAAGCCCGTGAAGCAGGACGAGTGGCGTGCCTTCGCCCTCCTCGACGTAGCGGTAGGGACCGCGTTCCAGAATGGTTGAATCCATGAGGTCAAAAATGCACCCGCTTTGGGTGCGGAAGACCGCGCTGCCTCCCGTGCATCCACGTAGGGTTGTTCACATCCCCTGTGAACAACGTGTTCATTGCGAAAATGCCCCACTTTCTCCCACCTCTCTCTAAGCCCCGTATTCATTGGGTTTCCCCCTGACGAATCGTCAAACTTTATCCACAAAGTGGGAGAAAGTGTCAACGAGTGGGAGAAAGTGGGAAATCAGGTGTACTTTTGATTTGGCGAAAACGCACCCATGCTCAACCTGCTCGGAGAACACCCCTGTCGCATCGACGCCAAAGGCCGTCTGATGTTCCCTGCCAAACTGCGGAAGCAGTTGGACGGGGTGATTCATCACGGCCTCGTGGTGAACCGCGACATCTTCGAGGGTTGCTTGGTGCTGTACCCGAAGCCCGAATGGGACAAGGTGAATGCTGAAATGGCCCGCTTGAGCCGGTACAACCGGAAGCACCAGCTGTTCCAGCGGAAATTCATGAAGGGCGCCACCCATGTGGACGTGGACGGATCAGGCCGCATCAACCTGCCCTCCGCCCTCCTCGCTTATGCAGGCATCAACCCCAAGGATGCCAAAGAGGTGATCGTCTCCGGACTGGGTGAGAAAGTGGAAATCTGGAACCAGGACGCGTACAACAAGCAAGTCATCCAAGATGAGGACAACCTCGACTTCGGCGACTTGGCGGAAGACGTGCGCAAGGACCTCGACGGCAACGACGAAGAATGACCACGTCCTACCACGTCCCCGTCATGCTGAACGCCTCCCTCGAGGCGCTCGACCTCGGCGGCGACGTGGCCCGCGGCGGTTCGTGGATGGACGCGACGTTTGGCGGGGGTGGGCACAGCCGGGCCATCTTGGCGAAGCTTGGGCCCGGCGGCAGGTTGTTTGGGTTTGACCAGGATCCCGACGCCGCCGCGAATGCCTTGGACGATTCACGGTTCACCCTGGTGGCCGCCAACTTCAGGTACGCCCCACAATTTCTGCGGGCCCACAAAGGATTGCCCTTGGACGGGCTGCTCGCCGATTTGGGCGTGAGCTCGCATCAATTTGACACCGCAGATCGCGGGTTCTCGCTTCGGTACGAAGGCCCGCTTGACATGCGCATGAATCCCGGGACGGGTGAGCCTGCCAGTGCATGGCTCGCCAAGGCGGAGGTCTCGGAAATGACCCAAGTCTTTCGCCGTTACGGAGAACTGAACCGACCCGACAAATTGGCCCACCGCATTACCGCGGCACGCCAAGAAGCCCCCCTGAACACCACACACGACCTGATTCGCGTGCTGTCTCCTTCCGCCCCTCGCGGCAAGGAAAACAAGTTCTACGCGCGGATTTTCCAAGCGATTCGCATTCACATCAACGACGAACTCGGCGCCCTGGAAGACCTGCTGACGCAGGCCGTGGGCATGTTGAAGCCGGGTGGGCGTTTGGCCGTGATGAGCTACCACAGCTTGGAGGACCGACTTGTCAAGCACTTCATGCGCTCTGGCAATTTTGACGACGACGTCAAGCGCGACATGAAGGGCCAAATCCAAGCGCCTTTCCACCCCCTCGTTCGAAAGGCCATCGTCGCGGACGACGCCGAAATGGAAACCAACCCCCGCGCACGAAGCGCGCGCCTTCGCGTGGCGGAACGAACCGAATGGATGCCATGAAGTTGTTTGGATTCCTTCGGCGCTCCAAAAGCGAGGACCAAGCCCCTCGCGGCAACCGGACGTTGACGCCCGCAGAACTGGCCGCGCGCGAAGCGCAGCAAGAGGCCCAAACGGAAGCTGCGCGCGCCAAAGCCGCCAAGGCCGCCGCGGCGAACAACCCCAACCGCCTCCGGACGTCGGAAGAATTCCGGACCGAGCAGCGGGACAAGAAAGAGCGTCGCCGCAAGCGCCGTGCCGACAACCAGATCGGCGGCTTGATTCGCGAAGTGCTGAGCGGTGAAATCCTGGCACGAGAGGCCTTGGTGCGTCAAGTCCCCTTCCTGTTGTTCGCCAGCCTCTTGACGATCCTGTACCTCGGTTTGGGCTACCAGACCGAACGCATCCTCCGCGACAAGCAACGCACCCTCGACAAACTGGAAGAGGCCACCGCGGAGGAGAAAACACTGCGCTCCGACTTCGAGTCTCAGCTTCAGCAAAGCCGTCTTGCCCGCTCCACCGCCGAACTCGGCTTGGAACAGCCCACTGAACCGCCCACCCTATTGCCCGCCAACGAATGAACGCTCCCTCCAACACAGGACGCATTTGGCTCGTGTTTGTGGGCCTGACCGTCATTGGCTTGATGGTGTTTGGGCGCATCCTCATGATCCAAACCGTGGAGCACGAGACGTGGGCCAGCCGAGGGGAAGAATTCTCCACGAGCGTGCGCACCATCGATCCCGCCCGCGGCCAAATCGTGGCACGCGACGGAAGCCTTCTCGCCACGAGCGTCCCCGTCTACGACTTGCGTTGGGACGCCAAGTGCGAAGGCATGCGTTGGGACATGTACGATGCCCAAATCGACACGCTGTGCATCGCCCTCGGCTCCGCCATTGGCAAGAGCCCCTCGAGCCTCAAGGCCAAATTCGACAACGCCCGCAACCGCGGACACCGCGGCGCCTTGATTGGCCGAAACATCCCCTTCACCTCCTACCAAGACCTTCGCGAATTGCCCTTCGTCAAGCTCGGACGCTACAAAAGCGGCCTGGTGTTTGAGCGTCGTGAAAACCGCCGCCGTCCCTTTGGCAAGCTCGCCGCCCGCACCGTGGGCATCGACCGCGAACACCAGCGCGTCGGGATTGAGCGCGCCTGGAACGACGAGCTCGCGGGTGTGGAAGGACAGCAGCTTTCGCGTCGCGTGGCCGGCAACCAATGGATGCCCGTGACGGACGACTACCTCGTGGACCCTGTGGAAGGCTTGGACGTGGTGACCACCCTCGACCTGCACTTGCAAGACGTGGCCACCAACGCCCTCGAACAACAATTGCGTCGACACGAAGCCGCATGGGGCACGGTGATTGTGTCCGAAGTCTCCACCGGGTACATCCGCGCCATCGCCAACCTGACCCGTCACGAAGTCGAGAGTGGCGCCGTTGAATACTGGGAAGACTTCAACCACGCCATCGGAACGGCCGTGGAGCCGGGATCCACCTTCAAACTCGCCAGCCTGATGGCATGCATGGAAGCCGGGATGGCCGTCACGGATTCCGTCGACACGGGCGACGGGGAAATCTACTTCTACAACAAGCGGATGCGCGACAGCAACCACAAGGACGGGGGGCACGGCGAAATCTCGCTGGGCAAGGTCTTTGAGGTCAGTTCGAATGTCGGCTCAGCACTCGCAGTGAAGACCACCTTTGAAGACAAGCCCCAGGCGTTCTTGGACGGGCTCAAGCGCATCGGAGTGGCGAACAAAACCGGCATCCGGTACGTGGGTGAAGCCGAGCCCAAGGTCAAAACCTCCACAGACGACCGCAACTGGACGGGCCTGAGCTTGACGCAGATGGCCATCGGTTACGAGGTGACCCAGACGCCCCTGCAAACCTTGGCTCTCTACAACGCCGTGGCCAACAAGGGCAAAATGATGCGTCCCCAGCTCGTCAGCGAATTGCGGTCGGGATCGGAGGTGGTCAAGACCTACCCGCCGTTTGTGCTGAACCCCCGCATTTGCAACGCCACCACCCTCGCCGCGTGCCAGTCCATGATGGAGGCTGTGTGCGACCCGCAAGGCGAAGGAACCGCGCAGCGCTTGTTCAAGGACAAACCCTACACCGTCGCTGGCAAAACGGGCACCGCCCGCATCGCGACAGGCCGCGGCTACGAACAAGGCCGTTACCGCGCGTCGTTCGCAGGGTACTTCCCCGCCGACAACCCGAGATATTCCTGCGTGGTCGTGGTGGCCGACACCAAGAGCGGCAGCTACTACGGCAGCACGATTGCCGCCCCAGTGTTCCGGGAGGTGGCCGACCTCATCTACGCCACCGATCCCGCCTTCCACACCATGAGCCGTGGACCCTTGGCAGAAACGCCCTCCGTGCCTGCTTCCAACGACGGCGCCCGGGAAGCATTGGAAACCCTCTACGGACAACTCGGAATGAACCACACCACCGGGCTTGCCGCGGACTGGGTTCAAGTCACCACAAGCGAAGAAGAAGCCCAGCTCTCGCCACTCGACATCCCTGAATCCGGGGTGCCTGACGTCCGAGGCATGGGCCTTCGTGACGCGCTTTACCTGCTCGAAAATGCTGGACTTCGTGTCGACTACGACGGCATCGGCACCGTGAAATCGCAATCCATCGCTCCAGGCACCCCGCTCCGGACCGAACTGACCACCATTCAACTCCGCCTCTCGTGAAACTGCTCTCCGACTTGCTTTACGACGCGCGCATCCTCGAGGTGCGAGGCACCACCCATGTGGCTGTCGAACACATCGCGGTGGACTCGCGCCAGGTTCAACCACTGGGCCTCTTTGTCGCCATCCCAGGCACCGTCGTGGACGGACACGACTTTATCGACCAAGCCATTGCGTCGGGCGCGGCGTGCGTGATTTGTGAGCGCATGCCCGAGGAAACCCCGGAGCATGTGACGGTGATCCAAGTCAAGTCCAGTGCCAACGCCTTGGGACACGTCGCCGCCGCCTTCCACGACCACCCCTCCCGCGACATGAAAGTGGTGGCCGTCACTGGCACCAACGGCAAAACGACCACAGTCACCCTCCTGCACCAATTGTACCGGCTGCTGGACCGCAAGGCGGGCATGCTTGGCACGGTCGAGAACCGCATTGTGGACCGCATGATTCCCGCGACCCACACCACGCCGGATGCCCTCAGCCTGCAGGCACTGCTGCGCGAGATGGCCGACGCCGGATGCACCCACGTTTTTATGGAGGCGAGCTCCCATGCCATTGTGCAGGACCGCATCGCAGGGACCCACTTTGCCGGAGCGGTGTTCACGAACATCACGCACGACCACCTCGATTACCACGGCGACTTCAACGGGTACATCAAGGCCAAAAAACAACTCTTCGACCAACTGCCCGCCTCCGCATTTGCCGCCGTCAACAACGACGATCCCCACGCCGAGGACATGGTCGCAGACACCAAAGCGAAGGTGGTGACCATGGCGGTGCAAAGCGTCGCAGACGAGCGTGCGCGCCTGACTGAAAACCAAATCACCGGCTTGGTCCTCCACCTCGACGGACAGGAATTGTACTCGTCGCTCGTGGGCGGCTTCAACGCGAGCAACCTGCTCGCGGTGTATGTGGTGAGCAAGATGCTCGGCACGGACAAGATCAACGCCCTCACGCAGATGTCTCTGTTGAAGCCGCCCGCCGGGCGCTTCGAACGGATTCCCGCACGCGATGGCATCACCGCGATCGTGGACTACGCCCACACCCCCGACGCCCTGGACAACGTGCTCAAAACGATTGCACATGTGCGGACGGGTGGAGAGAAGGTCATCACCGTGGTGGGGTGTGGCGGCGACCGCGACGCCGCGAAGCGCCCGGTCATGGCGCGCAGCGCCACGAGCGGCTCCGACCGCGTCATCCTGACCAGCGACAACCCCCGCAGCGAGGACCCGGCCGCGATTTTGAAGGACATGGAGCAGGGGCTGGACCCCATCGAAAAGCGCAAGTGCCTCAGCATCGTGGACCGTCGGGAAGCGATTCGGACGGCCGCCGCCTTGGCGGAGCCTGGCGACATCGTGCTGGTGGCCGGCAAAGGCCACGAGACCTACCAAGAAATCCAAGGCGAACGCCACCCGTTTGACGACCGTCTCGAGTTGAAAGAAGCCTTCGCACCCACCACCTGACGACCATGCTGTACCACCTGTTCACCACCCTCCGCGAGATCTACGACCTGCCAGGCGCCGGCCTGTTCAGCTACGTCTCGTTCCGCGCGGGCATGAGCCTCATGACGTCGCTGTTGGTGGGCATTTTGTTTGGTAAGCGCATCATCGAGCGCCTGCAATTGAAGCAGGTCGGAGAGATTGTGCGGGACCTCGGCCTCGAAGGCCAAATGAACAAGCAAGGCACCCCCACCATGGGCGGCCTCATCATCCTCGGTGCCATCCTCGTGCCGACGCTGCTGTTCGCGGACCTCACCAACGTGTACACCCAGCTCATGATTCTCGCGACCGTGTGGCTCGGAACCATCGGGTTCATCGACGACTACATCAAGGTCTTCAAGAAGAACAAGGAAGGACTTGCCGGTCGATTCAAGGTCATTGGGCAAGTCGGGATGGGCGTGATTTTGGGGGCGGCGATGATTTGGCATCCGGACATCGCCATCAAAGAATTGGCGGCCGACGACACCTGGACCACGGTCCGCTCCACGGCCACAACCATTCCGTTCATCAAGGACAACCACTTCGACTACGCGTGGCTCTTGTCATGGCTGGTGGACGATGCCGCACAGTACGTGTGGATCGTGTTCATCCCGCTCGTCATCCTCATCGTCACGGCGGTCAGCAACGGCGCCAACCTCACCGACGGCATCGACGGCCTCGCCACGGGCACCAGCGCCATCGTGGGCATGGCTTTGGCGGTGCTGGCGTACGTCAGCTCCAACACCGTCATCGCCAACTACCTGAGCATCATGTACATCCCAGGCTCGGAA
>NYSX01000011.1 GCA_002683345.1 Flavobacteriales bacterium
ACGGCGCTGCGGCAGCTGCCGATGGTTTGGCTGGTGCAGGACAACGAGTGGGACATCAGCGCCCACAGCTCAGAAGTGCGCTTCGGCGACGCCACCACGTTTGCCAAGGCCTTCCCTGGCATTGAAGTGCTCTCTGTGGACGGCACGGACTGGGACGCCTGCCGCGAAGCCATGGAACACGCCATTGGCACGGCCCGCAAAGAACAACGCCCTTTCATGGTCCACGCCAGTGTGCCCCTCTTGGGCCACCACACCAGCGGGGTGCGTCGGGAGTTTTACCGCGACGACTTGGAAGAGGCCGCCAAGCGCGACCCCCTTCCCAAATTGGAAGCCGCTGTGCTGGCTTCAGGAATGGACCAGGCCGAACTCGACCTGCTCAATGCCGAAATCGACGCCGCCGTTCAAGAGGCTTTTGACGCTGCACAGGCGGCTGAGGAGCCACGACCCGAAGACCTCCTGCCCCACCGCTACGCCCCGGCCGCAGTGACCGAGGAGCGCGGCGAACGCCACGCCCCCGACGGGGAAATGACTTTGATGGTGGACTGCGCCCTGCATGCCATGCAGGAGATCATGGAAGACCATCCCGAGGCACTGCTCTACGGCCAGGACGTGGGCGCGCGCTTGGGAGGTGTGTTCCGTGAAGCCGCCACGCTGGGCCAAAAATTTGGCGACCACCGCGTCTTCAACACCCCCATCCAAGAGGCCTTCATCATTGGCTCGACCGTGGGCATGAGCGCCACGGGATGCAAGCCCATCGTGGAAGTCCAATTTGCGGACTACCTCTGGCCCGGTCTGAATCAACTCTTCACGGAATTGAGCCGGAGCTACATGCTCAGCAACGGCCAATGGCCCGTCCACAGCCTCATCCGCGTGCCGATCGGCGCGTATGGCAGCGGCGGACCGTACCACAGCTCGAGCATTGAATCGGTCCTTGCCAACATCCGTGGAGTAAAAGTGGCCTACCCCTCCAACGGCGCCGATTTGAAAGGCCTCCTCAAGGCTTCCTTCGAAGACCCCAATCCGGTGGTGATCTTGGAGCACAAAGGGCTTTACTGGTCCAAAATCCCAGGCACCGAATCGGCCAAGGTCATTGAACCCGACCGCGACTACCGCGTGCCGCTTGGCAAAGCGCGTACCGTCATCGCCGCCGACGACGCCCTGCTGGCCTCCCACAGCACGGCCACCATCGTGACCTACGGACGCGGCGTGCACTGGGCACAAGAAGCCGCCCAGGCATTTCCAGGACGCGTTGAACTGCTCGACCTCCGCACCATCCAGCCCGTGGACTACGACGCCATCGAAGCGAGCGTGGCCCGGACGAACCGGTGCTTGGTGCTGACCGAGGAGCCAGTCGCCCACAGCTTTGCGCAGGCGCTGGCCGGACACATTGCGACCCGGTGCTTCCGGGACCTCGATGCCGCCCCTGAAGTCGTGGGCAGCATGGACCTTCCAGCCATCCCCTTGAACGAAAACCTCGAAGCCGCCGTGCTGCCCAGTGCGGAGAAAGTGGAAGCGGCTTTGGCATCGTTGTTGAACGTTTGAACTCCATGAGCATCCTGATGCGATTCATCTTCGGTTGTGCGCTGCTTGGCAGCGTGACGATGGGCTGGGCCCAGGCAGGAACGTGGGTGCTCGACGGGTGGCCTGACCAGAAATCGGGCTATTTCGCAGGACGAACGGAGGTCTACGCGGACGGCGATCGCCTCAAAATCACCGAGTGGCCGGAAAACACCGAAGACGACGCCCAAACCCTCGAAACCTACTTTCTCGGCCAAACCGTCGTCAAAGTGTTTCCATGGAACGGCAGCCGCGTGGGTTTGGTGTTTGAGGCGACTGAACCGCTTCCACGCGCCGAACGCAACTCGGAAGGCAAGCTCGTGTTGCCAGCTCCCTTCCCGCCGCTGCCTTCCCAAGAGGGCGAGATTCCCTGCGGAGAGGGGTGCATTTACCACGTCCGAAATGTGGCCTTCCAGCCCATCGATGACGTCTTGTTTGCCCCGGGCGGCATTTTGGAAGACACCTTCCAACCGGCAGACGATGTCCCCTTGATGTCCAAGGACGAATTCATGGCGCGTCATCGGATCGCGCCGCCGGTGCTCACCCCATTTGGGGTGGTGGACAAGCACTGACTTGCACCCCCTTTAGGCCCCTTGATGCGCGCCTCAACGACACTGAGGGCCTTGGTGTGAACCGACTTCACGAATGTTTGTTCCATGGTAAGTTCTGCCATGGGTACCCCAACCACAATCACCGTTCAGCGCGTGGAGCGCTTGAGTCCGAAGGCCGTGCGTGTCACGCTCGACCCTGGACCGAACGCGCATTTGTGGCCGCACACCCCGGGTGGATACTTGACCTTCTGTCTCCCATGCGGGGACCCCGTCCTGCACCGCTCCTACAGCTTGGTGCAAGGCCCACAAGACCGCCTGCCTCAGGTGGTGGTCAGAGAAACGGGCTCGTCCTTCGGCAGCGCCTTCATCAACCGAGAGTTTGTGGAAGGGATGCAGCTGATGGCCTATCCGCCGCAGGGTCGCCTGTTTCCCCAAGACTGGAACGACACGGCCCACCACTTCGTCATGTTTGCTGCAGGGACTGGGATCACCCCTTTGTACAGCGTGCTCCAGCACGTGATGGAAAGCGACCAAGCACACGAAGTGAGCTTATTCTACGGCAATTCCAGCCTGTCTGACATCCTCCTCCGTGAGGAACTCGAAGAGTGGGCCTGCCACCCGCGTGTCACCGTGCGCCACATCCTGAGTGACGGAAGCTTGGACGACGAGCTGTACAACGGACGCATCACCGCGAGCAAAGCGATGCTGCTGTGCGACGCAGTGGACACGGCGCTGCCCAAGAAAGTCCTGTTGTCCGGCCCCGCCAAGATGAAAGAAAACGTCCTTCGCGGACTCGACTTGGCCGGTTTCCCCGTTCAAGACATCCGCTACGAGGACTTCCACCATCCACCGCATTTGGACGCCCCCTTGCTTCCTGAATGCGAAGTATCTGCCGAACATGCCGGCAAGTCCATCCGCTTCACCTACCACCCCAATCAGGAGTCCTTGATGGAGGCCATTTCCAAGCGTGGACTCGACGCACCACAGGCGTGCCGAGGCGGTGTTTGCGGGTCATGCAGAGCTTCAGTCAATGAAGGTGAAGTTTCTGTTGACCAGGATTTTGCACTCACACAAGAGGAGAAAGAAAACGGATGGGTGCTTTGTTGTCAAGCCACCCCCAAGACGAGCAAGATCAGCCTGTCCTTTAAGGAAGGCCAATGAACTTGTGGGTCTGCAGGGAGAGTCGCCATTGTGGCGCTTCCTGAATGCGGTTCAGCACCCGCTCCATGACCTCTTCGCGTCGGTCCCATTCCGGCTGCAGGAACATGGCCGCTCCCTGTTGAAGCTTGGCTGCGTGTTCCTCTGCCCACTTCAAGTCGTGGCTGTTCACCACCACCACCTTCAGCTCGTTGGCTTCGCGGTACCACGCCTCTTGGCAGGCCTTGAATTTCTTCGGACTCAACGTCACCCAATCCCATTGGCCGCTGACCGCACCCGTGCCGCTCGTTTCCAAATGGGTGGCCAACCCCTCGGCCTTCAGCGCCTCTGTCAATGGACCCAAATCGTGCATGGTGGGCTCCCCCCCAGTCACGACCACCCGCGGCAATCCTGAGGCCACAGCCTCCTGAACCAACGTCGCGACGTCCACGCGCGGATGGGCCTCCGAAGGCCAGCTCTCCTTGACGTCGCAGAAAGAACAGCCCACGTCGCAGCCTCCGAGCCGGATGAACCACGCAGCATGCCCCGTCCACACCCCTTCCCCCTGCAGGGTCGGGAATCGCTCCATGACGGGATACGTGAATGGGGTGGTCATCCGATCAGTCCAGAAGGGTGGCGTCCAAATCAAACGACGACGCGCCCGTGATCATGGCCGTCACAAAGTCTCCCACTCGCAGGTGGCCGTCGTGCGCAATGCGCACCTCGTTGTCCACGTCAGGACTGTCGTACTGCGTGCGTCCCACCCACAAACCGTCCTCGTGGCGGTCGATCAACACGCGCTCCACACTTCCGATGCGGGCCACATTGAGCTCCTCGCTGATGCCGGCCTGAATGTCCATGATTTTCTCTACCCGCGCGCGCTTCACCTCTTCAGGAACGTCGTCGTTCATGGTGTACGCGTGGGTGTTTTCCTCGTGGCTGTACGTGAAGCAGCCCAAACGGTCGAACCGCATGCGCTCCACCCAACCCTGAAGGTGCTCGAAGTGGGCCTCGGTTTCACCGGGGAATCCGCAAATGAGCGTGGTTCGAATGGCGATGTCTGGCACGCGCTGACGGATGGCGTCGATGAGGGCATCCGTTTTGGCCTCGGTGATGCCACGGCGCATGGCCTTCAGCATCTCGTCGGTGCCATGCTGCAAAGGCATGTCGAGGTAGTTGCACACGTTGCTGCGCTCGGCCATCACGTCCAGCACATCCATCGGGAAGCCGCTGGGGAAAGCGTAGTGCAAACGAATCCACTCAATGCCCTCCACGTCACTGAGGCGTCGCACCAACTCGGCCAGCTTGCGCTCGCGGTAGAGATCGAGGCCGTAGTACGTCAAATCCTGAGCGATGAGGATGATTTCCGATACGCCTTGCTGGGCGAGCCCCTTGGCCTGGGCCACGAGGTCCTCCATGGGGGTCGAGCGGTGCTTGCCGCGCATCAGGGGAATCGCACAGAACGCACAAGGACGGTCACATCCTTCGGCAATCTTGAGGTAGGCGTAGTGGGCCGGCGTCGTGAGCAAACGCTCACCAACGAGCTGCTTTTTGTAATCGGCACGCAGGGTCTTGAGCAAACGCGGCAAGTCGCGGGTGCCGAACCAATCGTCCACCTCCGGAATGCCGTCTGCGAGCTCTTCTTTGTAGCGCTCCGAGAGACATCCCGTGACGTACACGCGCTCGAGCTGCCCCTCGGCCTTGGCCTGAGCGAACCGGAAAATGGTGTCGATGCTCTCCTGCTTGGCCGCTTCGATGAAGCCGCAGGTGTTGACGATGACGATGCCGCTGTCGTCTTGTTTGGCCTCGTGCTCCACCTCAAAATCATTGGCGCGCAACTGCGCCATCATGACCTCGCTGTCGAAGATGTTCTTAGCGCACCCAAGGGTGACCACATTGACTTTGCGGGGCTTGTAGGAACGTGCTCTCATGCCTCAAGGGATTCGGGAAGCAAGCTGTCGACAAATTCCATGGGATGAAACTCCTGCAGGTCCTCCATCTTCTCTCCCACGCCCACAAAACGCACGGGGACCTTGAGCTGGTCTGAAATGGCCAGCACCACACCGCCTTTGGCCGTGCCGTCGAGCTTGGTGAGAACGAGGCCGGTCACGTCGGTGACCTCGGTGAAGCGCTTGGCTTGTTCGAGGGCGTTTTGGCCCGTGGAACCGTCCAGCACCAGCCACACTTCGTGCGGCGCATCGGGCACCACCTTGGACATGACGCGCTTGATCTTGCCGAGCTCGTTCATCAAATTCACTTTGTTGTGCAGACGGCCCGCCGTGTCGACGATGACCAAATCCGCATCGCGCCCCACCGCCGCTTGCAGCGTGTCAAACGCCACCGCCGCGGGATCGGCGCCCATGCCCTGAGACACGACTTCCACCCCCACGCGCTCTCCCCAGACCTTCAATTGGTCCACGGCCGCGGCGCGGAAGGTGTCGGCCGCCCCCAAAATCACCTTCAAGCCTTGGGACTTGTAGCGGTTGGCGAGCTTGGCGATCGACGTGGTCTTTCCTACGCCGTTCACGCCCACAATCAAAATCACGTGCGGGCCGTTGCCTCGGGGAACCTCGTAGGCCGAGGAATCCGTGAGGGCACTGCCTTCGTCCCGGGTGATCAACCCCAGCACCTCCTCACGCAACATGGTCATGAGCTCCTGCTGGTCGACGTAAGCCTCCCACGTGGCGCGGCTGCGCAACCGGTCCAACACCGCTTCGGTGGTGTCCACCCCCACATCCGACAGGATCAAAGCCTCCTCGAGGTCGTCCATCAAGTCCTCGTCAATCCGACGACGACCGGTGAACACCTTGGAGATGCGCTCCATGACCGACTGCTTGGACTTGGCCAAGCCTTGGTCGAGCGATTCTTTCTTCTCTTGGCCAAAAAGCCGCTTGAAAAATCCCATCAGGCGCTGGATTTGGGGTTGGTTTGACGAAAAAATGGGCCGGATCCACGAGGAAACCAGCCCATCCGTAATGCGTATTGAGGTGTGTCCGCGATCAGTTCTTGGCGAACCAAGCCTTCACGTCGTCGTTGTGCACCACCTCCTCTTTGAACATGTACGCGCCGGTCTTGGGGCTGCGCACCATCTTAATCACTTTCGTGTGCTGACGACCTCCTCCAGTCTGCAACGATGCCACTGTCTTCTTAGCCATGCTTTTTAATTATCAGAGGTTTAGGTCAAATTACTTAATCTCCTTGTGCACCGTGTAACGGCGAAGCACAGGGTTGAACTTTTTGATCTCCATGCGGTCTGGAGTGTTCTTGCGGTTCTTCGTTGTGACGTAGCGAGACGTGCCTGGCATGCCTGAGTCTTTGTGCTCAGTGCATTCCAAAATCACTTGTACGCGGTTGCCTTTCTTCGCCATGGTTTCAAGAATTGGGAGGGCAAAGATAGCGAATTCCGTGATTCAGCGCAACGCCCTTTTTCACACCTTTGAGTGAAGAAGCATTTGAGGGCCACAATTCCCACGTTTGGCGGGCGTTTAGATTCGTAGAATCCATGGCTAAGAACATCCTTCTCAAAGATCAAGAGGCGCCCAAGAAAGGCAAAGCGACCAAATCCAAGCGCAAAAAAAGCGCACCCAAGAACACGTCACGCTTCAACTTCGCATTTGTGACGCAAGCTCAGGAGACGTGGGCCGACGAGCGCACGCGCTCTGTGGCCGGGCTGTTCGCCCTCGGCCTGTCTTTGATCTTCACCCTTTCTGTGATCTCCTCCCTCTTCACGGGGGCCGTGGACATTCGCATCATTCAAAACGCGGGACTCACAGACGAACTCGAGGCCTATCACAACATTTTGGGAAGCCTCGGCGCCCATGTCGGATACTTCCTTGCGCGTCAAGGCTTGGGCATTGGCGCGTTGGGCGTGCCCTTTTTTCTCGGCCTACTTGGCCTCCGGTGGTTGACGGACCGCGCCTTTTTGCCCTTGGCCAAGACCTTCCGACTGACGGCCTTCCTCGCCATGTTCATCCCTTGGGCGTTGGCGTTCTTGACCCACACCACGGTGGACCCCACCCTGCCCGCCACCAGCGGACTGAATGACCACATCACCGGCGCGTCCGGCCTTTGGCTCCTTGGACAGTCACTCCAGCTTCTCGGCGCCACGGGATCTGGATTGACCTTGATGTTGACCGTTAGCATCATGCTCGCCTACAACACCCCGGCTCTCTGGAAGCGTCTCGGACACCGCGCGGGGTCGTGGTTCCAGTCTTCGGAAGAAGCCATGATGGAGGAAGACGCCATGGATGAAGCCGCCATGCAGCAGGCCGCCTCCGCCGCAGCCCCTGCCCCAGCAGCCACCACCACAGAAGAGCGCATCCAAAATGTGCTTCTCGCTTCGGAAGAAGAGGAATCGGCACGCAAGGCGGAGTTGGACGACGTGCCGTTCGAGGTGGCCACGCCTGAGCCTGAAGCCGCACCTGACGCTGCCCCTGCAGCGGGCACCGCGAATGAAACGAAGGCTGAAGTCGAGGCCGAACCTGCGGTTGTCGACCTCGACCCCACCCCACTGCCCGCCGAACCCGTTGCCGCAGTGGAAGACTTGCCGCTCGAGGTGCAGCAACCCCAAGCCGAGGAAAAGGCAGCCGCCGAAGACGAAGACAACGCATCCTCCGCGGAGGACGACGTGGAGTTCGAAGTGAAAGAAGTCCAAGAGGAAGAGACCTTGACCGAAGAGCAGCTCCAGGATTTGGTGGAGGAATTTGGCGAGGAGTACGACCCGACCTTGGATTTGGGCCGGTTCCAATTGCCCAACGTGGACAAACTGGTGGACCACGGCGACGGCGCCAACCGCGTGACCGACGAAGAACTCCAGCAAAACAAGGAGAACATCTTGCGCACGCTGGCCAACTTCAAAATTGAAGTCAGCAAGATCACCGCGGAGGTCGGCCCCACGGTCACCCTCTACGAGATTGTGCCTGCGCCAGGCATTCGCATCAGCAAAATCAAGAACCTTGAGGACGACATCGCCTTGAGCTTGGCCGCCCTCGGCATCCGCATCATCGCGCCGATTCCCGGAAAAGGAACGATTGGCATCGAGGTGCCCAACTCCAACCCCGATGTGGTGAGCATGCGCACGCTGATTGCCAGCGACAAGTTCCAAAACTCAGATGCGGCCCTGCCCATCGCCTTGGGCAAGACCATCAGCAACGAGACCTACGTCTTCGACATGGCGAAAATGCCGCACTTGCTCATGGCCGGCGCGACGGGACAGGGAAAGTCGGTCGGCTTGAACGCGATGCTCGTCAGCATGCTGTACCGCCGGCATCCGTCGCAGTTGAAGTTTGTCCTGGTGGACCCCAAGAAGGTGGAACTGACGCTGTACAACAAGATCGTCCGCCACTACCTCGCGCAGCTGCCAGACAGCGAGGACGCCATCATCACGGACACGTCGAAGGTGGTGAGCACGCTGAACAGCCTGTGCGTGGAGATGGACCAGCGCTACGAACTCCTCAAGCATGCGCAGTGCCGAAACTTGAAGGAGTACAACGCCAAATTCAGCAAGCGAAAGATCATTCCCGGCCTCGCAGACGGCCACCCCGACAACGGCAAGGACCTCCACCGCCTGGGCCACCACTACATGCCGTACATCGTGCTCGTGGTGGATGAGTTTGCGGATTTGATCATGACGGCGGGCAAGGAAGTGGAAACGCCGATTGCGCGTTTGGCCCAACTCGCACGTGCCATTGGCATCCACCTCATCATTGCCACGCAGCGCCCTTCGGTGAACATCATCACGGGAACCATCAAGGCGAACTTCCCCGCCCGTGTGGCCTTCCGCGTGACCTCCAAGATCGACTCGCGCACCATCCTCGACGCTGGCGGCGCCGACCAACTCATCGGTCGCGGTGACTTGTTGATGAGCACCGGCAACGATTTGATTCGTTTGCAGTGCGGCTTTGTGGACACTCCTGAAGTGGAGGAGATTTGCGAATTCATCGGCTCTCAGCAGGGCTACCCCACCCCCTACGAATTGCCACCCCCACCGGCGGAGGCCAGCGAGACCAGCGGAAGCATCGACGCGGACGACCGCGACCCCATGTTTGAAGACGCGGCCCGCGTGTTGGTCATGCACCAGCAAGGATCGACTTCTTTGCTTCAGCGCAAGCTCAAGTTGGGTTACAACCGCGCAGGCCGCCTGATCGACCAATTGGAGACCGCGGGCATCATCGGCCCCTTCGAAGGAAGCAAGGCCCGCAAGGTGCTGGTGCCCGACGAAGCAAGTTTGGAACAGTTGTTGCAATCAAGCTCGGCAACAACCGAGTAAGTTTGCATCATGCGTCAGACCACGTCCTTCTTTTTGGCACTCGCAGCCACCCTGTTTTTCTCCTCCCCCACCCTCGCGCAGGATCCGGATGCGTTGCTCAGCAAGCTGAGTGACAAAGCCCAAACCTACAAGGCCTACGAAATTGCCTACACGAGCACCCTGGTGGACCTCAAGAACGACTTTGAGCTCACGCAGGACGGCACCGTCCAAATCGAAGGCGACCGATTTCACCTCAACCTCGGAGACTACATCATCTACTGCGACGGCGAAACGGTGTGGACGTTTGAGCCCGAGATGAACGAGTGCTACATCGACGACACCGAGACGATGAAGGAGGAAGGCATGGACCCCTCCAAGATTTTCACCATCTGGGAAGACGACTTCCGTCGCGAGTGGATGGGCCGTGCCGAGGTGGCCGGACGCGACTGCGCCCACATCAACCTCTACGCAGGCACAGAGAAGCCTTTCCACACCTTGCAGCTCTTTCTGGATGACAAGGCCCTCGAAGTGGTCCAAATCGTCATGAAAGGCCGCGAAGGCAGCGACGTGACCTACACTGTCAAGACCTTCTCCACGACCCTCGAAGTCGTTCCAGGCATGTTCACCTTCCCCGTGGACAAGCACCCGGGTGTCGACCTGATCGACAACCGCATCTGATTCCAGTCTGACCGAGGCGCAGCCGCTTACGACTGCGAGGGCGTGCCCGCCCAATCAATGCCCTTTTTGAGCCATCCGAGGGTCTCCTGCTCCTTGGGGCCTGCGTCGTAATCGTAGGTCCACTTGACCTCAGGCGGCAAGCTCATCAAGATGCTTTCCGTCCTGCCGTTGGACACCAGGCCAAACCGCGTGCCCCGGTCCCACACCAAGTTGAATTCCACGTAGCGGCCGCGACGGTGCAGCTGCCACTCGCGTTCCTGCGACGTGAAGGCCTTTGCGACGTTCTCGTGAACGATCGGCAGGTAGGCAGGCAAAAAAGCGTTGCCCACCTCGAACACGAAGTCCTTGTGCGCCTGCCATTGGGCCTCCGTGGCCCCCTCTCGGCCAAGGTGATCGAAAAAGATGCCCCCCACCCCGCGCGTTTCGCCGCGGTGAGGCACGAAGAAATAATCGTCCGCCCAGTCCTTGAAGCGTGCGTAGTCCGCACACGGGTGGGCGTCGCAGGCTGCCTTCAACACGTGGTGGAATTGGGTGGCTTCCTCCGGATGGACGTAGTGCGGCGTCATGTCGATGCCTCCGCCAAACCAACTCGTCCCGTCGCTCAACGCGAAGTGGCGAACATTCATGTGGACGATGGGCACGTGGGGATTGTTGGGGTGCAGCACCAAGCTCACCCCCGCAGCCCAAAACCGGTCGGCTTCGGTGTTCATTTGGGCTTTCAACGCCGGAGAGGCCTCGCCTTCCACTTGGCTGAAGTTGACGCCCCCGCGCTCCCAGACTTTTCCCGCCGTCAGGACGCGCGTTCGTCCTCCTCCGCCGCCCGGACGTTCCCAAGCATCTTCCACAAAGGTGGCGCCCCCATGCTGGGCTTCCACGGCTTCAATGCCGTCGACAATACGGTCTTGCAGGGCTTGAAAGTCTGCCGTGAGCGCTTGAAGTTGTGCTGGATTCATGGGTGCTTGTTCGGCGCCAAGGCGTCGGGGTACTCCTCGGGGAACAAATGTTGGTATTTCTCGGGCACCGGAATCAACGTGTCTCCTTCAGTGTAGAACATCTGGGGCACGAAGGGCGGCACAGGTCCGCAAGAGTCCAACGGCATCCATTGGAGGTCTTCAAACCGCTTGAGCGACCACGACACGTTGGTCCAAGCCCCACTGGCCTCTGACGCTTCCCACACCATGGGCTCGGCCCAAGGCTTCACCCGCAACCACGGATGACGGCGCAATCCTGCATCGAGCAGGGCGTCATGCGCGAGCACGGCATACTTCTGGGGCTCCGTGGCCATCCGCAACCGGAAGTCCTCCAACGCATCCCAACGCATGGAATCCTGCCATTGGATTTGGTTGGTCAAGGGGAGCGTCAAGCGCCATTTCTCCATCAGGTTGCCTTCCACAAAAGGCATCTCGGCCAACTCGGGGTGGGCAAACAGCACAAAGTCTGAGCTGTCGTTCATCTGCAGCTCCGTCTGCAACGCTGCCCACATGGACCGTGCGCTGCGGCCCGCCACAGACACCACCACGTTGCGCTCGTAGGGCGAGACATGGTCCGCAAGACGTCCCACGGAACGTGCATCCGCCTTAATCGTGTCGAGCAACGCGTAGCGCATGGAATCTTGCGGGGTCACCCACTTCTCGCGCTGGATGGCATTGAATTCGGCTTCAAATGCCGCTTCGAGGGCCGCGTCCGAGGCCCCTGTGACCACAAGCATCACATGGTCGGTGTCGTGACGCGTCGCGACGAGGTCTGCCAGCAATTCCGTGGCCGCCAACTCCGAGGCCACCGATTGACGCACCGCCATGCCGCGTTCCACGTAGCGCTCGGGCTGTTCGGTCAATAACACGTGTTCCCGTCCAAACCGGTCGATGCGCGGCACGGCCACCCCCACATTCTCGCGCATCAACGGACCGACCACCAAGTCGCTCTTCGCAATGTCGAGGTTGTTGAATTGCAGCTTGCCCAAGGAGTCCGGCACCTCATCAAGGACATTCAAGCGCACGGGCAAGCCAGCTTCGGCCAACTCCCGCGACGCCGCCTCCAATCCGTGTAACGTCTCGAGGGCGATCTCGCGAAGACGTCCAGCCTTGCGCGGCAGAAAGCCCCCGGGCAAGGTGTCCACCTGAAGCCCAAACGGAAGCAACACCAACACATCCAACGTGTCGATGAACACCGAGTCGGCTTGGGCATACGCGCCACCTTGGGCCACCGCCTGCGTGCGCCCCTGCACCATCCCCCAGCCCATGGCAAGCAACGCCAACCCGATCAGGGCGCGTCGAAACACAGGCGAGGTTGTGGTGGTCATTCCCATTCGATGGTCGCGGGTGGCTTGGAGCTAATGTCGTACACAACGCGGTTCACCCCGCGCACCTTGTTGATGATGTCGTTGCTGACCTTGGCCAAGAAATCATAAGGCAGGTGGCACCAATCGGCGGTCATGCCGTCTGTGCTGCTCACGGCACGCAAGGCCACGGCATTCTCGTACGTGCGCTCATCCCCCATCACCCCCACGCTTTGGACGGGAAGCAAAATCGCGCCCGCCTGCCACACGTCGTCGTACAAGCCCGCGTCGCGCAATCCCTGAATCCAAATGTGGTCCACCTCCTGGAGCACGCGCACCTTCTCTGCAGTGATGTCGCCCAAGATGCGGATGGCCAAACCAGGCCCCGGGAACGGATGGCGGCCCAATATGCGCGCCTTGATGCCCAGAGCACGTCCCACACGACGCACCTCGTCTTTGAAGAGCAAACGCAAGGGCTCGACCACTTCGAGCTTCATGAAGTCGGGCAAGCCGCCCACGTTGTGGTGGCTCTTGATGGTCGCAGAAGGTCCGCCTGTGGCACTCACCGACTCAATGACGTCGGGGTAAATGGTTCCCTGTCCCAACCAGCGCGCGCCCTCCACTTGGTGCGACGCCTCGTCGAACACCTCGATGAACACGCGGCCAATGGCCTTCCGCTTGGTCTCGGGATCGGCCTCTCCTGCGAGCGCTTCGAGGAATTGATCGCCCGCGCGAACGCCTCGGACGTTGAGCCCCATGTCCTTGTAGTCTTCCAGGACTTGTTCGAATTCGTTCTTGCGGAGCAGGCCGTTGTCGACGAAGATGCAGTGCAACCGGTCGCCAATGGCCCGGTTCAAGAGTTCCGCCGCCACCGTCGAATCCACGCCGCCGCTCAGTCCGAGGATGACGCGGTCGTCGCTGCCGATTTTGGCCTTCAAATCCGCCACAGTGGCTTCCACAAAGTTGTCAGGGGTCCACGCGCCTGTGCAGCCGCAGATGCCCATCACAAAGTTCTTGAGCAAGATGGGGCCTTCGGTGCTGTGCCAAACCTCCGGGTGGAACTGAATCCCCCACACGTCCTTGCCCGTGGCGCGGAAGCCCGCGTACTTGACGTCTGAGGTGCTGCACAGCGTTTCAAAGCCCTCTCCGATGTCGAGGATGGTGTCGCCATGGCTCATCCACACTTGGGAGCCTTGAGACATTCCTGCAAGCAAAGGGTCGGCATCGTTCAAAGACGCGAGGTTGGCACGGCCGTACTCCCGAGAGTCGCTGGCCTCCACCTTGCCGCCGTTGAGGGTGGCGAGGTATTGGGCGCCGTAGCACACGCCGAGCAAGGGCACCTGGCCGACAATGGCACTCAGGTCGGGCTGAGGTGCATTGTCATCCCGAACGCTGTGGGGGCTTCCGGACAAGACCACCCCGAGACATCCCTCGGGGACCCCTTGAAACGCATTCCAAGGAATGATTTCGGAGTAGACATTCAATTCCCGCACGCGTCGTGCGATGAGTTGGGTGTACTGCGACCCAAAATCCAGAATGAGGATGCTTTCTTGCATGGCCGCAAAGGTATTGTGTCCGCTAGCCCTTCTGCCCTCTCCCCGCGTGCTACTTTTGCACGCAAATCCCACATTCCGTGCTCTATCCCCACCTTGAAGGACGCCGCATCGTCCTCGCCAGCCAAAGCCCCCGCCGCCGTGAACTCATGGGCATGCTCGGTTTGGAGGTCGAATGCATGGCGCGCGACGTCGATGAATCGTGGCCCCAAGAGCTGGAAGGTGTGGGTGTGGCGGAATACGTGGCCCGGAAAAAAGCCGCCGCTTACTTGGATGTGCTGGGACCCAGCGATGTCCTCATCACCGGAGATACGGTGGTGGTCCTGCATGGGAAGGTCTTGGAAAAGCCCACCGACGAGGCCCATGCCTGTGAAATGCTGCGCGCCTTGAGTGGCCAAACCCACACCGTCGCCTCTGCCGTCGCTGTCACCACCTTGGAGCACGGCACACACAGCGCCTTGGACGTGTGTGATGTGGACGTGAATGAGTTGACTGAAGCGTTCATCCAGGACTATGTGGCTTCAGGATCGCCCATGGACAAAGCAGGCGCCTACGGGGTCCAAGACGTGATGGGATTGATTGGTGTCACAAGGCTGACGGGCTCATTCTACACCGTCATGGGCATGCCCACGCATCGCTTGCACGCGTTGCTGGACGCGTTGAAATGAACGCTTGGGAGGGTGTTAACTCCCTGAAAACGAATTTCTTTTTGGGCCTGAATCGGGCATGAACACTCGGTTTTGAGGTGTGAGGCGCACATGCCTTGCAAACAAAAGTGAAAATCGAGTGAACAAACTGAACGCGGGGTGGTTGTAGGGGTGTTCACAGGACACATTTCTATGTTCTCATCAAAACTTAAGTTATGATTTCTACCATTCTCTCGACGGTTCAGGCCATGGCCTCGGACGACTACGTCGGCTTCACATTCTTCGTGGGCTGTATGGCCATGATGGCTGCGTCTGCGTTCTTCTTCCTTTCCATGAGCTCCGTGGAAGGCAAGTGGAAAACGTCACTCCTCGTGAGCGGCTTGATCACTTTCATCGCCGCCGTTCACTATTTCTACATGCGCGACTACTGGGCAGTCGTGGGTGAGTCACCAACGTTCTTCCGTTACGTTGACTGGACCCTCACTGTGCCTCTGATGTGCGTGGAGTTCTACCTCATCTTGAAAGCCGCTGGCGCCAAGACTGGCCTCCTCTGGAAGTTGATCTGGGCTTCTGTGGTGATGCTCGTGACTGGCTACCTCGGTGAGGCAGTCTACAACACGGGTTCAGGACCAGCCATCTGGGGTCTCTTCTCAGGTTTGGCTTACTTCTACATCGTGTACCTCATCATGGCAGGCGAAGCCAAGCAGTTGGCTCAGGCTTCTAGCCCCGCTGTGCAGAAGGCTCACGACATCCTCTGCAAGTTCGTGTTGATCGGTTGGGGCATCTACCCACTCGGTTACATGATCGGAACCGAAGGTTGGTACGACTTTGTCGACGGCATCCCTGTGGACATGGACGTCGTTTACAACATCGGTGACGCCATCAACAAAATCGGTTTCGGATTGGTGATCTACTCTCTCGCTGTCAGCGACAAGTAATCGCCTGTACCCTCTAACCTGAAATCGTGACCTGTGAAGGGCCGGAAGCATCTTGTTTCCGGCCCTTTCTTTTTCTCGGGACCGTTTGACCACATCTCGCCTGCAACATTGACCACCTCCGCTTCGTTTTAATCCTGTCGCCATGAATGCCGCCCTTCCCTACCTCAGCCACCGTTGGTTTGCCCCAAGTCTTGTGGTGCTTTGCGCCGTGCTGGGCCCGTGGATGTCCACGGACTCAACCTTGACTTGGCTGCTTGCCGGCCTGCTCTTTGTGGGCTTGGGATTGCCGCACGGCGCAGTGGACCACATCACGTACCACCATGCGCTGGGCCGCACCGAACGCAGCGCGCCGTGGCGGTTTGTGCTTCCCTACTTGTTGGGACTAGCCGCCTTCACCGCGCTCTTTATCGTGGCACCGACTGCAGCTACGTGGGCCTTCTTGGCCTTGGCTGCGTGGCATTTTGGCCAAAGCCACGTCGAAGTGCGCACCCATGAAGTCCTCGACCGGGTGCGGGGCTTCGCCCTCGGCGCGGTGCTGCTCGGCACCTTGCTCGGCACCCAACAGGTGTCTTCCATGGAAGTGCTTCGCGTGTGGCTCACAGAAGCCCAAGCCACGCACCTTTTGGTGACGCTCGAGGCGGGCACGGCGTGGATGAAGCTCATTTGGACGGTGGCCGCGGCGTTGGCTTGGAACCGCGCCCCGAACGCCAAACGCATGAGCATCCGCCTGCTGCGCGAGGCGGCATGGGTCGTGGCCATGTGGATGCTCGCGTCCTCCGCGGAGCTGCTTTGGGCGTTTACAGCGTACTTCTGCCTGGGACATGCCGCCGATTCTTGGCGCGCCGAATTCCTGCACCACCAAAACGTGACCAAAGCCTTTTGGACTTACTACACCCTCGCGGTGCCGTTTACCCTGACCGCCTTGGCCGGACTGCTCCTCATCGGATGGGCCGCCTACAGCGGATGGATTGACGTGCGTTGGGCGTGGGCCGTCCTGCTCGCAGGGTCCGTACCGCACATGATCCTGCTCGACCACTGGGCTCCTGCCCAGCTGCGCGCCGTGAAAGCCTGACCTCAGGAAGCGGGACGGTAGGCGACCGTGACCCCGCCAGCAAGAACTTCGTTTTCCGGCAACATGCGCCCGACAGGTGCGCTGGGCATTCCGTGCTTGGCCAGCAGCGCCTGGACTTCCTGGGCGTGATCCGGAGCGACCGCCACGAGGAGGCCGCCTGAAGTTTGGGGATCGCACAACAAGTCGCGGAGGTAGCCCTCGGGGAGGTCGAGGTGCTCGCCATAGCTTGCGAAGTTTCGGCGAGCACCGCCGGGAACCATGCCCTGCGCGTGGTAGGTGGGGACGCCGTCGAAGGTTTGGACTTGGTCGCCGAAGACTTCCGCCTGGGTGTCACTGCCTTGACACATCTCGAGCAAGTGCCCCATGAGGCCAAACCCCGTCACGTCCGTTATCGCGTGCACGCCCGAAAGCGCCGAGAGCTCCGCCCCCACCGCATTCAAGGTTTGCATGCTGTTCACGGCTGCGGCGAGGTGGTCGGGATCGACGTTGCCGCGCTTTTGGGTGGTCGTGATGATGCCCACGCCGAGGGGCTTGGTGAGGTACAACACGTCGCCGGGCTGGGCTGCGGCGTTCTTTTGGAGTTGGTCCAACGGAACGCGCCCTGTCACCGCCAAGCCGAAGATGGGCTCAGGACAATCGATGCTGTGCCCGCCGGCCAGCGGGATGCCCGCCTCCTCACAAATGCTGCGGCCGCCCTCCAAAACCTGGCCCGCCACCTCTTCGCTGAGCTTGTCAATGGGCCAGCCAAAAATGGCAATGGCCACGAGTGGCGTGCCTCCCATGGCGTAGATGTCGCTGATGGCGTTGGCGGCCGCGATGCGGCCAAACGTGTGTGGATCGTCCACAATGGGCATGAAAAAATCCGTCGTNCTGATGATGCCNGTNCCNTCTCCAAGGTCCACGACNGCNGCGTCGTCCTTGGTGTCGTTGCCCACCANCAGGGATGGATGGGACGGCCCCGCTTTCATGCCGCTGAGCATGGTNTGGAGCACCGCGGGTGCAATTTTGCATCCNCACCCCGCGCCATGCGAGNATTGCGTCAGTTTGATGTCTGGGGAAGTTTCCAAGGGTTCCATTCGTTGTGGATGCGGCGACACAGGGTCGCCACGGCATCCGGGGTTAGTCCACGGGCGTCCACCGCGCGCATCTTGTCGCGTTGGTCGAGTCCGTGTCGATACGTCTTGTCATAGTACACCAAGGCGATGCGCGCCGCCGCGGCCAAATCGCCTTCTTTCACATGCGCCACTGCCGCTTGCGCGTGCTGCCCGCCCAGTTTGTCCCGAATGCGTTCAAACGCGGCGATCAAGGCCTCGCTCGAGGCGTCGCCGTACATGGAAAGCAGATGCGTCACGCGGTCCTCTTCCGTGCGCTCCAATTCCAACACCGGCGCCTCGCGCAGCCGCTTGTGAAACATCTCCGGCACGTGAATGCGGCCGATTTGGCGGCTTTCGTTCTCCACCCAAATCGGGCGCGCCGACGCCTGGCCATCTAAGGCCATCAGCTCCCACGCCAAGAGGTTGGTGAACTGCTCCGTGCTGGGTTGCGCGTGGGCTTCAAGGTTGCCAAACGCCGACCCAAAGTGCTTGGCCAGCCCCTCCAAATCCAACACACGTGCCTCCTGGTTGCGCAGGGCATGGAGGACATCGGTTTTGGCAGAACCCGTCATGCCCCCCATCACGACGTACGGGCGAGGCGCTTCGAGCACGTGGTTGAAATGGCTTCGGCACGCCTTGTATCCGCCATCGCACAGCACGGTGGGGATTCCGGCCGTCCGAAGCAGCCAATCGACGCTTCCAGAACGCATGCCACCCCGCCAACAATAGAGCAACAGGGGTCTGGGGCTTGCCTGCGCATCGAAAAGCGCGCGGGCCCGGTTGGCGAGGGCTTGGAGTTTGGGTCCCACGATTCCCAATCCGGTTTCGATGGCCTCGGTTTGGCCCACCTGCTTGTAGGTCTTGCCCACCACGGCACGCTCCTCGTCCAAGAACAAGGGGAAGGAAATGGCGCCCGGAAGATGGCCTTGGGCATGTTCGCTCGGGCTTCTCACATCGAGGACAACGCTCTCCCGAGCGGCTGCGAGGAAAGCCTCTGCATCCATGCGATGTTCCGCGTGCGCCATGACACAAAGATGCCACAGGGCCGGGCGACGCGCACAAAAAAAACGCGCCCATCCCTGGGCGCGCTCCTCTGATTGAAAGAACCTGTTCTAAGAGTTCTTGTCTTGCTTTCATTCAGCGCCCTCGGCGTACACAGACATGTGCACTTCCGGCGCAGTGTTGGGTTCGGTCGTCACGTTCACACGCGCTTCCTGGCTGGAAGCCGCGCCGTACGCATCGGTCACGGTCAATTCGAAGGTGTATTTGCCTGGCGCGGCACGGAACGAAGAACGTCCGGGCTCGTCTTCAGACAAGGCCACGTCTGGCCCCTCGGTTTGGACCCAAGAGAACGAGATGGAATCGGATTCGGCGTCATACGACGCCATGCCATCGAGCACGATGTCCACTTCGGAGGTGGACGCATCGCGGTCGTGGGGCACTTCAAACTGCACGCGATTCGACGCGTCATGTGCCTCAGCAGCTTCCTCTGCCGCCATCACCGCCGCCGCGGCGTCGCGTTCTGCTTGTGCCTCCATGCGCTCCAGCTGTTGCGCTTTGAGGTAGCCCAACCCGGCAATGCTGAGCACAAGGGCTGCAGCTGTGATTTGCTTTTCCATGGGGTTTGGTTTGGGAGAACAACAAGGGTGAAAGTGAAGACGCGGTCACTGTCGTTGAGCAACCGCGCCTTCCACTACATCACTTACTTCTTCGTGAGAATGTTCCAGAGGATCAAGAGGGCCACGAGGCCCACAAATCCACCATTTCCGAGGGTGGTGATGAGCGAGGTCAAATTGTCGACCACGGTCATGCCTGGGAACATTTCAGCTCCGAAGACCACTTCGGTCACCACAGCGAGTGCAGCGAAACCGATCAAGAGTTGGGTGAGGCTTGAGAAAAAGCCGCCCATGAATTTGAACACATTGTCCATGATGTAAGGGTTTTGAGGTTTGGACTGCTGCAAATCTGGCACGAACAACAAACGTGTCATAAAGACACCCTACTATTCCATTCACACCACAACGTGAACAACCCCCTCCTCCCCTCGTCGTTGCTGGTTTTCAGCGCATTAAAAATGGCGGCCCTAAGCCGCCATTTTGCGCAATTCTTCACTCAAGCCACTCGAAATCAGTGCTTCAAATCCTCATTCTTTTCTCTCTTTCACCCCTTGAAAGGACTTCCTGGCACATCTCTCTGCCCTTTTCTGCCAGGAAAACCCGATCAAGGTCACTTGCGAACCGCAAGTTTCTGAAGGCCAATCGTTGTGAGTTTGAATGACCAGAACATGGCCCAAATCAGGCCCACACTGAAGTAAAATTGAAAAATCGTGTCCATGGTTCAGAATGTTGTGTGTTTGCGGTGATGTTCGTTGGAATAGGAAACGGGACTGCCTCACGTATGGTTACATAATCACGTATATTTTTTACATATTTCTTATAACCCACTGTACACCACGCCCTTCCGATATTTGAAGCATGTTGCGTTCACGACTCCTCTCCCTGTTGGTCCTCGCGTTTGCGGCTTGGGGCTCCCCGTCCTTGGCCCAAACCTCCCCCACGCCCATCCTCGGTCACCCGCTGGGTGAATCCTTCACAAGACACCATGCCGTGGTGGACTACGTCGAGCACATGGCTGAAGTCATGCCACACTGGCAACTCGAGGAGTACGGCACCACGACCGAAGGGCGCCCCCTGTTGGGACTGATCATGTCCTCCCCTGCCAACATGGCCAACCTCGAGACGCTTCGCGCAAACAACATGCAGCGCGTGAACGAAGGTGTGGACAGTGGCGACCGCGTGGTGTGGGTGTACCTCAGCTACAACGTGCACGGCAACGAAGCCGTCTGCACCGAAGCCGCCATGGCCACCATCGAGGCGCTCGCAACCACCCACGCCCACTTGCTCGACCGAACCGTGGTGGTGATGGATCCCTGCGTGAACCCCGATGGGCGCGACCGCTATGTGCACTTTCAAGACCAGTCCAACGGTCCCCGTCCCAACACCGATCCACAGGCGTGGGAACACGACGAGCCTTGGCCGGGAGGTCGGCCAAACCACTATTTGTTTGACATGAACCGCGATTTGGCCTGGCAAACCCAACGGGAGACGCAAGCGCGCACGGCCTTTTACCGCACCTGGCAACCGCAAGTGCATGTGGACTTCCACGAGCAAGGCGTCAACAGTCCCTACTATTTTGCGCCGGCCGCCGAACCGTACCACAAGATCATCACCCCGTGGCAGCGCGAGTGCCAAGGACACATCGGTGCCAACAACGCCAAGTATTTTGACCAGCGCGGCGCGCTGTACTTCACGCGGGAGGTGTTTGACTTGCTCTACCCTTCCTATGGCGATACGTGGCCCATGTTCCAAGGGGCGATCGGGATGACCTACGAGCAAGGCGGCAGCGGAAGGGCTGGTCGCGCCATTGAAACGGCCCTTGGAGACACCCTCACCCTCGCCTACCGCATCCAAAACCACACCGAGAGCGGCCTTTCCACCATTGAATCGGCAGGCATGCACGCCGACCGCATGCTGAAGGAGTTCTCCGCCTTCCACCGCCGCAACCTCCAGGAACCTTGGGGGGACCACAAAGGCTATGTGGTTCCAGCGACCAACGATCCGGCCAAGCTCCACTGGCTGACCTCCCTGCTCGATGCCAACGGCATTGCTTATGGCCGGGCCACCGCCAGCTCCAAGGGCACGGGATTGGATTACGCGGATTTGACCTCCAAAAAGGTGTCCATCCGGGAGGGCGACCTCGTCATCGATGCGCGACAAGCCCAATCGAGCTTGCTGCAAGTGTTGATGGACCCCAACCCCGAATTGAGTGACAGCCTCACCTACGACATCACCACGTGGGCGCTGCCCTACGCGTATGGTCTCGAAGCTTACGCCATGACGAGCGCCATGCCGCGCACCGACGCGTGGACCTCCGAAGTGACGCCTCCTTCACTCGACGGCGAAGGACCTGCCTACGCGTATGTGCTTCACTACCACACCGACCTCGGCACGCCCGTGCTCGCAGACTTGCTCAAAGCCGGCGTGACGGCACGTGTGGTGAAGCGCCCGATCGAAGTCGACGGCACCACGTTCCCGAGAGGGGCGGTTGTCATCACCCGACGCAANAACGAAGCCCTTTGGCCAGACATGGCCGCGCGCTTGACCNATTTGACGGCGAACGTGCCNGGCATGACCGTGGCGCGCTTGGAGAGCGGCATGGTGACCTCCGGCCCCGACCTCGGGGCCTACGACGTGGCCCCCATCGATGCCCCGCGCGTGGCGGTGGTGATGGGCGACGAGGTGTCCTCGTTGAGTTTTGGGGAGGTGTGGTTCACGTTTGAGGAGGTTTGGAATTACCCCATGACCGCGGTGCGCGGGCTGGAGTGGATGGACTGGGATGCATACGATGTCGTGGTGCTTCCCCGCGGTTGGTACGACGTGGACGAAGACCAAAAAGACGCCATCTCCGCTTGGATTCGCGAAGGAGGCCGCCTCGTGGCCTTGGGCGCGGCATGCAACTTGGGCATCGAGTCTTGGGGACTGTCGCGCTACAGCGACGACGACGACAAGGCAGAGCGACGCGACGAGCGCGATGCCCACGCCAAGGAGGACCGCTACGCCCCGTATGCCATGTCGGCACGCAACGGCATCCGAAGCGACATTCCTGGGGCGATCTATGAAGTGGCGCTCGACGGGACCCACCCCTTGGCCTATGGCTACGGGGACCGCTACTGGAGCATCAAAACCTCGAGCCGACGCTACGCCCACCTCGAAGACGGCCACAACGTGGGCATCCTGTCTGACAGCGTTGACCCCATCAGCGGTTTTGCCGGGGCACGGGCCAACGCCCAGCTGCGGGAAAGCTTGAGTTTTGGCGTCCACGACATGGGGCGCGGCCACGTGATTTACCTCGCAGACAACGTGCTGTTCAGGGCCTTTTGGAAAGACGGACACAAGTTCTTCGCCAACGCCATTTTCTTCAGCTCGGCCATGTGAGAATGGGTCAGGCTCACTCCCAACGTAACCCTGGGCTGCTCACCCTCGTACGCGTAAGCATGTCTTGGAGAAACACAACCGACTTGGAGTCCTCTTGGGGCTACCGCGCCCTCTGGATTCTTGCCTTGCTCACAGGCTACGTGGGTGCATACGCCCAGCCGGACCTGAGTCGCAGCCTGCCCCCACTGCCAGAGGGATACTGGCTGCAACTTGAAGAAGTGACCACCCACGAAGGAGGGGACTTGGACGGCATGACGACGTACCGGTTGTACGTGAACTGCCTCCATGCCTTGGACTTTGTCAGCTCCTGTTCTGGCGATGAAAACAACCCACTGGCCTTGACTTCCACGGCCAGTCCAGCCTGGTTCAATTCGACTTACGCCTCAGGGTGGAATGCCCAAGCCGTAAACCCCGCGTTCTTTCCATTCTTTCCTGAAATCGCCTACGACAGCTACCTCACCATCGGCGCAGAAGACAGCTCATACGAATCTGCTTACCAATGCTCAGGTCAATGGGGTGATGTCAATGTGCCTGAAGAATTCGACGACAACGGCCCAGGCGAAAGTGTCTTGCTGAATGACCAGGTCGGCGGTGCTTGGTACGGCCTGTTCCCTGGATTGGAGGAGGCCGACGTGCATCCCGCATTTGCCGGGGACGATTTGCGCGTCATGGTGGCCCAGCTCACCACGGCAGGCGACGTCTCAGGCCAAATCCAAGTGCAAATCTTTCAAAACGGAAGTCAGGCCAATGAATACCGACAGGTCCTGCCCATCCTGACAGAAGCCATACCAGGGTGTTTGGACCCCGCCGCATTCAACTTCAATCCGGACGCCAACCTCAACAGCCCTTCCCTTTGCAATTACTACTGCGCGGAAGGCACGCGCTTCGACTCGGAGCTCTCGCGCTGCGACCTCGAAGCGTGGCTAGGCGAAACGGGTGACACCCAACAACTCGACCCATGCTACTTCGATTTTGACGCCTCGGGATGGATGGACATCACAGACCTTGTTCGGTTCGCGTTGGTGAAAGACGCTTCTCCGGGCGTGCCACAAGCGCCTTGCGGTGCGGGCACGTATTGGGATGCCGAGGCGGAAGTCTGTCGCCCTGCGCCCGCCACCCTCGGCGAGGGCAACGGATTGGGCAACTTGAATCCCCGCTACTTCGATTTGAACGGTGATGGCGCCCTCAACACGGCCGACTTCCTTGGCCTGTTGGACGCGTTCGGGAAGCCCTGTGGCTAACACCTAGGCCTCGCGACTCCAAACGCTGACGAGGCTGTTCTGGATCAGACGAACTCCACGCGCCCAGACGCGGTGTCGTTGAGGCGCAACTCTTCGTAAAGGCCTGCCATCATCACACTGATCAGTGGGATCGCAAAGAAGAGCCCTACCCCGAAGGCCAAGAGGCCTCCGAGCATCACAAAGAAGCTCAGGAAGCCCATGAAGAAGACCTTCCACATGTTGCCATTCTTCCACGTGAGCCGCCAGCTTTCTTGCAACGCAGCCTCCGCCCCTATTTCTGGGTTGTCTTGAAGGATGTAGAAGGTTTGAGACAAACCAATGCCTGCGATGATTCCTGGAATCACGAGGAGAATCGAACCGATGAACACAATCACCCCCACCAGCAAGAAGACAAAGAAGGTGGGCAGGAAGTGTTTGAAGCCGTCGAAGTACGTCTCGACACGGGGCACATGGCCTCGGTAAATCAGCACCATGGCGCGGTTGAACCCAAAGGTCAACGCCCCGCCTGCCACCAGCGAGCCCAGCCCAAATCCCACGGAGCCCAGCACGAGGTTGACGATTCCGTGAAGCACACAAAGACCAATGGCTAGAAGCCATTGTGATCCGAGGGCGTCCCACGCACGGGACAAAATTTCAAAGTTGGAGCGCATGTCATAAGGTTTGCGCTCAAGGTAGCGCTACGACGGCGGCTCTCCCAAGTCGACCACGAAGTTTGACCCCCTCAAAGAACTTGGCCAAACACGGCCAAGAAGGCAATCAAGTCCGAGGTCGTCACTGCCCCATCATTGTCAAGGTCGCCAGACAACACACAAGACGACACCTCGCACGAGCCGTCATCCACTTCAGCGGAAGGATTGAAATTGCAAGCAAAATCGTAAGTACATCCAGATGTTACACTCGCCTGCACTTGTATTGATGCTACCATGCCGAGTTGAGCATGACTGCCAATGCTACAATCATAATTGTACTCTCCGACTTCATTGAAGGTCACCACTCCAATGCAAGCGCCCGCAGCATTGCCCACAATTGGGCTTAAGTAAAAGGACTCCGGGTTGTTGTATGACGATCCGGTTAAGGTGTTGATGTCACCATTCACGTCGTGAAAACCTTGATTGTTGATGAATGCCACACTTTCGCCTTGACCAATTTGAAGCACTTGTGGTTCATAAGAGTAATTGCTGGCATACACAAAGTGATCGGCCTCGCACTGCGCCAATGAGGACAAGCCTGCCGTAAAGCAGAGGGCAAGACCTAGGAATGATCTCATGGAAACCATGACTGGATTGATATTCATTTGCTCTTTCATGTTTGACTAACCATGCACGTGATTCAATGTTCGATATCCGCACACCATTGCCTCGGAACTGTGTCCTTGCCTCGGTGCCACTGACAATTTACACAATAACACATCGACTCGTAGAGTGACTTGTCCAAGGTTTCACGCGCAGCAATGCCAAGTCAGGCCATTGGCAATAAGCCTGATCAGAAGTCGACGCGGTAGAAGAAGATGGGCAGGAACCCGAGCTGGTACTCCTCCCGGACTGAATTCTCCGAGGCATCGTCCGGCGCGTAGGTCAGCTTCAGGACGTTTTCGGTGCCGAGGATGTTCACCCAATCGATGCCGAGTTCGTGCGTGGTCGACGGGCGGTTCCAGGTCAGGTTGGTCTTGAGGTCGAACCGGAAATAGTCGTCAAACTGCAGGGTGTTGCGCGTGGCGTCGTCCCACACGAGTTCCCGCAACAGGTCGGACTGTTCCGTGTCGACGCCTCCGTACCATCGACCGCCTGCCATGGTGCACTTGGCGCCGGTGACGAGGCTAAACGACGTGCCAAGTTTCCACTCCTTGCTCGCCAGGGCATTCCACGCGTAACGGCCATTGAAGTCGGTGTTTCGGAAGATGCCGTCGGCGCCCGTGTATTTGGCGTCGAACACGCTTCCAGTGAACAGGACAAACCACCCGTCACGGAACGCCCGGGCCAACGTGACCTCCACCCCATAGTTTCTGCCTTGTCCGCCATTGACGAGGGAATCTGGGAAGAGGCGGTCAAAGCCGCCACCGGCGTTGATGAGCGAGTAGCTCGTGTTGGCGGCACCCCACGCGGTCGTGGTGTCGGCCACGGGGATGTCGTAAAGGTGCTGGAAATACGCTTCCGCCTTCATGGTCCAGAGGTCACCGAGCCGGCGAGACATGCCCACGACCGTATGCAAGCTCTTGGTGAAGTCCATGTTGGCGTTGGGCATCGCCAGCGGATCCCCATTGGAGGGGTACGGCGCGGGCGACGTGGCGTAGAGGTAGGGCGTTTGCATTTGGCTGTGCAGGCCTGCGCCGGCAGACCACACCGTCCCACCAGCCGTCACGTATTGCGCACCAAGGCGAGGCTCGAGAAGCGACATGGCGCCACTGCGGGTATCCGCCATGGCGTGCAGGCCCGCGGTGACCGTCCAGGGTTCGGAGGGACGCCATTTGACCTGGGCGAAAGGCTGCACCAACAGCGAAGTCATGTTCGCATCCCAACGGCGGCCAAACTCGCCGAGCGTCAGCGTGCTGTCCTGCATGTTGGCGTCCGGCTGCCACACAAAGGGCTTGATGCTGTCGTTGAACGCCCAAATCATCGCGTCCGCATTCACCCCAAACCGCAGGGTCGCCGTGCCACGCTCCACGTCCAATTTGCGGTTGGCGTGGGCGGCCAAAGACACGCGCTTCTTGTCAAACAGGTAGGCCATCAAGGGCTGGGTGCTCACGTTGGTGAACGTGGTGTCCCCTCCCTCAAAAGACAGGTCGCGCGAGACGAATTCGTGTCGGCTGTCCTGCCAATCGCGGCTGACGGCCAGGGTCGTCTTGAGGTAGGTCTTTTCATTGATGGGCTTGGTGTAGGTCGCGCCCACAATGCCCATTCCGGTGCGGAAAAACTGGTCGCGGTCGTTGTCGCCGTAGATGTTGCGCTCGGGCCGCACCTGGT
>NYSX01000012.1 GCA_002683345.1 Flavobacteriales bacterium
CTGAAGATCTGTGACCCCGATGAGACCGTTGGCGTCGCCATCGGGGTTGTATGGAAGCGTAACCTGCGCGTTGGCCGACAATACTGCCCCAGTCGTGGCCAGAATCAGCATGTGCTTGAATTTCATGACTCAATGATTTGTCATAAGGATATTGCAACCTCCCTGTATGTCAAGGGATCAACCCGCCATCACACGGTCGACCGTCGCGAGGATCTCCGACTCCTGACGCGTGGCGCTCTCGACGAGCTTGGCGCACCGGGATTGGATCTGGTCGACGTAGTCGGCGTCCTCGAGGTCGCCGCAGTTGATGCGGGCGTTCAAGACGGCGCCGAGGACCGCCGTGCGGAGGCACATGGCACCCACTCCTGCGTCGGTGACGCTGTTGGGGTTGCCGTCTTTGGCCATGGTGGTCGCGAGGTCCAAGGCGTCGTGGGCGAGCTGAGCCACTTGCATCGGAATGTCAATGGCGTTGCGGGTGGCGTCTTGGATGGCTTGGTGGCGCTTGGCCTTTTGGTCCTCGGTTCCCTTGGGCATGCCGTAAGCTGCCATGATGGCATCGAATGCTTGGGTGTCCGCGTCCACCAGGGCCATGAGCTCGTTTTGGAGGGCGAGTCCCTTTTCTGCGTGCACGCTGAATTCTTCCCAGCGGTCGTCCCATCCACGCTTGTGGGCACTGAGGTTGGCCACCATGGTTGCCAACGCGGCACCAAGGGCACCGGCATATGCTGAAATGGAACCACCACCTGGAGCGGGTGCTTCCGAAGCTGTGGTGTCTGCAAATTGGGTGAGCGTCATGTGGATCAGCGGGGAGTTTCCCTTCTCCGCAATGATGTACTCGATGACGCGCTTGGCGGGGTCAAACGGCGCGAGGTCGTCCAGCCCCAGCGACTTCACCGCAATCTTGACCTTCTCTGCTTCGGAGATGCCAAGCGACCGTTGTTGCTTTCGGAGGTAATGGTCGGCGGCGTCCAAAAGCACACGAAGAGGCAACAGGCCCACAAGCTCGGAACCCGTCACCCGGATGCCGCGCGCTTGGGCCTTGGTGCAGGCTTCGTCGAATGCGACATGAACAGGCGTGACGTTGATGTCGGTGAGGTTCAAGGAAAGTTGGGCAATGCCGTATTCCTCGATGTACCAGCCAATGCCTTTGACCGACTTCAGGGTGCCGGGGATGCGGACAGGCTCGCCTTGCGCATCGAGGATGGCCGGGCCCGTGATGCCGTCACGCTTTTTGATTCGGCCCGCCTCGCGGATGTCAAACGCAATGGCGTTCGCCCGACGGCTTGACGTGGTGTTCAGGTTGATGTTGTACGCGATTAGAAAGTCGCGCGCGCCCACGGCGGTGGCCCCGGTGCGGCGGGCCGCATCATTGAATTCTGCAGGACCGAAGTCTGGTGCGCCTTCGTCCGTGCTCAGCTTGCCCAACCCCTCGTATTGGCCTTTGCGGCACACGGCGAGGTTCTTTCGCTCGGGGCGCTTCGCAGCCGATTCGTAGAAATAGCCGGGGATGTTGAGCTCCTTCCCCACGCGTTCGCCCACCTCGTGGGCCACCTTGATGCAATCGTCCATCGTCACGCCCGCGACCGGCACAAAGGGGCACACGTCAGTGGCGCCCATGCGGGGGTGCTCGCCGCTGTGTTTGGACATGTCGATGAGTTCGCTCGCCTTCTTGATCAGGCGAAACGCCGCCTCGCCCACCGTTTCAGGCGGCCCCACAAAGGTGATGACCGTGCGATTCGTGCTCTTTCCAGGATCAACGTCAAGCAGTCGGCATCCATCCACCGTCTCGACCACAGCGGCCACGGCGTTGATGACTTCGGGGCGGCGTCCCTCGCTGATGTTGGGGACGCATTCAATGAGTCGTTGCATGGGGCCAAAGTAGCGCGCCCTCTGCCCTGGCAATTGGACCTTACCCCTCCCAGATTTCCCCGTTGATGAACACCTTATCCACAACCGCGTCGGTGAAGCGATAGGCAATGTCTTGCAAGCCCTCCATGGGATGCGTCACGATGAAATTCGCGCGGTGACCCCGTCCCAGTGCTCCGACTTCGTGGCTGAGCTCCATCGCCGCAGCTCCATTCAAGGTCGCCGCCGCCACTGCCTCACGTGGCAAGACTCCCATCTTCAGACTGGCGAGCCGGACGGCCATTGACATATCCCCGCTCGGCGCCGATCCTGGGTTGTGGTCGGTGGCAAGAACAAGCGGCAGACCAGCGTCGATGATGGCGCGGCCTGGCGTGTAGGGAATGCTCAAGAAATGGCTGCACCCTGGCAAGGCCACGGGATACGTGGGCGCTCCGTCGCCGTCTTCAGCGCGTTCAAATCCCTCAATCAGGCTTTGGATGGCTTCACTGCCGCACACCTCAAGGTGGTCGACGCTGAGCGCATGTTGATTCACGCAAAGCTCCACTCCACCAATGTCATTGAATTGATTGACATGGACTTTGCTTTTCAATCCGAGATCATTTGCCGCTTCGAGAAGCGCGTGCGTTTCGTTGACTCCGAAGTACCCTTTCTCACAAAAGACGTCCACGTAGTCAACGAGGCCCTCGGCGGCGAAAGCGGGCAGCATGTCGGTGACGACGTGCTGGGTGTAGGCTGCGGCGTTTTCGAATTCAGGCGGCACCGCGTGGCACCCGAGGAACGTGGCTTTGATGGGAATGGGCGCGACTTCCTTGAGGCGTGCAATGACGCGGAGCATCTTGCGCTCGGCCTCCAGGGTCAGGCCGTAACCCGATTTGATCTCCATGGCGCCCACCCCTTGCGAAATGGCGCGGTGCACGCGCTTCAAAGCATCTTCAAACAGCTCGTCCTCGCCCATGGCTTGCAACGCCTTGGCGGAGTTGAGGATGCCGCCTCCGCGCTCGGCGATCTCTTGGTAGGTCGCCCCTTCGAGCCGCATGAGGAACTCCTCGCTGCGGCTTCGCGCAAAGACCGTGTGGGTGTGGCTGTCGCACCACGCCGGAAGNACCCANCGCCCCTCCGCATCGACGATGTTCAGGCCNGACCAATCGACGATGCCGGGAAAGTCNTCCATCCCCCCAAAATCCACCACNNCTCCNNCCTCCAGGGCGAGCCAGGCGTTGTGGAGGATCGGNAATTTGGCCATCTCGGAGCCCGCCACGTCTCGGGGCACCTCCTCAAAGGCACCCACAAGCCCTTTGATGTTCTTGACAAGCGTCCGCATGACGTGCAAGGTATACCTTCGCAGGGCATGGCAGGAAACACCTTTGGCACCCTTTTCAGATTGACGACGTTTGGCGAGTCGCATGGGCACGCCATGGGCGGCATCGTGGACGGGTGTCCAGCAGGCCTCGCGTTGGATTTGGACGCAGTGCAAGCCGAGCTGGCGCGCAGACGTCCTGGCCAGTCTTCCCTGACCACGTCCCGCAAGGAAGCCGACGAGGTGCAATGGTTGTCCGGCACGGTCGAGCACGAAGGCGGACCTGTCACCACAGGCGCGCCCATCGGGTTCACGGTCGCCAACACGTCCGCCCGCCCTGCCGACTACGATCACCTGAAAGACACGTTCCGTCCCTCCCATGCGGACTTCACGTACGAGGCCAAATACGGGCTCCGCGATGTCCGCGGCGGCGGCCGGGCTTCGGCACGGGAAACGGTCTCGCGCGTGGTGGCCGGTGCGGTCGCACGCCAAATCCTCGCCACCCTCGGCGTCGAGGTCGGCGCCTACGTCGAGCGCGTCCAGGACATCAGCATGCCCCTGCCGCCGTCCTTTCACAGCCGTGACGAGGTCGACGCCCACCCCGTGCGGTGCCCACATCCCGAGACGGCCGCCCGCATGGCGGACCGCATCGCGGACGTGAAAAAGGCCGGCGACACGGTCGGGGGCGCCATCGTGCTCGTGGCCCGCGGCGTGCCTGCGGGCTGGGGCGAACCGGTCTTTGACCGCCTCCACGCCGACCTCGCCAAGGCCATGTGGTCCCTCCCCGCGACGAAATCCCTCGAACTGGGCTCCGGACTGAGCGGCACGTTGATGCGCGGCTCCGAGCACAACGACAAGTTCGTCGATCGCGGTGACCGAATCGGCACCGCCACCAACCGAAGCGGCGGCATCCAAGGCGGCATCAGCAACGGCGAAGACATCTTGCTTCGCGTCGGATTCAAGCCCGTGGCAACGGTCCTTCAGCCCAGCTCCTCCGTGGACCGTGACGGCAACCCCGTCGAGCTCGAAGGCCGCGGACGCCACGACCCGTGCGTGCTGCCTCGCGCTGTCCCCTTGGTGGAAGCCATGGCCTGCCTCGTCTTGGTCGACCACGCGCTTCGTCAGCGCGCCGCGCGCCTTACCTTCGGGGCATGACCTCCGATTCACCTCGATCTGACTCCAAATCTCCTCGTCTCGCACTGCACTGGCAGGTGCTCATCGGCCTCGCCTTGGGTGTGGGGTACGCGTGGGCGAGCATCCAGTTTGGGTGGAACAGCTTCACGCTGAACTACATCCAACCGCTGGGCGACATCTTCATCAACATCCTCAAGCTGATCGCGGTGCCCTTGGTGCTCTTCAGCATCATCGGCGGGGTGGCGTCGCTTGGTGATGTCAAAAAGTTGGGTCGCTTGGGGGCCAAAACACTCGGCCTCTACCTCCTCACCACGTTCTTCGCGGTCACCCTCGGCTTGGTGCTGGTCAACATCTTTCAACCCGGCACAGGCGCCAGCGAAGACCTCAAGGCCAGCAACCGAATCCGATACGAACTTTGGAGAGACGCCAACGGCATCGAAGTCCTCGACGACCTCAACATTGCGCAGGCCCCAGAAAACGCGGACCTCGTGCGTGAAATCCAGGCCCAGCAAGATGGTATGAACGCATGGGTCGCCGACAAGCTCAACAAGGCCGAGAACGCCTCCAACAGCGGTCCACTTCAGCCCCTTGTGGACGTGGTGCCCAAGAACATCTTCAAGGCGCTCAGCGACATGGCGATGCTGCAAATCATCTTCTTCGCCGTCTTCTTCGGCATCGTTCTGGTCAGTGTGGAAGAACCCAAGCGCGGGTCACTCATCCGCGCCATTGACGGCCTGAACGACGTCTTTGTCGGCATGGTGTGGATGGTCATGAAGGCCATGCCCATCTTCGTCTTTGCCCTGATGGCCGGCCAAATCGTCAAGGCCGCAGGCACCGATCCTGACAAGTTCCAGGAGCTGCTCAGTTTCCTCTTGCGCTACGGCCTCGTCGTGGTGCTAGGCCTTGCCCTCATGATCTTCCTCGTCTACCCCATCATTGCCTCCATCGGCATCAAGGGTATGACGCCACGCAAGTTTTTAAAGGCCATGCGCGACGCCCAAATCACCGCCTTCTCCACCTCCTCGTCCGTGGCCACCCTGCCCGTGACGATGCGGTGCGTCAACGGCAACCTCGGCGTGAGCGAGCGCACCACAAGCTTCGTGCTCCCCATCGGCGCCACCGTCAACATGGACGGGACCAGCCTCTACCAAGCGGTGGCGGTCGTGGCGCTCGCCCAGTTCCACATGGTCGATTTGACGCTCGCCCAACAGGCGGTCATCGTGCTGACGGCCACCCTGGCCTCCATCGGCGCCGCGGCCATTCCCAGCGCCGGCCTCGTCCTGATGATCATCGTGCTGGAAAGCGTCGGACTGAACCCCGCGTGGATCGCACTGATCTTCCCCATCGACCGGATTCTCGACATGTGCCGCACCGTGGTCAACGTCACGGGCGACGGCACCGTCTCGGCGCTGGTGGCCCAGTCTGAAGGCGAACTCAACCCCGGCGCTTGATGACCGCGCGCCGCGTCATGGTCTTGTGCCTGTGTTTGGGCATCGTGTTCAACACGGCACACGCGCAATGCGAACCTGAGGAGCCTCGGTCGTCCAAAGCCCAAAAGCTCTTCGACAAAGCCCTTCACCCCAAGGGCAAAACGACCCTGGAGGACCGACTCGCCTACCTCGAATCGGCCCTTGACCTCGAACCAGAGGACGCCCCCATTCGCATGGAGGCCGCTGAGCTGACTTTCAAAGCCACCAGCAGGAACCCTGACATGTGGGGCGAGCTGACCCAGCACTTGGACGCGTTGGAGGAGGTTTGTCCTGGAGGCATGCCTGAGGCGCTGTACCTCCGAGGCGCCATGGCCTACATGAACGACGACTTCGAACTGGCCCTCACCCAATTTCAAGCCTACCTGTCCCTCCCCGAAGACATGACCAAACGCCGGCGGCGCAGCGATGTGGAAGGCACTTTGCCAGAGTTGGTCTTCCTGAATCAATACCACATGCATGCGGGAGGCCCCGAGCCTGCTCCCATCCCGGAAGTCAGCTGGGATGAGGACGAGTACCTGCCCATGCTCTCCCCCGACGGCACGCTGCTCTTTTTCACCCGCACCTCCAAAACCAAAGCCAAAGGCGACATCACCACCACGCGTAAAGAGCTGTTCACGTGGGCCAAGCGTCTCGACGAACGGCTGCCTTTCGACAGCGGCGTGCCGTTGCCCGAGCCGTTCAACCTCGGCACGAACTATGGCGGCGCGAGCATCTCGGTGGACAACAAATTGATGGTGCTTGCCGCCAACCGCCCCGTGCCCAGCAACCCGGCCAACGTCGACCTCTTTTCCACGGAATACCACGTGGATTATCGGGACTTGGATGGCTCCGCCGTCTACACCTGGTCGCCCTTGGTGCCCTTGGGCGCGAATGTCAATTCACCGCAGGGATGGGAGGCCCAGCCGTCCATCAGTGGCGATGGAGAAACCCTGTTCTTCGCAGCCGCACGGGCAGAGTCCACCCCGGACAAGGACGGCAACTTGACCATGGACATTTTCATGTCGGCGCGTTTGGACAACGGCACTTGGGGTCCGGCAGAGCAGCTGCCTGCGCCCATCAATTCTCCCGCCCAGGACAAATCCCCTTTCCTCCACCCCGACGGCAGAACGCTCTACTTCTCCAGCAACCGGCTCCCCTCAGGCGGAGGCTACGACCTCTGGATGAGCCAACAAGACACCTCGGGCATCTGGGGCGACCCCGTCAACTTGGGACGCCCCCTCAACTCCTCAGGCGACGAGCACGGCTTGGTGGTCAGCACCGATGGGGAGCTGGGCATCTTCGCGAGCCGCCGCAGGGGAACGCGGGGACTGGATTTGTGCACCTACCCCTTGCCAGCCGATCTCAAGCCCGATCCCGTCACGGTGGTCAAAGGCGATTTGGGGTGGCCGGTGCCTGAAGGGGAACTGACCGTGAGCATCGAATACGTCCAGAGCAAACGCATTGAACAAGTCACCTATTCCGAGGAGGACGGACAGTTTGCGCACATCGTGCAGCTCGAGGACGGCGAGGATGTGGTGCTGACCGTCCAAGGCGAAAACGTCGGCTACCAAAGCGTCGTTGTCCACGAACAAGGCACGGATGCCTCGAGTGCCGTTGCGCTGGATTTGGCTCCTCCGGCGGACACCGGGGGCGCCTCGGAGAACGCATCGCGTTCAAAGGGCAATCCTTTTGAGTTGGAGGACGTGCAATTCGAAACCAAGAAAAGCACCCTGTCCAAACGCTCGGAAATCATCCTGCGCGCTTTGGCCAACCACTTGGAACGTCAGCCAGAACTGCGTTTGGACATCGACGGCCACACCGACGACATCGGAGAGGCAAAGGACAACTTGATCTTGAGCCAAGACCGTGCCGAGGTGGTGAAGGCCTTCTTGGTGACGTGCGGGGTCGACGGCGACCGAATGACCACCCAAGGTCACGGCGAGTCACAGCCCAAAACCACCAACGCCACCCCCGAAGGCAGGCGCGTCAACCGCCGCACAGAGTTCCGTTGGATGGATTGAGTTTGATGGGCCGCCGCCCCATCTTGCGGGCCCGCTCATGGGACGCGTACAGCGCTTCCCATCTTCTGTGAAGAGGCGTCCATTTAAAGTGCAAAATCTGCACGGAATCGCGTTGAAAACCATCCTTCACCCTTCCCCATGTCCGCAGTTGGCAAGGGTAGCTTTGAGGGAACTCGCGCGAATCCATGCACACCATGCAAACCTTCCTTTCTCGCACAGCCCTCTTGGGGGTTGTGGCCTTGTCCTCCGCGGCAAGTTTGGCCCAGTGGTCGGACGCCACCGACCCGCAGCACGTGGCACACCAAAGGGCTGTTGAGGCCTACCAAAACCAACAGTATGCGTTGGCGCTTCACGACTTTGAGTCGTTGATGGCTGCGGCTGCAAGCGAATCCAGCGACGCCTACGTCGAGGCCAATTACTACGCCGCCATGAGTTCGTTGGCGTTGTACCACCGCGACGCCGTGTACCGCGTGGAGTCGTTCGTGGAGAAGTTCCCCGAGAGCCCCCTCGCCTTGGAGGCGCGCTGGGAGTTGGCCAACTACCACTACAAGCGCAAGAACTATTCTACTGCGGCCGAGGAGTTCAACAAGATCCGCGTCCGCGAGCTGGCGAAGCCCCGTCGAGACGAGTACCGATTCAAGCTGGGACACTGTTACTTCGAACGCGAGGAGTATGAGAAAGCGCGTGTCCCGCTTTACGAGGTGCTCGAGGTCGAAGGCGATTTCCAATCTGCCGCCCAGTACTATTTCTCGCACATCGCCTACCTGAAAGGTCAGCCCCAAGTGGCCTTGGATGGGTTCGAGAAGATCGCCAACGACCCCGACTTTCAGGAGCTGGTGCCTTTGTACATCACCCAGTTGTACCACGCTTTGGGACAATGGGGCCGCTTGAAAGAATACGCGCCGCCCTTGTTGGACGAATCCAGTGGCCTCGACGATGAAAGCGTGGCCGAGGTGGCGCACTTGCTCGGAGATGCCTGGTACCGGGACGAAGCCTACGACACGGCATCGCCCTACCTCGAATTGGCGTGGGACGGCACGGACGGCCCAGGTCGCAACCCCGAGTTCGCCTACCAAGTGGGTTACACGCGCTACCGCCTTGGCGACTGGCGCGGCGCCCTCGACTGCCTCCCGCTCGCGACGTACGGCGAAGATGAACTCGCCCAAAACGCCGCCTACCACATGGCAGACTGCTACTTGGAGATGGGCGACCGTGCGCGGGCCAAGCAAGCCTTCAAGACGGCCTCCACGCCGGAGTTTGACCTCGACATTCAAGAGGACGCCTTCTTCCACTACGCCAAGCTGGCCTACGAGCTTTCGTTCAACCCGTTTGACGATGCGATTGTGGCCTTCGAAACCTACCTCGAGCAATTCCCCTCTTCGCCTCGGCGCGATGAAGCCTACCGCTTCTTGTTGCAGGTCCACATGACCAGCCGCGACTACGAACGTGCCCTCAAAGCCCTGGACAACATCACCAATCCCGACGAAACCGTGCGCTCCGCAGCCCAGCTGCTCGCCTTCAACCGGGCCGTGGAACTCTTCCAAAACAAGCAACTCTCGCAAGCGTTGACGTTCTTCAAGCGCTCGCGGGCCAACAACGTCGATCCTCAACTTCACGCGGAGACGTTCTACTGGGAAGGTGAAATTCTTTACAACAAGGGAGACTACCCAGGCGCTGCTGCAGCTTACGCCAAGTTCAGCACCACCCCAGGCAGTTACCTCAGCGACTTGCACAACGATGCGGACTACGCCCGTGGCTACGCCCACTACAAAAGCGAAAAGTACACGGATGCCCTGTCGGCGTTCCGGTCTTACCTGGAGACCAACCCCGACGACGATCCGTCCCGCATGCGCGACGCCGAACTCCGGACGGCAGACTGCTTTTACGCGCTCAAATCCTTTGACCAAGCCGCGGAGTACTACGACCGCGTGTTGGCGCGCGGCGTCAAACCCCTCGACTACGCCTTGTTCCAACGGGCCATGTCCTCCAAACTCGATGAAGACCTGGCCGGTCAATTGACCCGACTGAACCAACTCCTCGAGGACCACCCAGAAAGCCGTTTGGTCGTGGAGGCGTTGTTCCAAGCGGGCCGGACCCACATTGAACGCGACGAGCTCGACAAGGCCGAGGCCAAGCTCCTGCGCCTTGTCGACGATTTTGGCGCCACGCCACGGGCAAAGCAAGGCTTGGTGGAATTGTGTTTGGTCGGTGTGAAGCAAGGACAGGAAGACAAGGTGCTTGCCCTGTGGGATCGCATCCGCAACGACTACGGGAACGACAACGTGGCGGCCGACGCCTACAACATCGTGGAGCCCTTGCTCATTCGCCGTGGCTTGCTCGACAACTTGCCCGCGGCCGTGGGCCTCGATGGCGACGAAATCGAGCAGCGCATCTTCGAATCTGCTTCTTACCTCGCCCTGGAAAACCGGTGTGAAGAAGCCCTGCCGCGCCTTGAGGAGTACATCCGGCAACACCCTGCCGGACGCTACATCTCCGAGGCCCAATTCTACGCGGGCAACTGCCAGTTTGAGCAAGGAAATCCGGAGGAAGCCTACACGGCGTACGTCGCCGTCCTGGCCATGCCCGCCGGGGAATTCACCGAGGCGTCGTCCTTGGGTGCCGCCACCATCGCGTGGAATGCCGGCGACCACCGTACGGCCTTGGGTCACTACGAAACCCTCGAAGAAGTGGCCATGCTCCAAACCAACCGCCTGGAAGCCGCCATCGGCCAAATGCGCTGTCACTACCTCCTCGGACAAGAGAACCAAGCCTCCGACTTTGCGGCACGCGTGATGTACGATCCGGCCACGCCCGACGACATTCGTCGCACGGCCAAGCTCTGGAATGCACGGATCGCGTGCAACCAAGGTCAACACAGCACGGTGCTTCAGGACCTCGATGAACTCGTGACGTTTGGCGGCAGCGCCGGTGCCGAGGCACAGTACCTCCTCGCCGAGCACGCGTTCAACACAGAGAACTACGACGGCTGTGAGACCATGCTGTTTGGGCTCATTGAGAACTTCTACCAACAGGAAACGTGGCGCAACAAGGGATTCCTGCTGCTGGTCTCGACGTACATCGGCCTGAACGACCTCTTCCAAGCCCGTGCCACGGCAGAGAGCATCCTGGCCAACGTGCAAGCGCCGGATGTGCAGGAAGCCGTGTCTGATTTGCTGTTTGAGATCGATGCCCTCGAGGCAGCCCAAAACGCGCCCGACGCCAACACCAACGGCGACAAAACCCCCAACCAAGAACCCGAATCCAACGACGAATGATCCTCAATTCGAACACCCCTCGCCTCTGGATGGCGGCCGCAGGCGTCCTCATGGCAGGTGCGCAGGCACTCGGTCAAGCGGACACCTTGGAGATGGACGTCACCTTCGTCGGCAGTCGCCAAATGGAGGTGCGTGACGCGGTCAAGCTGAGCTCATGGCCCACGGCACGCCAGCTCTCTGCGGAGAAGCCCCAATTGAGCTACGAACTGCTTTCCAAGCGCCTGCAGTTTGTGCCCACCATGACGCCCGTCGAAGCGACCCGCTTGCGCGTGGATCCCTCGCTGTCCCGGTTGTACCGCGGCTACGTTCGGGGCGCCGTCGGCACGCGTGGCACCACCCTGCTCGACGCCAGCTACACGGACCTGCGTTCCCGCGATGGCAGCTGGGGCACAGCACTTCACCACGCGGCCACCAACAGTCCCTCCTCTCTGATGACAGGACGGCTGAACGACAACAGCCTCGATGCCTGGGCCTCCCGCTTCATTGGCAAAGAGAAAGTCTCTATGAATGCCTCCGCGGGTCGCGGCCAAGTGCTTCTGTATGGCTTCGACTCTCTGGCTGTGGACACGGCCTTCACGCAGGTGGATGCGCCTTCGGTGGTTTGGTCTCGGGCCCACGTTCAGGCCAATTTCAAAAGCCATCACAAGGACAGCACCGCGTTCAACCATTCCGCCAACGTGTCTCTCGGCTGGCTGGGCAGCGACCGCGATGCCCGAGAGCGCAGCGTGCGCGTGGAGGCCATGGGCACCCAGTTCTTTGGCGCGTGGAAGGGCCAATTGGATTTGGACGTTCAGCTCGACCGCTATGGCCTTGACACATCTGCAACCTCCAACCAGGCCGTGGTGGCGTTCGAACCCAGTGTCTCGACACGCCGCGGCGCGCTCTCTGCTCGTGCAGGACTTGGCGTGGCCATTGACGCGGACCAGCCCACCCGGGACGGCCTTGGAGAGGCCTTCCACCTGTACCCTCGGGCAGAGGTGTCGGTGAACTTGCTGCGCAACTTGTTTGTCCCCTACGCCTCCATTGGTGGCGGACTTCAGGCCAACAACTTCCACAGTTTGACGCAGGAGAATCCCTTCTACGCCCCCACCACCCTGACCACCACCTCGACCATCAATGCGCAGCCTGTGGACTTCCAAGGCTTCCGCAGCACCAACAAGCGCTTGGCCCTCGAAGGTGGCATCCGAGGCACCATCACCACGGTGTTCCGCTTTCACGGGTTCTTCAGCACGGCCCAATACGAGGACTTTGTGCTGTTCCGCCCCACCTTCGAAGGGGATACGGCTTCTTTTGCCTCGTTCAATGCCGTGTACGACACGGTGGGCGTGCGCACCGTCGGCGGAGAAGCCGCCTTCGACCTTGGCAGTGCCTGGTCGTTCACAGGTGGCCTGAAACTGCATCGCTACACCTTGCCCTCCGAAGACCGCGCTTGGAACTTGCCCAACACCACCTGGAACGCCTCGGCCACGTACCGCCTCATCGAGGGACTCAGCCTCACGGCCAACGCGTCTTACGTGGGTGAACGCTACAGCGTGACACGAAGCGCCAACTATGGCGACACCACGCCTTTGGATCAAGGCGACTACGAGTTGCGTTTGCCCGGCTTCCTCGACTTGAACCTCACGGGCAATTACACCTACAACGACCGCCTCGGTGGATGGTTGACCTTCGCCAACATCGCCAATGCCAAATACGCCACTTGGGGTGGATTCCCGGTCCAAGGGTTCCAGGTTTTGGGAGGCGTGCATTACGCCTTCTGACGAGCTATCCACAATCCTGTGAAAACCCCGGTTTTTTCGTGGAAAAATCGGGGTTTTTCATGCCCCAAAAGCTGAGCCCTGAGGGGGGCTTCCACCCTACCTTCACAGGTAGAATTTTTCGAGATGTCAGAAGAGAACAAGAAAGCTGGGCAAACGGGATATGACGCCAGTCAGATTCAGGCCCTGGAGGGAATGGAACACGTGCGGATGCGCCCATCGATGTACATCGGTGACGTCGGCGTCCGAGGATTGCACCACTTGGTGTACGAGGTGGTCGACAACTCCATTGACGAGGCCCTCGCCGGCCACTGCGACACGATCACGGTCACGATCACAGAAGGCAACGGGATTCGCGTGTCAGACAACGGCCGTGGCATTCCCGTCGACATGCACGAGAAAGAAGGCGTCAGCGCCCTTCAAGTCGTCATGACCAAGATTGGTGCGGGGGGCAAATTCGACAAGGACGCGTACAAGGTCTCGGGCGGTTTGCACGGGGTCGGGGTGTCATGTGTGAACGCCCTCTCCACCATGTTGCGCGCCGAGGTTCACCGCGGCGGCAAAGTCTACGAGCAGGAATACGCCCGAGGCAAGGAGCAATACGCGGTGCGCGAAATCGGCACGACCGACAAGCGAGGCACGACGGTGGAGTTCCAGCCTGACCATGAAATTTTTGAGACCCTCGTTTACAGCTACGACACCCTCGCCGACCGCATGCGCGAGCTCTCGTACCTGAACCAAGGCATCACCATCACGATGACCGACGAGCGTCACACCGACGAGGAAGGCAACTTTGTCACTGAGACCTTCCACAGCACGGAAGGCTTGAAGGACTTTGTGACCTACCTCGATGGCAACCGCGAAGCGATCATCCAAGACGTGATTCACATGAGCGGCGAACGCAATGGCGTGCCTGTGGAGGTCGCCATGACGTACAACAACTCGTTCTCAGAGAACCTCTTCTCCTACGTCAACAACATCAACACCCACGAAGGCGGTACGCACCTCACAGGTTTCCGCCGGGGGTTGACCAACACCTTGAAAAAGTACGCCGACAGCAGCGGCATGTTGGACAAGTTGAAGTTTGACATCAGCGGAGACGACTTCCGCGAAGGATTGACCGCCGTGGTCAGTGTGAAGGTGGCTGAGCCTCAGTTCCAAGGCCAAACCAAAACCAAGCTCGGCAACGCCGAGGTCAGCGCCCCCGTCAGCCAAGCCGTGGCCGACATGCTCGAGGCTTACCTCGAGGAAAACCCCAACGACGCCAAGACCATTGTCCAAAAGGTCATCCTCGCTGCCCAGGCACGTCACGCGGCGCGCAAGGCCCGCGAAATGGTCCAGCGCAAGACCGTCATGGGCGGCAGCGGCCTTCCCGGCAAACTCGCCGATTGCTCAGAGAAGGACCCCGCATTGTGCGAGCTTTTCCTCGTCGAGGGTGATTCGGCAGGCGGAACCGCCAAGCAAGGGCGTGACCGCATGTTCCAGGCCATCATGCCCCTCCGAGGCAAGATTCTGAATGTGGAGAAGGCCATGCACCACAAGATCTTCGACAACGAAGAGATCAAGAACATCTACACGGCCCTCGGGGTGACTGTCGGAACGGAAGAGGACGAGCGTGCACTCAACCTTGCCAAGCTCCGCTACCACAAGATTGTCATCATGTGTGACGCCGATGTGGACGGCAGCCACATTGAAACGCTCATCCTCACCTTCTTGTTCCGCCACATGAAGGACCTGATTGAGAACGGCTACGTGTACATTGCCACGCCCCCACTCTACCAGGTCAAGAAGGGACAACGTTCCATCTACGCGTGGAACGACGACGAGCGGGACCGCCTCATTGCCGAGTTCAAAGGCAAGAGCGGCAGCGAAAGCGGCATTCACGTCCAGCGCTACAAGGGTTTGGGTGAGATGAACGCCGAGCAGCTGTGGGAGACCACCCTCAATCCCGAGAACCGCACCTTGCGCCAAGTGACCATTGAGAACGCCGCCGGCGCAGACCATGTCTTCTCCATGCTCATGGGGGACGACGTGCCACCACGCCGCAAGTTCATCGAGGACAACGCCAAGTACGCGAACATCGACGCCTGACCAAGGCTGCACGTGGGACGCTGGAACAACCAAATCGTGTGGGTCACCGGTGCCAGCAGTGGCATTGGCAAGGCCTGTGCCGAAGCGTGGGCCCGTGAAGGCGCGACAGTGGTGCTCTCCGCCCGCAAACAAGACACCTTGGACGCCGTGGCTTCGCCGCTTCGGGAAGCCGGGGCCACGGTGCATGTGGTGACACTGGATTTGGCCGACTCTGAGAGCCTGAAAGGCATCGCCGACCGCGTTCAAGCGGACATCGGACCCGTCGACGTGATGGTTCACTGTGGAGGCATCAGCCAACGCTCGCGCGTGCTGGACACCGACCTGTCGGTCGACCGGCGCGTGATGGAAATCGACTACTTCGGCACGCTGACCCTCACCAAGGCCCTTTTGCCAAGCATGGTGGCGCGCAAAACGGGACATTTCGTGGTGGTGACCAGCCTCATGGGCCTGTTCTCCTCGCCCCTGCGCTCCGGATACTGTGGGGCCAAACACGCCCTCCACGGCTTCTTCGAAAGCCTCAGGGCGGAACACCACGACGACGGGGTGAAGGTGACCATGGTTTGTCCTGGATTCATCCGCACCAACATCAGCATGAACGCCGTGGTCGGCGATGGCTCCAAGCAAGGCACCATGGACGAGAAAACCGGCGCAGGCATGACGGCAGAACAATGTGCCGCCCGCATGCTCAAGGCAGTGGAGCGCAACAAGGCGGAAGTGCTGATCGGCCGCTACGAAATCCTCGCCGCCTATTTCAAGCGGTTTGCCCCGGGATTGCTGCGACGCATCGTGCGCCGTGCGGCGGTGACTTGAGCCTCAAGAACTGAATTCTCGACCCTCCACGTGGAGGACGCGCGTCCGCTTTTTCAGGAAGCGCAAGAACAGAAACGCCGCCACACTCCCTCCCAGCCCAGCTTGCCAAGCCTCGGTGTTCCACGCGGGGGCGCCGAGACCCGCCGTTCGGGCCGCTTCAAGGAAGAACATCCCAAAGACAATGGCGAACACCCCGTTGTATTCGCGCTTGATCACGTGACGCAGGGAAAAGGCATTGCCAGCCGGGGTCCAAGAACTGCGGGGGGTGCCCCAGAATTTGGGCACAAAGGCCGGCACTGTGGCCGTCCAATCGCTGTACGTGGCGCCAAACTTGCCCGCCAAAAACGCCTCCTCGGCCATGGCAATGCGGAGGTAGTATATCATGTACGCCAGCGTCACGAGCAGCGCAAAGTCCAGTCGCCCCGTCGCCAGCACCAGAGCCATCCACATGAAGTAGTTTCCGAGGTACAATGGATGGCGCACCAAGCTGTACATGCCACGCGTGTTCAGCGTCTCCGCCACTTGTCCCTCTGCGGTGTTGCGTCCGCTCGTGCCGGGAGGCACATGGCCGATGGTTTTGGCGCGAATCACCACACCCAGAAGGCCCACCGCCCAACACATGGCCTGCCACCCCGCGTCACCGGCACGCGCCGGGGCGTCGTACGCCAGCACGAGCGCAGGCGGAACCAAGATGAGAGGAATGAAGCTGCGCCAGCGGAAAAACACGTTGCCGCGGCGTTCGAGTTCGTGAATGAGCATGGCGTCAGGTTCAGGATTGCGCGTCGCGAAGGTCGGCTTTTTCGCCAGGCGCCCCTCCCCGGATCCACGCTGCAGCGGACGCCATGAGCGGCGCCATGACCGCGTCGCGTTCGAGGAACGGCACGTGCTCGCGGAATGCGTCCTGCAACTCTCGGAGCGCAGGCGCCATGGCAAGGTTGTCGCCCCGCAGATCCGACGCCTGGGCCGCACACATCGCTTCGATGCCGAGCACCTGCTCCGCGTGCTCCAGGACGCGCCACATCTGCAGGGCCCCGTTGGCGCCCATGCTGACGTGGTCCTCTTGCCCATTGCTGCTGTCGGCGTTGTCCGCGCTGGCCGGCGTGCACAGCTGCTTGCTGTAGGACACCAGGCTCGCGGCCGTGTACTGTGGAATCATGTACCCGGAGTTGAGGCCGGGGTTGGAGGCCAAGAACGCGGGCAACCCCCGCTGGCCGCTAAGCATTTTGAAGACGCGGCGCTCTGAGATGCTCGCCCATTCGTGGATGGCCAAGGCCAGGCGGTCCATCGCCAAGGCCAGCGGCTGGCCGTGAAAATTGCCGCCGCTCACGATCAAATCTTCGTCCGGGAAGACGAGCGGGTTGTCCGTCACGGCGTTCATCTCTGCTTCGAAGACGGCGCGGACGCCTTCCACGACGTCCCGTGAGGCGCCGTGGACCTGAGGCATGCACCGGAACGAGTACGGGTCTTGAACGTAGGTCCGGGGCTGCGCGGCACGCTCCGAGCCTTCGAGCCACGACGCGACGTTGTGGGACGCGATCATCGCGCCGGCTTGGTTTCGGATGCGGTGGATCGACGGATGCATCGCGGCCTTCAGGCCGTTCCAGGCTTCGAGGGACCACGCGCCAAGGGCGTCGGCCCAGTCTGCGAGGCGCGTCACACGTTCAAGCGCCACCATGCCGGTGCCGAGCATCATTTGCGTCCCGTTGATGAGCGCCAGGCCCTCCTTGGGACCGAGCTCGAGCGGCGCCCAACCGAGCTCACGCAAGGCGTCTGAGGAAGCCACTTGACGTCCGTCCGGCATCACCACTTCCCCCTCGCCGATCAACGGCAGCACAAGATGCGCGAGCGGCGCCAAATCCCCGGAAGCCCCCAACGACCCCTGGCTCGGCACCACGGGCAACACGCCCGCGTTCCAATGGTCGAGCAGGCGCTGCACCGTCGTCACCGCCACCCCCGAATGGCCCTGGCTCAACGCCTTGACCTTCAACAGCANCATGGCCTTNACCACCTCNNCCGGCAGCGGCTNCCCGACCCCNCACGCGTGCGANATCAACAAGTTNCGCTGCAACCCCACAAGGTCGTCCACGCGGGTCGTGGCCAAATCGCCAAACCCCGTGTTGATTCCATACAAGGTGTCGCCCCCCGAAGCGCGGCCCAGCAAGTAGGCGTGGCATCGCTCGATTCGGGCTACGGCTTCCGCTGACAACGTCCGGGTCACCCCTTCCTCGTGCGAGAGCTGCCAAAACACGTCAGCCCCCCACCAACCCTCGGGGAGCGCCTGCCCTTGGCCGTGCGCTTCCGCTCCTTCGTGATGGCTCGTTTCCATGCAGGCAAGATACCCCGAGGTCGCTATCTTGCAGGTTCAATTTTCCCACATGCGATTCACCTCCTTCTTGTTCCTCAGCGCAGCCGCGGCCTTGGCCTCTTCCGCTGCATGGGGCCAAACCGAGGCTCGCCAAATCGAGTTCACCGAATTCGATTTGGACAACGGCCTCCACGTCATCCTCCACGAGGACCACTCCACCCCGCTTGTCGCCGTGACGGTGCTTTACCATGTCGGCTCGAAAAACGAGCGGACCGACCGCACAGGCATGGCCCACTTCTTCGAGCACCTCTTGTTCGAAGGTTCTGAGAACCTCGCGCGTGGCGAGTTCGATTCCTACGTGGAAAACGCCGGCGGCATCCTGAACGCCAACACGACCCAGGACCGCACGTTCTACTACGAGCTGCTGCCGAGCAACCAGCTCGAGTTGGGGCTTTGGTTGGAATCGGAGCGCATGCTCCACGCCAAGATTGAGCAAATCGGCATCGACACCCAAAACGAAGTCGTCAAAGAGGAAAAGCGCCAGAGGTACGACAACCAGCCCTACGGCCAGCTCCTTCCCACGACGATGGCGATGGCCTACACGGAGCACCCCTACCAATGGACGCCCATCGGATCCATGGCGCACCTCGACGCAGCTGACCATGCCGACTTCATGGAGTTCTACGAGATCTTCTACGTGCCGGAGAACGCCACGTTGAGCATCGCCGGCGACCTCGATGTGGCCGAGACCCGCGCCCTCATTGAGAAATACTTCGAGGACATTCCTCGTGGAGGCCGTGACATCCCACGCCCCACGGTCATTGAACCCGCACGCACGGCGGAGGTCCGCGACACCATCTACGGCAAGGACCGACTCCCGCTCGTGGTACAGGCCTATCCCATCCCGGCCCAGGGCATGCCCGACTACTACGCGGTCGACATGCTCAACCAAGTTCTCAGCGGCGGCGAAAGTGCCCGCTTGAACCAGCGCGTGGTGGAAAACGATCAGCTCGCGTTGTTTTGCGGGGCGTTCAGCTTTGGGCTGGAAGATCCGGGGCTGACGCTGGGCTTCGCCATGTGCAACATGGGCGTGGACCCCAGCCAAGTGGAAGCCGCGATGAACGACGAAGTGGAGCGCATGAAAAACGAGCTCATCTCCGAGCGCGAACTCCAAAAACTGAAGAACCAAATCGAGTACGGGTTCGTGACCGGCAACCAGAGCATGGCCGGCATTGCAGAAAGCCTCGCCAACTACCACACGTACTTCGGCGACGCCAACCTCATCAACACAGAAATTGAGCGCTACTTGGCCATCACGCCGGAAGACATCCGCGCGGCCGCTCAGAAATATTACGTGCCTGAACAGCGCGTGACCCTCTACTTCTTGCACGACCCCAATTCCCAGCCATGAAATTGATTTCCACCACCCTCCTTCGCCGCGCGGGATTCTTCGCGATGGCCCTCGCTGTGAGCACGCTGTCCTGGGGTCAAGTCGACCGCAGCAAGGCCCCCGAAGCGGGCCCTGCTCCTGAATTGAAAATCGGCACGCCCACCAAACTCAAACTCGACAACGGCCTGCAGGTCATCGTGGTCGAAAACCACCGCATGCCCGCGGTCTCGTGGAACATGACGTTGGATTACCCCCCGTTTCTCGAAACGGACAAAGCCGGATTGACCAGCATTGCCAGCGACATGATGTCTGCCGGCACAGAGACCCGCACCAAGGCCCAAATCGCCGAAGATGTTGAATACCTCGGCGCCAGCTTTCGGGCCAATGCCAGGGGCTTCTTTGCGAGCTCGCTGAGCAAGCACACCGGCGACCTCCTGCGCATCGTTTCTGACGCCATCCTCAACCCCACCTTCCCAGAGGAAGAGTTGGAGAAGGTGAAGAAGCAGGTGAGTTCTGGATTGGCGAACACTCCCACATCACCTGGTGAGATTGCGGGCAACCTCGTTTCTGCAACCAACTTTGGAAGCCTGCACCCCTACGGTGAGGTCATGACTGAAGAAACGCTGGAGAACATCAGCCGCAAAGATTTGGTGGAGTACCACAAGACGTACTTCCGTCCCAACGCAGCCTACCTCATTGTGGTGGGTGACATCACCCCTGATGAGGCGTACGCCAAAGCCAATGCCCACTTCGGCAAGTGGTACCGCGGCGACATTCCTTACACGAGAATCATGCCCGCCAAGTTCCCCACTGGGAACCAGGTGCGATTTGCCGCGGTGGACGGTGCCGCGCAAAGCACGATCAACATCACCCAGCCTGTGCCCTTCCCTCCGGGCCACCCTGACGCCGCGGCCATCCAACTGATGAACTCCATCCTCGGTGGCGGTGCATTCAGTGGACGACTCATGCAGAACCTGCGTGAAGACAAGGCGTTCACCTATGGCGCACGCTGCTCCTTGAGTGCCGATCCTGTGACGGCCCAGTTCATTGCCTATGCCGACGTGCGGTCTGAAGTCACGGACAGCGCTCTGGTGGAGTTCATGGCAGAAATCAACCGCATTCGCGACGAACAGGTGGACAGCACAGAACTCGCCACCGCCAAGGCTTTCCTCTCCGGAAGCTTTGCCCGTTCGCTCGAAAATGAAGGCACAGTGGCCCGGTTTGCACTCAACATCGAGCGCTACGACTTGCCAGAAGACTATTATCAAACCTACCTGCAACGCTTGGATGCGGTCACCGTTGAGGACATTCAACGCGTGGCCAAAAACATGCTGAAGCCCAACAATCTCAACATCTGCGTGGTGGGTTCACCCGACATCTTGGACAAGTTGCGCCCCTTCGATACCGGCAACGGCATTGACCAGTATGACGCATTTGGGCGCGTGCGCATCCCCCGCACAGATGCCCCTGCGGGCACCACCGTCGAAAGTGTTGTTTCGCGTCACTTTGACGCCATCGGCGGCGCCAAGGCCTGGTCCAAGCTCTCCGGCATAACCACGGAAGGCTCAGTAGAATTTGGCGCAGGCATGAGCTTGCAACACCGAGAAGACAAGCGCTTCTCCAAGAAAGCTCAGGCCATGCGGACCGAATTGGCCATGGCCGGACAGCCTGTGATGATTCGGGCCATCCAACCTGAGGGCGGCCAAGAGCTTCAAATGGGCAACGTCTCTGACATGGATGCCGAGGCAGTGGCCATGATGATGGACTACCTCTCTCCCATCCGTCTCACCAAAATGGACAAGCTTGGCTACGAAGGAACGGTCCTCGGCCAAGAAGAAGTGGCAGGCGAGCCCTCCACGATCCTCGAATTTGTGAAGGGAGACATCAAGGAAACATATTGGTTCCGCAATTCGGACGGCCTGTTGATTCAGCAGCAACGCCCCTCCCTCGATGGATCGTTGGTCGTTGAAAAGCTGGAGATGTACATCCCCTTTGGAGACCTTGGACTGAAATTGCCTGCGTCACGTTCGTCTGCGGTGGCGGGCCAAACGATGACCATCCGCGTCGCCAAGGCTTCCTTCAACCCGGAGTTTGACGAAAACGCCTTTGACCTGCAGCGCTGATGACGCCTTTGATCCACCTCGACAACGTTTCCATTCGCCACGACGAACACGTGGTGCTGGAACACCTGTCGACAGAGGTGAATGAAGGAGAGCTCGTCTACCTCATTGGCAAGACGGGAAGCGGGAAGTCGAGCTTGCTCAGGACGTTGTATGGCGACCTCAGCCTGACTTCGGGCCAAGGCTCGGTGTGCGGCCATGATTTGGCCAAGCTCAAACCACGGACCGTTCACAAGCTTCGCCGCAAGCTCGGCATGGTGTTTCAAGACTTTGGGCTGTTGCAAGACCGAAGCGTAGATGCCAACCTCGATTTTGCACTGTTGGCCACGGGCTGGAAGGACAAAAAGGCCAAGCAACGTCGAATCGAGGAAGTTCTGACAGCAGTCGGTCTGCCCAACAAAGGCTACAAGATGCCCTTTGAGCTAAGCGGTGGAGAACAGCAACGCGTCGCCATCGCGCGCGCCTTGCTCAACGATCCGCCACTCCTTTTGGCCGACGAGCCCACGGGCAACCTCGATCCCGAGACCACAGAAGAGATTCTGGAGCTGATGCACACCTTGCCCAGCCAAGGCAAGACATTGGTCATGGCCACCCACGATTGGGCCTCCATGAACCGACGGCCAGGCCGCGTTTGGCGCTGCGAAGGTGGGCGTCTGTTGGACGAACCCGCCCCGCAACACGCCCCATGAAGGCCTCCCCTCGCATCGGGGTGGTCATTCCTGTCTACAATGGCGCCGACGACTTGCGCGAGACCCTGATGGCTTTTCGAGCCCTGCCCGCACGGGTCTTGGCGCAATTGGAGGTTGTAATTGCCGATGGTGCATCCACGGACGACACCCTGAATGTGATGTCCACCTTCATGGATGTCATCCGTCATGCTGACAGCAGAGACGACCTGGGTGTCTACGACGCCATGAACCGCGGCGCGAGCCTCGTCCAAGCGCCCTATGTTTGGTTCATGGGCGCGGGAGACCTGCCTCTCGAAGCGGGCTTGTCCGCGCTGCTTGACCAACTTGAGGGGGACGTGGGGCATGCGTGCACGGTCCTCGCCATGGCGCCAAGAGAACCCGGCGTGCCTGCGGAATTTGTGCCCCGATTTGGCACGTCACTCGATTGGCGAAACACTTTGCATCACCAAGGCGTGGTTGTCCCCACAACTTGGGTCAAGCAACGCCCCCTGTCCACAGATTACAAGGTGCTGTCGGACTATGCGTGGATGCTCGATTGCAGAAATGCGGGCCAGCACATTGAATGCCATCCTCAGCTGGCACTGGCCTCTGTCGCAGGCGGAGGGCTTTCGAGGAATTTCGACGCCGCGCTGTACAGGGAAGAGCGCCGCATGAAGCGCGGACGGATCAGCCGCGCCGCAGCGCTGGCTCACTGGGTATGGCTCCCCGCCAAGTGGGCCTTCAAACAAGTGTCCAAAGCCCGTTCAATCTGAGGTTCATCCACGCCCCAGTGGAACGATTCACTCGCCTTGCTGAGGGCCTCAGCCCATTCGGCGCGTGGACGGTGAAGCACTTTCTCGACGGCGGCCTTTACGGCGGAAGGGGTGGCGTGTTCCACCACTTCCCCCAATCCATGCTCGCGGACAATGGCCGCCACCTCCTTTCTCGCCGTGACCACCATGGGCAATCGTGCGTGCATGAAATCAAACAGCTTGTTGGGCAGGCTCATTTCATAGTTGCCGTGACTTCCCTTGTCCAAACTCAGCCCCACATCGGCTGACGCCGTGAGCTTACGCAAGGCCTCAAAGGGCAACTTGGGAATGCAGTGCAAACGTCCTTCCATCTCAGGCTCGCTCACCTGGGCATGGGCTTCTTCCCACTCGACCCCCGCCCCCACCAACACCAAGCGAATCCCTTTCATGCCAGGCAACGCTGCGACGGCTTCTACCGCACCTCGATCACGGTCCATGTACGCCCCTTGCATCAAGGCAATGGGCAAGTCTGTTGGAACGCCGTAGGCTTCAAAGGCCGACCGTCCCTCCACCTCCACCGGCGTTTGCCTTCGTGGCATGTTGCGCACGACCAACACCTCCAACCCGTAGGTTCTTCGGTAGGACTCCGCGATGCTTTCGTTCACCGTGATCATACATGGCAGGGACTTGAACGCCCAGCGCTCCAACCTCAACCACAACGCACGCTTCAATGGCTTGCCCGTCAAGCCTGCCGCTTCGGTAAAGTATTCATGACTGTCGTAGATAACCGGCAAACGACCGTGCCAAACCGCCGGAGCAAGCGTATCCAAATCGTTGCACCAAATGGCGTCCAAGCGCGATGCATGGGTGCGGAGCCAGCGATGCAGTTCCCGCTGAAGCGAGAGGTAAAACCGTGGGCCTGCATGGGCGGCCAGCTTCAGCCTGTGCGCCTCCCAAGGCCCCTCCCAAGGCACAGAGTTGGGCATTTCTCGCCCCACGAGCACAGGGGTCCACCCCAAGCCCTCAAGCGTCTGACATGTTTTCTTGACGCGTTGGTCAAACGTGAGGTCGTTCGACACCCACACCGCAATGCGCCGGGTGCGACTCACAACTCGCCGTCTTTGACCTTTTGCAGGATTCGCTTTGTGTACCGTGGGAAGTCGCCTTGCATCATCCAGCCAAAATATCCCGGATCTCGGTCGAGCACTTCTTTGACGCGTTTGCCAGAATGCTTTCCAAATTGGAAGACCACATGCCCGTCGTCGTCGTACACCAACCGCCCCATCAAGTCCGCGTTGTTGCGCATTTTGCAGAACGCACCGAGCTCCTCCATGTCTGAAGGCACAGGCCCCACGGTCTCACCGCGGCTGTCCAGCACGGTCTTGTCCTTGTACCGCTCCAATTGCGCCAGGAACACCTCTACTGTCGCCAGCGTGTCCGGCAAGGCTTCGTGGGCACCTTCCAAATCTTTGTCGCAGTAGAACTTGAAGGCGGCCCGCAGCGTACGCTGTTCCATGCGGTGAAAGACGTTTTGGACGTCGATGAGGTTTCTCCCCTCCAACCCAAAATCGATGCCCACCCGCAAAAACTCTTCCGCCAGCATGGGCACGTCAAAGCGGTTGCTATTGAACCCGCCCAAGTCGCATCCGTGCAGCCATTTCAGCAGTCCAGGTGCAACCCGGCCAAACGTCGGTGCATCTGCCACGTCTTCGTCGTACACCCCATGGACCAAGCTGGACTCCACAGGGATGGGCATCTCTGGATTGATGAGAATGCGATGCTCGCGCCCAGGCTTTTCCGGCTTTTTGATGACGGTGCCGTCCGGCATCAGTTTGACCATGGCCATCTCCACAATGCGATCCACCCCCACTTTGGTTCCCGTGGTTTCGAGGTCAAAAAACACCAAGGGCCGCTTCAAGTGCAGCCTAGTAACTTGTTCCATCATGTTTCGAAAGTTCGTTCAGCGAACGGCCACATCCATGCGCACATACTGAAAGCTTGCAGGATGTGCCTCGCCTTGGACAAAGGACGCCGGTGTGTCTCCATCGGGTTGGACCCGGCGAATCACGATCACGTCGTAATCACGCCCCTTTTCCAATCCTCGGTTGCTCAACCCGTTCACCAGTCGGAGGTAAACGTCCATCGCCCGTGAGGAGGCAAGTTCCAAGTTGCCCCCTGCCCGGGTAGAGGGGCCATCGGAGGCGCTGCCTTCAATGCGCACCACAGGCTTACCCTTGGCGCTTTGGGCACCAATGAAATTCAATGCGGGCGTCATGTCCATGCGTTCCGTGTGCACCTGCCCATTATAAAGTTGGACCGCCATGATGGTTTGACCTGCATCCACGGCAGCCAATGCCATCGGCGCCAGAGGCGCTGAGACTTTCATCACGTCACCATCGCCGGTTGCTGTGACCTCGTTGGCGGGTGTGGCGCTACCGTCAGCAGGCTTGTTTGTGGAAACAGAAGCCACCTCCTCAGACGTTTCCTCTGAGGCGCTCACGCTTTCTTCAGCCTGGGCGGAAGCATCTTCGATTGTTGAGGCTCCACTGACATCTTCACCGTCTGTGGCGGTTGCATCGACAACTGTCTGGTCTGCCACCACCTCTTCTGGCTGCTCCACCTTGGGCGCCTGAACGACAAACGATGCGACCTCTGCCACCTCTTGGGCCACCTCGCCCGGCAATTCGTCGGCTTCCTCAGCATCTTGGAACACCTCTTCGAACGTCAACTCAATGACTTCGGGTTCCAAATCTTCGGACAGGGTGAGCGTGCGACGAACAACGGGTGGCACGGATTGTGATGCGTCTTGGGTTGGCGACGCTTGCGCCGACTCCACCACGTAATCTCGACCCGTTGGCAAGATCAGGTTGAACACGTCTTCCGTGTTTTCGCGTTCCACACGTTGAACGACATCCCCTGACTTCGCGTCCTTGACAATCAGGGCTTCAGGTTGTTCATCGTTGTCCAAGTTCTCGGCATCCAGCGTCAAAATGACCACTTGCTGCTCCAAAGAAGGCGCGCCGTTCATCGACACCTCAAACAACTGAAGGTCCCCACGCTCCACATTGCGTCGTGATGCCAAATAGCCCACTTGGCCCTTGGCGCCAATCACGAACGCCATGTCGTCGTCGACACTGTTGATGGGGGCGCCCAGGTGTTCAGGTTCTGTCCATCCACCTGCGGCATTTCTCGTGGTCCGGTAGACGTCGAAGCCTCCCATGCTTTGCAGGCCATTGGAGGCGAAAAACACGGTGACACCATCGGCGGCCACAAACGGCGTGACTTCATCACCCCACGTGTTCACACGCTTTCCCAAGGACTTCAATTTGCTCCAACGCCCATCTTCATCCAATGAACTTTCGTACAAATCGTATCCTCCTTCACCACGGCGCATCTTCACGCTGGCAATGAGACGATCCTTGTTCGGGAAGAACACGATCTCGCCTTCGTTGGGGATGGTGCGGTCCAAATAAAGCGGCTCTGCAACCGTCCACCCACGCTCCCATCGCTCCGTGGTCTTCAACTCGTGGGTCCAACCGTCGTCGTCCAGCACGACGAGCTTTTGACCGAAAGCATCTGACCCAATGACCTTCGCATGATTGCGAATGCCCATGTTCAAGAACTCAGGCTCATCCCACGTGCTGTCCTGCTGAAGCTCTGTGCGATAAATGTCGAAGTAATGTGTCTTGGTGTTGGGATCTACCCGGCCGTGATTTGAGCCGTTGCTCCGCGCTCGGTCGGAGGAGAAAAACATGGTTTTCCCGTCTGCCGTCAGCACAGGGTGTGTTTCGTTGCCTTCGCTGTTCAGGGCCATGCTCATCACCTCAGCATCTGTGGACTTGGCTAGCTGTCGCTCGGCAAACCGGACTTCCGCCAAGATTTTCGATGCCCATTCAGACGAGCCGTGCTTCTCGCCTACCTTGGCCAAAAACGCATCCACGTGCTTCCGCGCCACATCAAACTCCCCCATGCGGTGTTCGGCGTTTGCCAACCACAACCACGCGTCGACCGGGGGAATCATTTGGTTGGGGTTGAAGGGATCGTAACGCTCGGTAAGGCCTCCTTTGGTGACCTCCTCCAAAAGTGCTTTGGCCATGGGCCAGTCCTCCCCAATTTCCGACACGCACACGGCGCGCTTGAATTTCGCCACCCGATTCTTGGGTCGTGTTTTCATGGCATAGGCCCAGAGGCGTTCCGCCTCATGCCAGAATTCCTCCTCCATCAAAATGCTTCCCTCAATGAAGAGCTCCGTGGAAGAAAAATTCGCCCACGTGGAGTCGGCATCTGTGACAGTCGCCTCTGTCCCGGCTGAGGCGAGTTGACTTCCAGTCAAGGCCAATACGAGCGTGACGAAGGAAAGAGAAGACTTTGGCATGTTTCGCAGGGTTTGAACAAAAGTACCTCACCTCGTTGGTTCATAGCCCCCGGCGCAAACGATTTTTCACCAACGGTGCGGGGAATCAACTGGCGTCGCTCGTCAACCTTCGACGGGGCGATTCAAGTCGAAGCCCTCGAGGTAATCCGCCACGCGACGCACGAAGCTGCCTCCCAGCATGCCGTCCACCACGCGGTGGTCGTAGCTGTGGCTCAAGAACATCATGTGTCGAACGGCAATGACGTCGCCGTGCTCGGTTTCGAGAACAGCCGGACGCTTGCGAATGGCCCCAAGCGCCAAGATGCCGACCTGTGGCTGGTTGATGATGGGCGTGCCCATCACATTGCCAAAGGTGCCCACGTTGCTCATGGTGTAGGTTCCGCCGGCGATGTCGTCCGGCGTGAGTTTGCCCGCGCGCGCTCGACTCGCCAGATCGTTGACCTGGCGCGCCAATCCTTGCAGGTTGTATTGATCCGCGTGTTTGATCACAGGAACAATCAAATTCCCGGAGGGCAACGCAGCAGCCATGCCCAAGTGGATGGCCTTGTGAATCAAAATCTTGTCTCCGTCCACACTGGCATTGACGCCAGGGAAATCCCGAATCGCCTTGACAATCGCCTCGGCGATGAGCGGCGTGAAGGTGAGCTTCTCCCCATACTTCTCTTGGAACTCTTTTTTGTTGGCGTTGCGCCACATGACGAGGTTGGTCACGTCGGCTTCGACAAAGGAGGTGACATGGGGGCTCGTCTGCACGCTGCGCACCATGTGGTCGGCAATCATCTTGCGCATCCGGTCCATCTCCACGATGTCGTGGGCGCCATCCACGCTGACCGCGGCGGCAGGTGCAGGAGCCGGTGTCGGAGCCTTGACAGGGGCTGGTGCGACTGGTGCTGCCGCTGGAACGGGGGCTGCTGCGGGCGCAGCTTGTCCGCGCTGGGCGATGTACCCCAAGATGTCTTTCTTGGTGACACGGCCCTCCGAACCCGTGCCTTGCACTTGTTCGAGTTCGGCCATGCCAATGCCCTCTTTTTGGGCAATGCTTCTCACCAGCGGGGAATAGAATCGGCCGGAAGGTCCTTTTCGAGAAGGTGCGTTGTCCAGAGGTGCCATGGCTGCTGCGACCACTTCTGGCGCCGGGGCAGGTTCTGCGGCTGCGACAGGGGCAGCGGGCGCGATTGGTGCCTCAGCGGTGGCAGGTGCAGGTGCGGTGTCAGCCACATCTACGCCCACGTTGTAGCGGGCAATGACCGCGCCGACTTGAACCACGTCTCCCTCCGCCACACACCATTCGACGAGCGTGCCGTCTTCGGGGGCAGGAACTTCAGAGTCCACCTTGTCGGTGGCGATCTCCACAATCGGTTCGTCTGCTTCCACACCAGCCCCAGCGTCAACCACCAACTTGGTGATTGTGGCTTCGGCTACGCTTTCGCCCATTTTGGGCAGGAGAATGTCAATGATGGCCATGAGAGATAATTGCTCGACGCGAAATTAAGGCATCTGCCACCACCGCGAGGTCCTTTCTCCAATGGTAATCTTGGGCATGGGTGAACGCCTTTCGGTCCGCCGCCCTGCCCTTCAACCCTTCCGTCAAATCGAGCCCGTGACGCTCAGGTACTTGCAGGTTTCCGGGGCGCACCCATGTGCCTTTTCCTCGGAGGACCCGCATCGAAAAACGGACCCAATCTCCCCGTCCCGTGAACCACATGACCGGCGCCATGCTCCACACCAAGAACACCAACACCAGGTCAAAAACTCTTTTGGTTCGCGCCACCTCTGGACGATGCAGTCCGCGCTGAAACGCCACAAACGCCTCGCGGGACGCCCCGCCACTGGACATCACGTCCCCCACATCTGTCCAAGCGATGCGGCATTTGAGCCCCATTCGCCCCAACATGGGGAGCGCAGCCACAATGGACTCGGTGCGAACATCTTTCCCACTGAAAACCACCTCGTCGACGTTGTGGATTTGGACAGCCTCCTCCACATCACGGATGCGCCCCACCCAGGGCACACCCTGAAGCTGGGGCCATTCTTGAGGGTCCGACTCTCCGGCCCACAATGCATGCATGGTCAAGCGAACGCGCTCGCCCTCGTTCCGCCGCAACAACTCCGCCATGCCCCCCAAATCCGCTTGCGCCACCAACAACCTCCGGATGTGGTAGGGATTGCCGTTTCGCTTCAGCGCCCGCGCCAGCACCAGGCCATGGACGAGTCCGTGAAGCACCGGCAACACCAACACCACGCCGCGGCTGAACCGCCACGATTCGGGAAACAAGCTGTACGCGGCCAAGGTCATCAGCGAGGCAAGCAGCCACGCCAGCACATGTCGGGAGGCGCCGCCCCGTTCACGGGCATCGCGGTATCCGCCTCCCGCCCACATGCCTAGCACTTGCACTGCCACCAAGCCCGCGGCTTGCCAGCCGGCATCTGGCCACACAAAAGACTTGCCCAAGGCCACCTGCGACACCGCCATCACGCCGCCAAGGACTGCCAAGGTGCCCATGGCCACGCGCAACATGTCGCCCCAACGGCTCAGCATGCGACGAAGGACGGCCAAGGCAGCCCGGCCGTAAATCGCCGTGCGGATCATCCATGAAAACGCCCGGGCTTGGCTTCCTTCAAAATGTTTGGCCGCGAACAGGAGCATGGCGCGGTAGAACACCATGACGTAATTCAAGCTTCCCTTTTTGGTGGACTCTCCTTTGTAGTGAATGATGCGGGTGCCTGCGAAATAGTGGTTCTCCCATCCCCCTTCCACCAAACGCCAGCTCAAGTCGATGTCCTCGCCGTACATGAAGAACTGCTCGTCCAGCAGCCCCACCTCGTCCAAGGCTTCTTTCCGCATCCACATGTATGCCCCAGACAAAATGTCGACCGGAGCCGTCTCGTGCTCGCCCACATGCCCTGCGTAGTACGCATTGAACCGCCTGGACTTGGGGGCCAAACGATGCAACCCCGACATCCGACAAAAGGCCGGCCAAGGTGCAGGCAACCCGCGCTTGGACTCCGGCAAATACTTGCCCGTACCGTCGTACATCGGCACGCCCATGCCTCCCAGCTTGGGATGCGCATCGGCGTGGGCCAAGCACGTTTGGAACGTGTCTTCCCCGACTACCGTGTCGGGATTGAGCAACAGGACATGCCGTCCAGCACACGCACGAATCGCCTGGTTGTTGGCCACGGAAAAGCCCACGTTGTCCTGGTTGGCAATCACATGAACCCAAGGAAAGCGTTCGCGGACCATGTCCACCGAGCCATCCACGCTTCGGTTGTCCACCACCCACACGTCCACATCCACATCGTTCATGGCCCGCTCCACAGAAACCAAGCATTGCTCGAGGAACGCCCGAACGTTGTAGCTGACTATGATGACGCTCAGGTCGGTCATCCCTTGTAGGGCAGGCGATTCAACAAGGAACTCGACAACGTCGCTTCGTCTGCGTATTGCAACGCTTCACCCACGGCCACGCCTCGGGCGAGGGCGGTCAGCAAGACCTCAGATTCGGCGAGTTTTTTGGCCAAGTAAAACGCAGTGGTGTCGCCTTCCATGGAGGCCGGCAAGGCCAAAATCACTTCCTTCACCTCCGTCGTCGCCGCACGCGACACCAACGTCTCCACGTTCAAATCCGCAGGCCCCACGCCATCCATGGGGCTGATCACGCCGCCCAGCACGTGGTACAAGCCGCGGTATTCGCCCATGCTCTCCAAAGCCAGGAGGTCCCGGACGTCTTCCACCACGCACACCGTGGCCCCATCGCGGTGCGGATTGGCGCACAGGTTGCAGACCTCCTCTTCCGTGGGGTTGTGACAAACCGAGCAAGGCTTCACGCCCTCGCGCATCGCGATCATGGCTTCTGCGAAGTCGCGCACCCGCTCCTCGTCCCGGGCGAGCATGTTCAACACCAGGCGAAGCGCCGTTCGACGTCCCACTCCCGGCAACGTGGCCATTTGGTCCACTGCGGCTTCAATCAATCGCGAAGGAATCTGCACTGCACGAAGGTACGCCAAGGGCCAAGTCGAGGGTGCCCGTCGGCCCGTACATTTGACCACATGACCCCCACCACCGTCCTCCTGATTGCCCTTGCCTACGTGGCCGTCCTGCTCGGCATCGCCAAATGGTCGAGCAAGCGCAGTGCCCACGCCGATTCCGAGGCGCGGTTTTTCGTGGCCAGCCAGCAAGCGCCTTGGTACGTGGTCGCGTTCGGAATGGTGGGCGCCTCTCTCTCGGGGGTGACCTTCCTCAGCATTCCCGGATGGGTCCGAGACCAAGAGTGGACCTACATGCAAATGGTTTTGGGATACTGCATTGGATATCTGATTGTTGCAACCCTTCTCCTCCCGCTTTACTACAAATTCAAACTCACGAGCATCTACCGGTTTTTGGGGACGCGGTTTGGCAGTCACGCCCACAAAACGGGCGCGGGGTTTTTCATCGTGAGTCGCGTCATCGGGGCCTCCTTCCGGCTGTTTCTCGTCGCCTTGGTCGTGGACGTTTTGGTGCTGGAACCCCTGGCCGGCGGTGCCACGCCGTGGACGTGGTTTGGCCTGACGACGGCAGGGATTTTGGCCGTCATCTACCTGTACACCAAGGAAGGCGGGATGGGCACGGTGATTTGGACCGACACCCTTCAAACCGCCTGCATGCTTCTGGCCGTCATCCTGACCATCGGCGGCATCCTGCAGGCCGGCGGCCACAGCTGGGTCGACCTGCCGGAGGTGGTCGCTTCCACAGACCTGACCCAAATCTGGGTCACCGAGGACTGGAAAATGAGCAACCACTGGCTCAAACACGTGCTGGCCGGCATGTTTGTCACCATCGCCATGACCGGGCTTGACCAAGACATGATGCAGAAAAACCTCGCTTGCCGAAACCTGCGCGAGGCCCAGTGGAACATGGGGTCGTTCACCGTCATTTTGGTGGGCGCCAACCTGCTGTTCTTGACCATGGGCGCCATGCTGTGGATGCACGCAGGCCAAATCGGCATGGCCCTTCCCGAGGCCACCGATCGCCTCTACCCCATGGTCGCCATGGGCGGCAGCCTCGGCCCAGCGCTCGGGGTGGCCTTTGTCGTCGGACTGCTTGCTTCGGCATTCAGCTCTGCAGACTCCGCACTCACCGCACTGACCACCTCCACATGCGTCGACCTTCTCGGCACCCAAGAAATGTCTCCGGAGCGCGCCTCCCGCATCCGGCGACGGGTCCACTTGGGCATGGCGGTGGCCTTGTGGGGGGTCATCATGGCGTTCCGTGCCGTCAACGACACGTCTGTGGTGGCGGCGTTGTTCACCGTGGCCAACTACACTTACGGCCCCTTGCTTGGATTGTTTGCGGTCGGCATGTTCACCTCGTGGAACCCCAAAGCAAGCGCCGTGCCTTGGGTCTGCATCTCCGCACCCATTCTCGGCTATGGATTGGAGCAACTCCTGATGGGGTGGCTTGGCTTCAGTTTTGGGTTTGCCCTGTTGCCTGTCAACGGCCTGTTGACCGCCCTCGGGCTCGGAGCGATTTCCCTGCAAACTCGCCCTTGATTGTCGGCGGGACTGCGTAATTTTGCCCCCGCAATTACGGACTGACCTACTCCCCATGGAACACACCACTTCTGACCTCCTGCAACGCCTCAGCGAATCTGCCACCATCGCCATGGCGAGAAAGGCACGCGAGCTCAAGAACCAAGGCATCGACGTCATCTCCCTTTCTCTCGGAGAGCCCGACTTTGACACGCCGGCAGAAATGAAGCAAGCGGGCATCGACGCCATCGAAGCCAACGAAACCCACTACACCCCTGTTCCTGGCACGCCGCGCATCCGCAAGGCCATCGTGGAGAAGTTCAAGCGCGACAACGGGCTGGAGTACACCATGGATCAGGTGGTGGTCAGCACGGGCGCCAAGCAGAGCCTCGCCAACGTCGTCCTCTCGCTGGTCAACCCTGGAGACGAGGTCATCCTCCCTGCCCCTTACTGGGTCAGCTACGAGGAAATCGTCAAGGTGGCTGGCGGCATTCCCGTGGTGTTGCCCACGAGCATCGACAACGACTACAAAATCCAACCGAGCGAACTCGAGGCGGCCATCACGTCCAAAACCCGCATGGTGATGTACTCGTCGCCCTGCAACCCTTCCGGTTCAGTGTACACGGAAGCCGAGACCGCGGCGTTGGCCGACGTGCTTCGCAAGCACGACCGCGTCATCACGGTCAGCGACGAGATCTACGAACTCATCAACTTCACGGACAAGCATGCCTCCATGGCCGCCCAGCCTGGCATGTGGGAGCGTACAGTGACAGTGAATGGCGTTTCCAAAGGATTCGCCATGACGGGATGGCGCTTGGGTTACATCGGCGCGCCCACATGGATTGCCGCAGCGTGCACCAAAATCCAAGGCCAGTTCACCTCAGCTCCCTCAAGCATCACCCAAGCCGCGTCTGCTGCTGCGCTTGAAGCCGACCCCGCGCTGGTCAGCGACATGGTCGACGCGTTCCGTCGCCGTCGCGCTTTGATGGTGGAAGGGCTCAGTCAGGTGCCTGGATTCAAGGTGAATCAACCCATGGGCGCCTTTTACGTGTTCCCGGACGTGTCCGCATTGTTTGGCAAGTCGTTCCAAGGAAAATCCCTCAACAACGCCAACGACGTGGCGTTCTACTTGCTTGAAGAGGCCAAGGTGGCATCGGTCAGCGGGGCGGCGTTTGGAACCCCCGAATGCATCCGTCTCTCCTACGCAGCGGCGGACGACGTGCTGGCCGAGGCGGTTCGCCGCATCGACGCCGCATGCCGTCAGTTGAGCTGAATCCCCTGAAGTTCCGACCTTTGGCGTCATGAGTGATTCCAACTCACCCACGTCGTTGGACAGCTTGCCGTGGTCCGAGCCCCGCGTTTGCGTGGTCGGAGACGTCATGGTCGACGCGTACATGTGGGGCCATGTCCACCGCATCAGTCCGGAGGCACCGGTGCCCGTGGTCGAAGTCTCCCGCAAAGAGCAACGCGTTGGCGGTGCGGCCAACGTGGTGAAGAACCTCGCGGCCCTTGGGGCCGAAGTGGATCTCATCAGCGTGGTTGGGGACGACCAGGCGGGGCGCGACCTCACCTCCCTTCTCGCCACGATGTGCACCCCGCATTTGAGCTTGGATCCTTCTCGACCCACCACCGTCAAAACGCGGGTGATCAGCGGAGGCCATCACGTGGTGCGCGTGGACGAAGAGTCCACGGCAGACGTCACCTCCAAAGTGTCGCAAGAAGCCCTTTCCGCCTTGAACGCCGTGCTGAACGGCGACCGCAAACCCGATGTCGTCATCTTGGAAGACTACGACAAGGGCTTGATGACCGAATCCTTTGTGGGACAAGCCATCGAAGCGTGCCGTCATGCGGATGTGCCGGTCACCGTGGACCCCAAGCTGAAACGCTTTGCGGCGTACCGTGAGGTCGACCTGTTCAAGCCCAACTTGAAGGAACTGAATGAAGGCCTTGGACTGACGCACCCCGTGGACCCATCAGACCGCGAAGGCATGCAGCATGCGGTCGAGGCGCTGATGACACAACTGGCCTGCGAACGCGTCTTTGTCACCTTGGGCGAACACGGGTCTTGGATCCACGCCCCCAACGACGGCGTCCATCACGCCCACATCCCCGCCCTTCCCCGCGAAGTGGTGGACGTGAGCGGCGCTGGGGACACCGTCATCGCCGTGGCCTCCTTGATGTTGGCCGGCAAGGCCAATGCCGTGGACGTGGCGGCTGTGGCCAATTTGGCCGGAGGTTGGGTGTGTGAACGGGTGGGCGTCGTCCCCATCACGCGCGAAGCCCTTGAAGCCGAGCTTCCACGCCTCAGAAAAACCAACATCTCCACGCATTGACTTGGCAGTCGTTCAGAGAACGGGCCAACGTGTGGCTCTATGACAGCAAGGAGCGCGTGCTGGGCACCTTTCAGTGGTTGACGCTGTTGGTCAACCTCTCTGCCCTTTCTGTTCTGGCGATTTACTACGGCTACGAGCACGACGCAGAGACGTCGGCCTCGTTGTTTGACGTGGTCAAATTCAGTTTTGGGTTCTACGTCCTGCACTACCTCGTTCGCGTGCTGTATCACTTTCATCCGACCACCTTTTTCAAAGAGACCTGGGCTGAGGGTGTCGTCATGGCCGTGCTGCTGGTGGAAGGGGTTGGCGACTTGCTGTGGGGCTCGCCTCCCTTGGGACAGGGACTTGCCGTCCTCGTGCCAAGCATTGGCGACTTCAGCACGTTCTTGGTCCAAGGCTACCTGTTTGTGGCCGTCCTGATGGAGTGGATGCGGCCCGGTTCTCGCCTTCCTCGTGTGCGCCTTCACCCCGCGGTCATCTTCATTTTGAGCTTTGTGTTGCTGATTGTCGTCGGCACGTGGCTGCTCAGCATGCCCCTCATGTCCACCGTGGAAGGCGGCATGCCGCTCGTGGATGCCTTTTTCACCGCGACGAGTGCCACGTGCGTGACGGGGTTGATGAGCGTGGACACCATGACCTACTTCACTTCCAAAGGACATTGGGTGCTTCTGTTTCTCATCCAGTTGGGCGGTCTGAACTTCATTGCCTTCGGCAGTTTTTTGGCGCTCGCGTCCAAATTTGGGGTGGCTGTGAAACAGCACGACGTGATCGAGGATTTCGTCAACAGCGACAGCCTTCTGGGGAGCAGTGGTACCTTGGGAAAGGTGGTCGCTTGGTGCTTGGGGCTGGAGGCGCTGGGCGCGGTGGCCCTCATGGCCTTGTGGTCCCCGGAAGTTGCCTTCAACGGCTTGGGTGATCGGATTTTCTCGTCTGTGTTCCACAGTGTGTCGGCCTTCAACAACGCGGGCATCACGCTGTTCACCGACGGCCTTGCGCACCCCTGGGTGGCCACCAACTGGCTGGTGCACTGGGTCATCACCGTCTTGGTGTTTCTCGGGGCCTTGGGCATGGTGGCAATGTTTGACTTGTTTGACCTCCGCAAACTCCGTGAGCGGATGGCGCAACCTTGGAAGACCATTTCTTTCCCCGCCAAAATCGCCCTCTACTTCTCGGTCATCCTCGTGGTGTTGGGCACCGTGGCATTTGCTGCGCTGGAGTGGAATGGCACCCTTGCGGGCATGTCTGGATTTGGAAAATTCACGACCGCCGTCTTCCAAAGCGTCACGCGCACCAGCGGATTCAACACCGTGGACATCAGCGCTGTCGGCATGCCCATGCTGTTCCTCCTTCTCGTCTTGATGTTCATTGGCGCCTCCTCGAGCTCCACTGGAGGCGGCATCAAAACTTCGACCCTGGCCATCGTGTTGGCCGACGTTTGGCGCACCGTTCGTGGCGGAGACCACGTCCAAATCTTCAAGCGCACCATCAGTGCCGTCTTGCGAAGCCGGGCCTACAGCGTCTTGCTGTTCTTCCTCGTCGGTAACCTCATCGGCGTGTTTGTGCTCACCGTCACAGAATCGGCCTTGGTCACCTCCGGAGCGTCCACCTTCTTCGATTTGGCCTTCGAACACGTCAGCGCGATGGGCACGGTCGGATTGAGCACAGGCATCACCCCCCTTCTCAGCGCTGGAGGCAAGGTGGTGCTGGCGGTGGCCATGTTTGTGGGGCGTGTCGGCACCTTGACTGTGGCCTTCGCCGTCGGAGGGCGCACCTCTCATTCTCACTTCAAATACCCCGAGGGGCATACCATGGTGGGATGAACCCTGCCCTGAGAACTCCTGTTTCATCTTTGCACCCAAACCACGTTCATGGGCACCCGAATCACCCCCTACGTCACGCCTGAAGAGGAAGCGAAAAAGAACCAAGTCGCACGGATGTTTGACGGCATCGCCCACCGCTACGACTTTTTGAACCACTTTTTTTCCTTGGGCATCGATGTGCTTTGGCGCAAGGCGTGCATCCGCATGCTGCGCAAGGAATCGCCTTCCAAATTGCTCGATGTGGCCACAGGCACCGCCGACTTCGCGATCGAAGCTGTGCGCATGGGGCTCGACGTTCACGTCACGGGCGTCGACATCAGCGCGGGCATGCTGGATGTGGGGCGCGAGAAGATTGCGGCACGCGGGTGGAACGACAAGATTGAGCTCATCCAAGGCGACTCCGTGGCCCTGCCTTTCGAAGACGACACCTTCGACGCGTACATCGTCGCATTTGGTGTTCGGAATTTCGAAGACTTGCAAGGTGGTCTGGGAGACATGCTCCGCGTGTTGAAGCCTGGCGCGTTGGGCTTGGTGTTGGAATTCAGCAAGCCCAAGCATTTTCCCATCAAGCAGGTGTTTGGCCTCTACTTCAAGCACATCATGCCCACGGTGGGCAAATGGGTGAGTAAGGACCCTTCCGCCTACACCTACCTGCCTGAGAGTGTCCAAGCCTTTCCCGAGGGTGAAGCCTTTCTGGACCAAATGCGCCAAGCGGGATACCGCGACGTTCAGGCGCGCAGCTTGACAGGCGGCATCGCCACGATTTACACCGGCCGAAAGCCCCAGGCATGATCCTGCGCGTTCTTCCGAGCACCTTGGCGGGCGACACCGTGTGGGCCCCTCCGAGCAAGAGCATCATGCAACGTGTCGTCGCGCTGGCCACCCTGGCAGAGGGCCGGACGATGATCACGCGCCCTTCCGAATCGGACGACTGCACCCATGCATTGATGATGTCCGCGCAACTCGGTGCGGAGGTCGAGCTCGGAGAAGATGCCGTGGCCATCCACGGCCATTTCCCTTTGCAACCCCGAGACACCACATTGACCCCGGGAGAGTCCGGATTGGGACTGCGCATGTTTGGGGTGTTGGCCTCCCTGCACCACGCGCCTCTGACGCTGGAACGCGCGGGAAGTTTGTTGACCCGAAACCTCGACGGCTTGGCCGAGGCCCTCAGTGCGTTTGGCGTGACGGTCACCCAGACTGCACCTGGCGAACACCCTATCATCCAAGGACCGCTTCGAGGCGGTGATGTGAGCGTGGATGCTGCAGGAAGCAGCCAAGTCCTGACCGGACTGCTGTGCGCGCTTGCCCATGCCGAGGGCGACTCGGTCTTGAACCTTCACGGCGTGGTCAGCCGTCCCTACGTCCAAATGACCCTCGAAGTGCTCGAAGACATGGGCATGGACATCGAAATTCTTGAGGAAGATGAAGATGCGCGAACGTTGCTCTTGCGCATCCCTGGCAACCAACGGGCCCAAGCCCGAGACATGGCCATCGATGGAGATTGGTCCGCAGCCGCGTTCCTGTTGGGGCTCGGCGCCCTGTGCGCTCCCCATCACCTGAATGTGGAAGGCCTGCACAGCACCTACACCCAGGCAGACGAGGCCATCAAGGGCGCCTTGCTGTTTGGGGGTTGTCGCTTGGCAGGCACGGACGAAGGCGTTCAGGTCATGGCGGGCAAGCCCAAATCCTTCACCGTCGACCTCACCGACAGCCCCGACCTCTTCCCTCCGCTGGCTGCGCTCGCGGCCTTTGGCAAAAAGCCAAGCAGGCTCAAGGGCCTCCATCGGCTCGGAAACAAGGAGTCCAACCGCGGAAAGGTCATCCAGTCCGAATGGGCCCGTGTGGGCATCCAAGTCGACCTCGACGAATTGTCAGACACCATGGCCATTCATCCCGGACGCGTTCAACCCGGCCGCATGTCCTCCCATGGTGACCACCGCATGGCCATGGCTGCAGCGCTGTTTGGGGCTGCAGGTGCGCCCGTGGAAATCGAGGGGGCCGAGGCCGTGGCCAAGAGCTACCCCGCCTTCTTTGACGACCTGGAGGCGTTGGGGGTTCAGATTCAGGTGGTGGCAGGCTGATCAGAGGACGACCTCGGCTGCTTGAGCGCGACACATGCCGTGGCGGTGGCCCCCATCCCGCCCATCAAGGGCCCCACGGTCCATGCCAACACAGGCACGGACATCCAAAGCGCAAAGGGAACGCCCACATTCAGGGCCAACCCAAACCGACGCAAAGAAGCTGCCAACCCGGCCCAAGCGCCCTTTCCCTCTCGCTCCCACACGTAATCCATCACGGAGGCGCCGTACGCCCACGCCCCCAAAATCCAGGCAACCGCCAAGGTGAATGGACTCAGCACAGGCACAGCGAGGCCGACGGCCCAGAGCATCAACGTCAAGGACCACTCGAACGTGGCAAGAAGTGCGGCGGACCGCAATCCCCGGACGGCGTCTTTGATCCACCTTCCCCACGAAAACGACACGGAGGCGCCGGTGATTTGGGTTTCGACAGCTTCACTTACCGCCGCCAAAAGCGGTCCCATCACCACAAGCACGATGTACTTGGTGAGCTTGATCTTGACCACCAACAGGAGCAACCAAATCAGCCATTCGACAACGGCGGACCACCAGGCGCTCTCCGTCTCTGGACTCCATTTGGACAGCAGCCACGCGGTCACGCCGTCCGCGGCTGCAGCGATGCCCCACCACCCCAGCGCCGCCAAGGCAAGGGTCAGGGCGGCGCCCGGGATGAACCACCAAGCCAAAGGACCCCTCAGCAAGGCCCAAGCCTGTCGATGGGGAGATTGCAACGTGCGCCAGGTTCTCATGGTGCGAATGTGAGAAAGTGTGTTGGGTTGAAGCGCACGGCACCACGAAAAGATGTGAACTTTCCCTCATGCGGATTCACCTCATTGCAGTTGGCGGCAGCGCCATGCACAACTTCGCCTTGGCCTTGGCCGATGCGGGACATCACGTCACGGGAAGCGACGACCAAATCTTTGAACCCAGCCGCGGCCGACTTCAAGCTGCGGGATTGTTGCCCGAGACCGAGGGTTGGGATGCCGATCGCATCACCCCTGATTTGGACGTGGTCATTCTCGGCATGCACGCCCGAACCGACAACCCCGAGTTGCAACGCGCCCAAGAGCTGGGACTGCGCATCCAGAGCTATCCGGAATTCCTGCGATTCGCCACCGAATCCAAGCAGCGCATGGTCGTGGCCGGCAGCCATGGCAAAACCACGGTGACGTCCATGATTCTCCATGCCCTGCACAAGTCGGGACGCAAGACAGACCTGATGGTCGGCGCACAACTCGAAGGATTTGACCGCATGGTGGATTTGCAAGACCGCCACGAATGGGCGGTGATCGAAGGCGACGAATACCTCAGCTCCCCCATCGACCTGCGGCCCAAATTCCTCTGGTACGGACCTCACGTCACGGTGGTCACAGGCATTGCGTGGGACCACGTCAACGTTTTTCCCACCGAAGAGGATTACATCGGCCAATTCGAAGCGTACTTGAACACGGTGCAGCCCGAAGGGGTGGTCATCCACTGCACGGAGGACGCCAAACTCCAAGACGTGGTGTCCCGCGTGAAAGAACGCCGAACGGACATCCGCTGGGTGGGGTACCACACCCCGCGTCACACGCCGACTTCCACGGGTAGCGCGGTCACGTTTGACGACGGAACCGCGTTGGATCTCGCTCTCCTTGGCGCGCACAACATGCAAAACCTGGCCGCTGCCCGTGCGTGTTGCCAAGCCATGGGCTTGCCCACGTCCGAGTTCGATGCCAACATGGTAGACTTTACGGGCGCCGCGCGAAGGCTCGAAGTAATGCACGACGATGCAGCGCGAGGATTTGTGGCGTTTCGCGACTTTGCCCACGCCCCGTCCAAACTCAAGGCCACGCAGGCCTCCGTGGTCGGACAGTTCCCCTCACGAGGGGTTACGGCTGTGTTTGAGCTGCACACATTCAGTAGCCTCAACAAGACCTTCATTCCCCAGTACAAGGACGCCATGAATGCCGTCGATCACGCCATTGTCTACTTCGACCCCGACGTGGTCCGCCACAAGCGACTTCCTGAACTCAGTGCGTCTTTCGTGAAGGAGGCCTTCGGCCGAAGTACGCTCGAGGTCATCACGGACAAGGAGACACTCGCCCAAAGGCTTGCGAACGTCCCCAACGAAAACCACGTCCTCCTGATGATGAGCAGTGGGCGTTTTGGCGGCGTCGAATTCAGCCCAGCCCCACGTCCAGTGACATCATGACGATGAATCCACCGATGAAGCCCAAGGTGGCCACATCGGTGTATTTGTCCCGTTGCGTCTCAGGAATCACCTCTTCCACCACCACGTAAATCATGGCGCCTGCTGCAAAGGCCAAGGCGTAAGGCAAAATGGGCCGCATGGCCATGACTGCCACCGCGCCAATCACCCCGGCCACGGGCTCCACAATGGCCGACAACTGTCCATACCACCACGCTTTGCCGCGAGGCACCCCGTCGCGCCTCAAGGGCATGCTCACAGAGAGGCCTTCGGGGAAATTTTGGATGCCGATGCCGATCGCGAGGGCGACAGCGCCCGCCGTCGTGGCCCCGTCCAACCCAAGGGCCGCGCCGCCAAAGAGGACGCCCACCGCCAATCCCTCGGGAATGTTGTGCAAAGTGATGGCCAGCACGAGCAAAGTGGTGCGGTGCCAATCCGTCTCAGGTCCTTCTGCCTCGTCTTTGTTGAAGTTGATGTGGAGGTGTGGGGTGAATTTGTCCAGCGCATAGATGAACAAGGCCCCGAGGCCAAACCCAATGGCAGGTGGCCCCACCTTGGCGAAGCCCTCACCTCCCGTCATGTCAATGGCCGGAGCAAGCAGCGACCAAAAACTCGCCGCCACCATCACCCCGCCTGTGAAGCCCAACATGCCGTCGAACAGGCGTCGGTTCATGGATTTGAACGGGAACACCAAGGCGGCACCCGCAGCCGTCATCGCCCACGTGAACAACGTCGCCACAAGGGCTGAGAACACAGGACCGAGCCCTTCAAACCATTCAATCAATGCTTCCATCGTCTACGGTTTTGCATACCATCAATTGATCAAGCCAGGCGGCAGGGAGGGCCTCAATTTGTGCGGGTGTCAACACACTCCCCAGCGCAATGCCTTTGGCACTCATCGCAGAAAGGGTGGCGTCGCTTCCTTCCCGAACTGCTTTGACTTCGCAGCAAACAAGGGGGTCCAATTCTGCCAACACCAGCACTTCCCCTTCGGGATGAAAGGTCCCGTCTGCCTTGGGAATGGGATCGCCATGCGGGTCGGTTTGGGGATGTCCCAAATACGCATCCAACCGCTCCACCAATGCCACGCTATCCACGTGTTCCAGTTGCTCGGCAATGTCATGGACCTCCTCCCATCCAAACCCCAAACGGTCGACCAAAAACGTCTCCCACAACCGGTGCTTTCGAACCAAGGACAGGGCCAATTTCCGACCCGTCGGAGTCAAACGTGCGCCGTGGTAAGGACGGTGTTCCGCCCATCCGAGTTCCGCCAAAACCTGGACCATCGCAGTGACGCTTGGAGGCTTGACCCCCAAATGGGAAGCCATTTGCGTGGTGGATACCCAAGATGACGACTGGGACTCTCCCAAGGCGTACAAGGCCTTCAGATGATCTTCACGTTGCGTGCTCTTGGACATGAGGCAAAATTAGCACATGACGCATGATTTTTAGATGCGCCTAAAAATGGTGGTCGTCTTGTCCTTCCATTGTCGTCTGTTTTGCGCGACCTTGCCTCCGATGAAGCGTTTGTTCATTGTCCGACATGGCAAGGCCCAGCCCCAAAGCGGTGGCTCCGACTTCGATCGGCCCCTTTCCCCGCAGGGGGAAGCGGATGCCCACACGCTTGGCCAGTGGACCGCCGAAGCGCGCCAACCTGGCGCACCGTTGTGCGTAAGCCCTTCTGTGCGCACGACATCCACCGCCCAATGCCTCGTGGACGTGTGGGGAGAACCCTCCTCCCACATTCAATTGGAAGAACAGGCCTACCTCGCCTCCGACCGCGCTTGGCTCGGGTGGATCAACGCGTGGCCCGATGCGCACGACACCGGGTGGATTGTCGGACACAACCCTGGGCTGAGTGAATTGGTGGAACGGTTGACGGACCAGCCCATTTGGCTCCCCACTTGTGGCCTTGCCGAAATCACCTTGCATGTCGACGCCTGGGCGGAGGCTTTTGCTGGCACTGGACGTTTGCGCGGATTGTTCACCCCCAAATCGGCGATGAAACCATGAGCCGTCTGCGCTGGGAATGGTGGGTCGCCGCCGCACTGTTGGTTGCCTTCATGTGGCGCTTCAGTGCCTTGACCCTGTATTTTCTGGCTGCTGTGGCCCTCAGCTTCGTCGGCAAACCCATTGTCAATGGCGTGGCCCGTCGGCGCGTTGGTCGACGACAACTTGGCACCAACCTCGGTGCAGTCGTGGCCCTGACTTTGATCGTCCTGTTCAGTGCTGGGGTTCTGATGTTGTTCGCTCCCCTCGTGCAAGAGCAAGTTCAGGCGCTGGGACAACTCGACACTGCGCAACTGACCCAACACTGGAACGAGGCCTTGGCCCTCGTCGATGCATGGGCCGCCGGAATCGACCTGAGCGGCGAAGGCATGCAAAACAGCGCTTACCTCGCCGAGCAAGCCATGGATTTGGTCCAACTCCACAACGCGAGCGCCCTTTTCTCAGGACTCTTGTCCTCGATTGGGAACGTCTTTGTGACCGGGTTTTCCGTGTTGTTCATGGCGTTCTTCCTCATGCGCGAACCGACGCTCTTCCGGGACCTCATGCTGACCTTGACACCCGAGTCGAAGCGCGAAGCCATGGCACGCATCCTGGAACGGTCTGGGCACATGCTGACTCGGTACTTCGGCGGACTCGTCATCCAAGTGCTGATTGTGACACTCGTCATTGGGCTTGGTCTCACTTTCCTCGGCATTCCCCATGGCTGGCTGCTTGGATTGCTGGCCGGCTTGTGCAACCTCATCCCCTACCTCGGCCCCTTGCTTGGCGCGGGCGTGGGCGCCATTGTGATGATTTCAAGCGGCGTGGATTGGCATGATTTTGCCTGGGCCATGGGTGCATATCTCGCAGCCCAAGCCGTGGACAACGTGTTCACGCAGCCGGTCATTTTTGCCAAACGCGTGTTCGCCCATCCTCTGGAGATTTTCGTGGTCATTTCTGTGGCGGGAAGTTTGGCAGGGCCCGCGGGCATGGTTTTGGCCATCCCCACCTACACCTTGTTCCGCATTGTCGCCACCGAATTCTTCCAGGAATTTCCGTGGATTCAAGCCTTGACCCAAAGCATGTCGGCGCGAGAACAGGCCGACGGGTAAGGGCATTGTGAATGCGCCGTGAACAACTCGATGCGATTTGACGCGGGTCGTCGTGACGGCAAGAGGCTTCATGGTCTACCTTTGAATCCCGTAACTACGGGACATGCCTCTTCCAACCTCTTCCTCCTCCTCAGACGCCCTCGCAAGCGGGCGCAACAGCCGCTACATCTTTGTCACGGGGGGAGTGAGCAGCAGTTTGGGCAAGGGCATCGTCAGTGCCTCTCTGGCCAAACTCCTTCAGGCCAGAGGCTACAAAGTGACCATCCAGAAGCTCGATCCGTACATCAATGTGGATCCAGGGACCCTGAATCCCTACGAGCATGGAGAATGCTATGTGACTGTGGACGGCGCGGAAACGGATTTGGACCTCGGGCACTACGAACGCTTCCTGAACGTCCAAACCACGCAGGCCAACAACATCACGACAGGCCGCATCTACCAAAGCGTGATCGACAAGGAGCGTCGCGGCGAATACCTCGGCAAGACGGTCCAAATCATCCCCCACATCACGGACGAAATCAAACGATGCGTCCAGATTTTGGGGTCCAAGCACGACTACGACTTTGTCATCACAGAGATTGGCGGAACGGTGGGAGACATCGAGTCGCTTCCCTACATCGAGGCGGTGCGCCAGATGAAGTGGGAATCCCCAGAAGACACCCTCGTTGTGCACCTCACCCTGGTGCCGTACCTGAGTGCCGCGGGAGAATTGAAAACCAAACCCACCCAGCACTCTGTCAAACAGTTGCTGGAGTTTGGGGTGCAGCCCGACGTGCTCGTATGCCGCACGGAACATCCCCTCCCGGCCTCCGTCCGCACCAAACTTGCCCGCTTCTGCAACGTGGCCCCCAACGCCGTCATCGAGAGCATTGATGCCGACACCATTTACGATGTTCCGCTTTTGATGCAAGAGGAACGGTTTGACGAGGTGGTGTTGGGAAAACTCGGCATGGATGGTGGCGTCACCGAAGCCAACCTCCACGAGTGGAAAGACTTCTTGCAGCGTTACAAAAACCCCAAGCGCCACGTGCGCATTGGTCTCGTAGGCAAGTACGTGGAGCTGAAAGACAGCTACAAAAGCATCGCCGAAGCCTTGGACCACGCAGGCGCACTCCTCGAAACCAAGGTGGAGGTGGATTGGATCCACAGTGAACAGGTCACCCCTGAAAATGTGGCAGCGCGCTTCGCCGGGCTGCACGGCATCTTGGTGGCACCCGGCTTTGGGTCTCGTGGCATCGATGGCAAGCTTACCGCCATTCGCCATGCCCGCGAGGAAGGCATCCCCTTCTTTGGCATCTGCTTGGGCATGCAATGTGCCGTGGTTGAGTTCGCCCGAAATGTCCTTGGCATGCCTGAGGCCCACTCCACAGAAATCAAAGAGTACACGCCTGACCCCGTCATCGATTTGATGGGAGAACAAAAAAGCATCACCAACATGGGCGGCACGATGCGCTTGGGCGAATACCCCTGCGCACTGCAAGAGGCCTCAAAGGCGCGTTTGGCCTACGGCGATGCCGCCGAGATTTCCGAGCGTCACCGTCACCGTTACGAGTTCAACAACGCCTACCTCGACTGCTACGAAGCGGCGGGCATGATGGCCACCGGCGTCAACCCAGACACCAAGCTGGTTGAGATTGTGGAAATCCCGAGCCACCCCTACTTCGTGGCCTCCCAATTCCACCCAGAATATGCATCCACGGTGTTGAATCCCCACCCCTTGTTCGTGTCGTTTGTCGAAGCCTCTGTCAAGCACGAGGTCGACCAAACCCCCAAAGCCTCGAGCGAAAAGGTGTCAAGCAACGCTTGACTTGACCATCTGGATGTGCGGAATGTCGTCTTCGAGGTAAGGCGAACCCACTGTGACAAATCCCAATTCCTCGTACCACCCCTCCAGGTAGCACTGGGCAGAGATGCGGATGTCTTGTCCTGGCCAGGTTTGCTCGGCCACCTCGATGCTCCTTTGCATGAGGTCTTTGCCAATGCCCTTACCTCGTTGGTCCCTTCTTGTGGCGACACGACCAATGCTGGGCTCGGCGTAACTCACACCAGGGGCCAAGATTCGGGCACATGCCACGGCAGCTGCTCCCTTGGCCACGGGCTCCTCTTCACCCCACACATGCCAAGCACGCAGATCCTTGCCGTCCAAATCGGGATACGGACAATCCTGCTCCACCACAAACACGTCCACACGAAGACGCACCATGGCGTGCCACTCGTCCCGCGTCAACGCGTCCCAAGGCTTGGACTTCCATTCCATCTCCCCAAAATTACGGCACAAAAAAAGGGGGCCGCAGCCCCCTTTTTGTCAGTCAAATTCGTTGTTGCTTAGAAGCGCGCACCAAGGTTGATGCGCAGACCCACTGCAGGGTCATTGAGGAGCATGTCCACATTCAATTGAGGTGCGATGTAAAGCACATCCTTGAAGTCGATGTAGCGTCCCGCATTGATGCCGAGGTCGAGGTTGTTGATGGGATCGTCCACATCAAGGCCGACGTAGTAGTCGCCCATGAAGTATTGACCTCCGATGGAGAGGTTCAACGCATCAAACGTTCCACCAAAGTCAGACTTGGCGGTGACCACAATGTCATCCGCAACCGCGTAACCCACAGTTGCATCAAAACCAACACCTGAAGAGAACACGTTGAGCAACGTGGTGGCATCACCGGTACCCAAGTACCAAGACCCTTTAGGCTGAGAAGCGTCCTGAGCGAACGCAAAAGTCGCAGTCGCAACTGCGAAGAGAGAGAGAACAAACTTTTTCATCTGAAATAGATTTTAGGTTCGGTGCAAATCAACACCCGACTTTGTGTCCCCAAAACACCTTGGAGATGTTTGACTTAACATACTCTTGTTGAAACAGCGCCTAAGTCACTCAATAACAATTATTTGAGTTTCAATTCATAACCCAACATGAACCATGTAGAATGGACGTGTTTCTGCCGATGAGCCCCACCCTACCTTTGAATCATGGCTGAGAGAAGGAACATGTTGTCCGTGGAAGGGCTCACCAAAACCTACGGCGAGCGACAACTCTTTGCCGACCTCACGTTTGGGGTTCAAGAAGGCGAGCGCGTGGCCCTTGTGGCACGAAATGGCTCAGGAAAGTCCACCCTGCTCCGGGCCATTTGCGGACAAGAGCCGGCCGACAGCGGTCGCGTTGTGTTCTCGTCAGGCGTGCGACATGGCCATCTTCGCCAAGAATTGGAACTGAATCCCGAAGCTTCCATCCTCGACACCCTTTACATCGGGGACAGCCCTGCAGTGTTGGCCATGCGCAATTACGAGTCCGCCTTGAGTCAAGGACTCGAAGGCGATGAACTCCAGAGGGCTTACGATGCGATGGACGCCCATGAGGGCTGGAACTTCGAAGCGCGGGCCCGAGAAATTCTTGGCAAACTCAACCTTCACAACCTTGAACGCCGCATTGGCAGCTTGAGCGGCGGTGAAAAGCGACGTGTGGCCTTGGCACAAGTGCTTCTTGAAGCGCCAGATTTTTTGGTCTTGGACGAGCCCACCAACCACCTCGACCTGGACATGATCGCATGGCTGGAAGCACGACTGGCCTCGATGGGGACCACCCTACTCATGGTGACCCACGACCGCTACTTCCTGGAGAACGTGTGCGACCGCATCCTCGAACTCGACGGAATGACCCTTCACAGTTACCAAGGGAACTTCAGTTACTTCTTGGAAAAGCGGGCGGAGCGCAGGGCCAATGCACAGGCCGTGCAAGAGCGCGCCCAAAGCCACATGAAGCGCGAACTCGAATGGGTGCGCGCCACCCCCTCTGCAAGGACCACCAAAAGCAAGAGTCGCCTCGATCGATTCAAGGACATCAAAGCCGAGGCCGCCAAGCGGATTCAGGAGGACCCCATGCACATCACCGTCATCCCCGAACGGTTGGGCAGCAAAATTGTGGAACTCCACAAGGTGAAACGGGCCTTCGATGAACGCGTTTTGTTCCAAGGCTTGACCCACCATTTCAAACGCGGTGAACGCATCGGGCTTGTGGGCCAGAACGGCACCGGCAAGTCCTCCCTCCTGCAATTGATTTTGGGAATCGACGAACCGGATGCGGGCAAGGTCGTGGTGGGCGAGACGGTGGTGTTTGGGCATTACGCGCAGGAAGGCGGCCACTTCAACGAAGACTGGAAGGTCATCGACGCCGTCCGAGACATTGCCGACTGGATCCCTCTGAAAGGCGGTGCCAAACTCACGGCCGCCCAATTGCTAGAACGCTTCCTGTTCCCGCATGCCATGCACCATCAATTCATTCGCCTGCTCAGTGGCGGAGAGCGGAAGCGCCTGCACCTGCTCCGCATTTTGATGCGCAACCCCAACTTCTTGGTCCTTGACGAGCCCACCAACGACCTCGACATCTTCACCCTCTCCGTGCTCGAAGAGTTCTTGATGGATTTTTCAGGCTGCCTCGTCGTCGTGTCCCACGACCGCTATTTCATGGACAAGTTGGTGGACCACGTTTGGGTGCTTGGAGAGGATGGCCAAACCTCGGTGCGCGACTACCCCGGCAACTATTCCCAGTACCGCGCCATGCGCAGTGAAGAAGCCAAGCGCGCCCACGCCGCCCAAGCGGCCTCCAAACGCGAAACCCCCGCGCCCGAAGCCGTGGAAATCAAGGGGGACTATTCTGCCCGACTGAGCTACAAAGAGCGCCTCGAATTCGACACGCTCGAAAAAGACCTGCCCCAACTTGAATCTCGGCGAGATGAATTGCAGGCTGCCCTCTTGGCGGAATCAGACCATCAGAAGATGCAATCTCTTGGCGAAGAATTGGGCCACCTCTCCGAACAGATTGACCTCGCAGAAATGCGTTGGTTGGAACTCTCTGAACGCGCCTGACCCTTCAGATTGGCATGTCGCTTCTGAAGTCAAAAACGCATCTTCAACGCATCATTGCTGGTCAAAGTCCAGCACCACCGCCCCCTCGCCTTCCACGTGGGCTTGGCATGCCAACACATATCCTCGCTCCACCTCTCCGGGCTCCAGCGCGTAGTTGACATTCATCGAAGCCTTGCCCTCCACCATCTTGGCGCGGCAAGTGCAGCACACGCCACCGAGGCAGCTGTATGGTGCATCCAATCCGGCATCGAGTGCGGCATCGAGCATGTTTTTGTCCTTGTCCAACTCAATGGAGGTGGTCACCCCATCCAACACCACTTGCATGGGCACGGTATTGGCGTTGGAGGTCTCCACAACTTTTGCCTTGGGCTTTGCAGCTCCCGCTGACGTGAACAGTTCAAATTTCACATCTCCCTCTGCCATGCCCGCTTCAACCAACGCATCCTTGCAACTCATGATCATGGCCTCGGGGCCACAGAGGTACGCCGCGTCAAGCGACCTGCCTTGGCAGAACGTTTCGAGCAAGCCTTTGCAACGCGCTTGGTCCAATCGTCCCGACAACAGATCTGCATCTACGGGCTCGCGGGTCAGCAAGTAGAACACGCGGAGGCGATCGAGGAAGCGGTCCTTCAGGTCCTGAAGCTCCTCGCGGAACATGGTGCTTGCCGCAGTCTTGTTGCTGTAGAACAGCGTGTAGGTCGCGGATGCGTCTTCAGAAAGGACTTGCTTGATTTGGCTCAGGATGGGCGTAATGCCCGAACCCGCAGCCATGCCGAGATGGTGCAACCCAGCGCCTTCTTTCAGCAAGAACCGGCCCTGAGGATCCATGACATCCATCTCCGTCCCGGCCTGGAGCACATCGTTGGCGAACGTCGAAAACTTGCCTCCGGGCACCTTCTTGATGCCAACTTGCCACTTGCCATCGCGAGGTGCGGAGCACAACGAATAGCTGCGTCGCACATCTTCCCCATCGATGGTTGTTCGGAGAGTCAAGTACTGGCCTGCCTCGAACGAAAACGCCTCGGTCAATTCCGAGGGAACTTCGAAGGAAACAACGACAGAATCCGAGGTTTCTCGGGCGACCTCAGCGACGCGAAGAGGGTGGAATGTTGCCATGGGTGCGAAAGTAGTCCACACCTGGGTTTGAGCACATTGTGATTGTCACCAAGTGCAACAGGCGGCAGTCTTGCTAATTTTGAGGAAAATCGCGCGCATGAGTCCTGTAGAAATGAACCTGGAAGCACGCTTTGACGCCTACGTGGCGGAGGAGAAGAAAATCGAGCCCAAAGACTGGATGCCCGACGCTTATCGCAAGACGTTGATTCGGCAGATCAGCCAACACGCTCACAGCGAAATCGTGGGCATGCTCCCCGAGGGCAACTGGATTTCGCGCGCGCCTTCTTTGAAGCGGAAAGCGATTCTTCTTGCGAAGGTGCAGGACGAAGCCGGGCACGGTTTGTACCTCTACTCCGCAGCAGAGACGTTGGGCGTGACCCGCGACCAAATGCTGGACGACCTCCACACCGGCAAAGCCAAGTACAGCTCCATCTTCAACTACCCCACCCTGACATGGGCGGACATGGGTGCCGTGGGCTGGTTGGTGGACGGCGCAGCCATCATGAACCAAGTCCCTCTGTGCAAGTGCAGCTACGGCCCCTATGCACGTGCCATGGTGCGTGTTTGCAAGGAAGAGAGTTTCCATCAGCGCCAAGGCTTCCAGGTGATGCTCAACCTCGCGCAGGGCACACCAGAACAAAAGGCCATGGCGCAAGACGCGCTGAACCGCTGGTGGTGGCCGTCGTTGATGATGTTTGGGCCCAACGATGCGGACTCCCCCCACTCTGCCCAAAGCATGAAGTGGAACATCAAGCGATTCTCGAACGACGAGCTCCGTCAGCGCTTTGTGGACATGACCGTGCCCCAAGCCGAGTTGCTTGGACTCACCATTCCAGATCCCGATTTGAAGTGGAATGAGGCGCGTGGACACTACGATTTTGGGGACATCCAGTGGGAAGAATTCTATAACGTCATCAAGGGCAATGGCCCATGCAACAAGGAACGTCTCGCGGCCCGTGTGAAGGCCCACGAAGATGGAGCCTGGGTGCGTGAAGCTGCCAATGCCTACGCCCAAAAGCAAAAGGCGAAGAAAGCCGACGCCACAACCCACGCCGCATGAGCTCGAAGCAACATGAATGGCCCCTCTGGGAGGTCTTCATTCGGAGCCGCCAAGGTTTGGGGCACAAGCATTCCGGCTCCCTGCATGCCGCAGACGCCGAAATGGCCATCCAAAACGCCCGCGACGTCTACACCCGCAGGCAGGAGGGCGTGAGCATTTGGGTGGTGCCTGCAGAGGCCATCACCGCGTCCAGCCCCGACGACAAGGAAGTCATGTTTGACCCTGCCAACGACAAGGTGTACCGTCACCCCACCTTCTACAAGTTGCCCGACGAGGTCAACAACATGTGAGCATGACGGAAGGACAACACCTCCAAATCATCCTCCGCCTCGGAGATGACGCCCTTGTGTTGGGCCAGCGTTTGTCCGCTTGGTGCGGACACGGGCCCATCTTAGAAGAAGACATCGCCTTGTCCAACACCGCGCTCGATTTGATTGGGCAAGCACGGAATTTCTACACGCTCGCCAGTTCGCGCGAGGACCAAGGGCGTGACGAAGATCAACTCGCCTTTTTCCGCACCGACAAGGAGTTTCAAAATCACCTCCTCCTCGAACAGCCCAATGGCCATTTTGGGGACACCATCGTGCGTCAGTTCTTCTTCAGCGCGTTTGCGCTGGAGCGCTATGCCTTTCTCTCGCGTCAATTGGTCGACGCCGAGGTCGCAGGCATTGCCGCCAAAGCCGTGAAGGAGCTTCAGTACCACTGGGAACACGCCGCACAATGGATCGTTCGACTCGGAGACGGGACGACAGAAAGTCATGAGAAGGTCCAAGCAAGCATCGACCACTTGTGGAGCTACACCGGGGAGTTCTTCAACGCAGACGAAGTGGATGCAGCTGGTGCTGAAGCAGGACTTCTTCCCGACCTCGAAGTGATGCGGAAGGCTTGGAATGCAAGCGTGGAAGCCTGTTTGGCGCAAGCGACCTTGACCCGGCCCGAGGATGGGTGGATGCAGCGAGGAGGCAAGCAAGGCATCCACAGCGAGCACTTGAGTTACATGCTGGCGGAAATGCAAGTTTTGCCTCGCACCTATCCCGACGCGACCTGGTGACCGACGCGCAGCGCATCGAACGCGTGTGGACCATGGTCCGAACGGTCCACGACCCGGAGTTGCCCTACCTCACCGTGGAAGAAATGGGCATGGTTCGCGGGGTCACAATGCGGAACAACCAAATCGTGGTGTCCCTTACCCCCACCTACTCGGGCTGCCCTGCCACGGATGTCATTTCTGAAGACGTCGAAAATGCAGTCAAAGCCGTGGAGCCTGAAGCCCATGTGGAGGTCGTGTTGAGCCCAGCATGGACCACCGATTGGATTTTGCCCTCTGCCTACGAGAAGATGCGAGCGCACGGCATTGCTCCGCCTGAAGGCCAAAGCGCAGACCGTGCCTTCCTAACAGGCCAAGGCAAGGTCATCCCGTGCCCCCGCTGCAAATCCAAGGACACCTTGATGGTGTCTGCCTTTGGAAGCACGGCGTGCAAGGCCCACTTCAAATGCAACGCGTGCCTCGAACCCTTCGAGCACTTCAAGTGCATCTGACCCTATCTTTCCTTCATGAGTGATTCCAACATGCACCCCATCGTCGAACGCATGATGGCCGCAGACACCATGAGTCAATGGCTGGGCATTGAGGTTTTGGAGAGTGCGCCAGGCGTGTGCCGATGCAGCCTCGAGGTGCGAGAAGACATGGTCAACGGGTTTGGAATCGCCCATGGCGCCATCACCTATGCCCTCGCCGACAGCACCCTCGCCTTTGCGGTGAACGCCCAAGGGCGGCATGCTGTCAGCGTCACGAGCACCATCCAACATTTGGCCCCAGTCATGCTGGGCGACACGCTCCACGCTGAAGCCATCCTGCGTGCGGAAGGAGGCCGCATCGTGCATGTCGACGTGGAAGTCCAAAACCAAAAAGGCACCCGCGTGGCGTGGCTCACCGCCACTGGATTCAAAAAATCCACGTCCTGGACGTAACCCTTCCAACTTTTTCCTCGTAGTAGGGACAGAACCCTACTACCATGACAGCCGGAGATTTCTTTTATCTGCTCAACGAACACAAGAGTTCTATCCTTGAGTCGTACAAGCTTGTTTCAGAGGCCTATGCCAAGGGCAGACAGCGCAAAGACGCCACAACGAAACACGTGATTCTGTTGTATGCCACGCTTTCAAACTTCCGCAATCAAGAGTTGGAGCTTTGGGCCAAAGCCAAGCGTGATCCCCTGGAGACGCAAAAGATGATGAATGCCATCGCCGCGTATGACCTTGCCCCCCTCAAGGCCCTTTTGAATCAGGATAAGATCATGCGTCGTCGCAAGGTGCGTGAATCCTTGCGCCGCCTGATTGGCAACGTTGAAAACCTTCAGCACCGCATGCATACAACTGAAGGAGGCATGACTCCGAAGCGTTTCAAACAGCACTACCGTTACAAGCTCGGTTCCTACTTCGGCGCTGCCGTGATTGCTGCGCACGAAGAACTGAATACGCGACGCATCCCCTTGGTCTACCTGTTCTAAACGCTGGACGCTCGTGTTTTCAACCCAGGGCTTGAAACTGCATCTCAAACAGCCCGTGGTACACGTTGCCCAACGCCACGAGTTCTTCGTGGGTGCCTTGCTCCACAATTTCCCCTTGGTGCAGCACAACGATGCGATCGGCGTCGCGCACGGTGTTCAACCGGTGGGCGACCAACAACGACGTTCGTCCTGAAGTCAGGGCTTCTGTGGCCCGTTGGATCCACTGCTCGCTCTCGCTGTCGATGCTTGACGTCGCCTCATCGAGGATGAGGATGTGGGGATTGCTCAAGTACGCCCTCACAAAAGCAATCAACTGGCGCTGCCCCACGCTGAGCGTGGCTCCCCGTTCCCGGACGTCGTGGTCCAACCCTTCGGGCAAACGCTCCACGAAACGTTCGGCGCCTACCACACGGATGGCCTCCCAAATTTGGTCGTCGGTGATGTCCTGGTCGTGCAACCTCACATTTTCACGCAACGAGCCGCTGAACAAAAACACGTCTTGCAGCACCACACCAATTCGGCTGCGCAACACGTCCACCGGGATGTCGCGGATGTCCACGCCATCGATGGTGATTCGTCCCTTTTGGAATTCGTAAAAGCGGGAGATCAAATTGACGATGGAACTCTTGCCGGCTCCTGTGGCCCCGACAAAGGCCACGCGCTCACCAGGATTCACGACAAAGGACACGCCGCGCAGCACCCAATCCGGGGTTCCATCTTCCTTGTCTACGTAGGCGAACCACACATCCTCGAACGCAATCTCTCCCTGCCACGAAGGCTCCTGGGGCGACGTGGGTTCCGGAATGCTGTCGTCCCGGTCGAGCAACTTGAACACGCGGTCCGCATTCACGATGCCCATTTGCAACACGTTGAACCGGTCGGCGAGCTGCCGAATGGGGCGGTAAAGCATGAAGACGTACAAGATGAACTGAAGGACCACCCCCAAGGTCAAGCCGCCATGGACGACATGGCCAATGCCCAGCCAAAGCAGAAGCCCCACGCTTGTGGCACTGAGCATCTCTACTACAGGAAAGAACACACTGAAGGCCCATATGGAGCGAATGTTCGCCTCCCGGTGTGCGCGGTTGATGTCTGCAAAGGCCTCGGCCTCGACCCGCTCCCGATTGAAGGCCTGGACAATGTGCATACCCGTCACATGCTCTTGGACGAACTCATTGATTTTGGCCACCTGGTTGCGCACATCCACAAACGCGCCCTTGATGTGCTTTTGAAAAATGCGTGTGGCCACCAACAACACTGGAATGGGAAGGAGCACCACCAAGGTCAAACTCCAATCGATGTAGAGCATGGCGCCAATGACCACGAACAGCGCCAACAAATCCCCCACCGCATTGAGGATGCCATTGCTAAACACGCCCGCCACACCATCGATGTCACTGACGTGACGGGTCACAAGGGCACCCACGGGGGTTTGGTCGAAGTACTTCAACCGAAAGCGAGAGACGTGCCGGTACAACTTCGCGCGCAGGTCCAAGCTCACACTCTGCGCCACCCAATTGGCCAGGTACGTCACGCGGTATTGCACCAAGGCTTCCACCACAAGCACGCCCACCACCATCAAGAACACGCGCAGCAAGCCTTCGAGGTCACCCGTGGCAATGTGCACATCCACCGCTTGACGAATCAACGCTGGCCGGATCCACACCAAACTCGACAGCAAAATGACCATGGCACCCGTCCACGCGAAGCGCCTGCGGTACGGCCCCACTTGGGCGAGAATCACCCGAACCGTATCGACGTCAAAAATCTTTCCTGCCTTGGAAGAGGAGTCCACGGACGACATGGGTCAAAGATACTGCGTGCCCACAGGCGTGAAGACCTCTCCAGGGTAGGTCACCCTGGTCAGGTACAGCCCACAGCCCAAGACGCTTTTCCCGGCTGCGCTTCGGTCCTTGGCGGCAAGCACCTCAAGGATGTCCTCAGGGTGCCGCTTCCCCTTGCCCACTTCGATGAGCGTTCCCACCGTGGCCCTGACCATGTTGCGCAGAAAGCGGTCGGCTGTGATGTGAAAGGCCCAACGATGCGGCCCCAACACCTCCCAACGCGCTTCGCGCACGTCACAGATCGTGGTGCCCTGGTCCGATCCCGCCTTGCAAAACGAGGCGAAATCGTCTTTCCTCACCAAATGCGCACTGGCCTCTTGCATGGCGGCAACATCAAGGTCGCCGTACACGCGGGTGGATCGGCCCTCGAGGAAGGGGTCTTTGGCGTTGTGAATCAGGTAGGTGTAGCCGCGTTCCACCGCGTCAAAGCGCGCATGCGCTTTTTCACCCACCGTATGAATGGCTGCGATTCCGACGTCGGGCGGAAGCATGCCGTTGAGTTTCAGGACGGCCTCCTCCCACGAAGACACGCGTCCACCCAGCGCTTCGTCTGGCAATTGGGCATGGGCCACAAAATATTTGGCGTGCACCCCCGCATCGGTGCGACCACACCCCATGACAGGACAAGGCCCGCCAAAGAGGCGGGCCAATGTGTCCTCCAACACCTCTTGAACGGTGATGGATTGAGGCTGTCGTTGCCACCCGTGGTACCGGGTGCCGTCGTACGCCAACTCGAGAAAGACCCGCATCAGCGCGTCATGCCCAAGAGGCGATCTTCTCGCTCTTGTACTCTCCGGCGAACAGCTTGTCCTTGACTTTCGTGAAGGTCTCGATGGTGTATTTCACGTCTTCCAACGTGTGGATGGCCGTGGGGATCAAGCGGAGCATGATCGTGTCCTTGGGGACCACCGGGTACACCACGATCGAACAGAAGATGCCGTAGTTCTCACGCAAGTCGAGCGTGAGGTTGGTCGCTTCACCGAGGCCGCCGTGCAAGAACACGGGGGTCACGCAGGAGTTGGTCACGCCGAGGTCAAACCCTTCGGCGCGAAGCCCCTCTTGCAACGCCGTGGCCACCTTCCACAAGTTTTCCTTGTGCTCGGGCTGGCTGCGCAACATTTCGAGACGCTTGCGCGCACCGACCACGAGGGGCATCGGCAACGACTTGGCAAACGTCTGAGAGCGCATGTTGTAGCGGAGGAACTCAATCACGTCTTCGTCCCCGGCCACAAATGCCCCAATGGTGGCCATCGCCTTGGCGAAGGTGCCGAAGTAGACGTCGATTTGGTCGTGGCAACCTTGGTGGTCGCCTGCGCCGCGTCCGTTCTCTCCCACCGTGCCGAAGCCGTGGGCGTCGTCGACGAAGAGGCGGAACTTGTATTCGTCCTTGTACTTGCAAATCTCCGCGAGCTTGCCTTGGTCTCCGGCCATGCCGAAGACGCCCTCCGTGACGACGAGGATGCCGCCGCCGGTTTGGTCTGTCAAGTTCTTGGCACGCACGAGCTGCTTTTCGAAGCTCTCCATGTCGTTGTGCTGGAACACAAAGCGCTTGCCTTGGTGCAAACGAACGCCGTCCACCATGCACGCGTGAGACTCGCTGTCGTACACAATGACGTCGTGGCGAGACACCAGCGCCTCAATGGCGGATTGGCATCCCTGGTAGCCGAAGTTGAGCAAGAACGCATCCTCCTTCTGCATGAAGTCGGCGAGTTCCTGTTCGAGGGCCTCGTGCTGCGAGGTTTGGCCAGACATCATGCGAGCTCCCATGGGGTAGCCCATGCCCCACTCCGCCGCTGCTTCTGCATCGACTTTGCGAATTTCTGGGTGGTTGGCAAGACCGAGGTAGTTGTTGATGCTCCACACAAGAAGCTCTTTTCCTCGGAAGGTCATGCGGTTGCTTATTTCGCCTTCCAACTTGGGGAAGGTGAAGTAACCGTGGCTGTCGCGGGCGTGCTGACCAAGGGGTCCACGCTCCTGACGGATTCGATCAAAAATGTCCAAAAATCAGAGATTTAGAAGGTGCGAATGTACAAACCCCAAAGCTATGCCGCACGTCCATGGGCACGAGGGAGATGTTCACACACTTTTCACCAAGCGTCCGTGCATGCTTCGTAATTTCGACGCCTATGAAGTTTCCCTCCCTCTGGTCCGTGGCCTTTGGTGCCTTTTTGGTCTCCTTGTTGGCCCAGTGCTCGGACTACAACAAAATGCTCAAGTCAGGCAACTTGGAGGAGAAGCTGAGCTACGCCGAAGCGGCCTTGGATTCTGGCAACTGCTTCCGGGCCCTCCCCTTGTACGACGAACTCATGCGGCTCACGCGCGGCACCGAGCGCGCCCCAGACGTCCACTGGAACCGTGCATTGACCCACGACTGCATCAACGACTTTTACCTGAGTCGCTACTACTTCCAGTCTTTCGTCAAGACGTTTCCCAACGACGCGCGTGTCGAAAAGGCCATGTTCCGCGCTGCCCTGTGCTCGTATTACTTGTCTCCTGAATCGAGCCTTGACCAAACCGACACGCGAACGGCCATCGACGAGTTGCAGTTGTTCATGGATCGCTACCCTGCCAGCGCACTGCGGGACAGCACCCAAAACATGATTGAGGGCCTGCGCGGAAAACTCGAGGTCAAGGCCTTCGAAAATGCGCGGCTGTATCACAAGACTGGCAATTACAAGAGCGCCACCATCGCCATGGCCCATGCGATTGAAGACTATCCCGGCTCGCCCTACCAAGAGGAGTTGCAGTTTTTGATCATCGACAGCCACCATCGCTACGCCGCGCAAAGCACCAACCGCAGGAAGTTGGAGCGATACAACGATGCTATTCAGGCTTTTCATACCTTTGCATCCCGTTTCCCGGAAAGCGCGCGCATGGATGAGGCCCGTCGACTGTTTGACAGTTCCGTCCAAGCCATTGCAGAACTGGAATCGGATCCTACCACGAACCCCGCAAACCGTTGAGGCATGAGCACCAACTTCAAGAGCATCAAAGCTGAACGCACCACTGAGACGCGCAACATCCACGACCTGGAAACGCACGGCACTGGGAACATCTTTGAAACCATTGTGGCGTTGTCCAAGCGCAGCAACCAGGTGGCTTTGAGTTTGCGGAAAGAGCTTTCTGAAAAGCTCGAAGAGTTCGTCATCCCCACCGACTCTTTGGAGGAAGTGTTCGAGAACCGCGAGCAGATTGAGATCTCGAAGTTTTACGAGCGCCTTCCCAAGCCTCACAGCATTGCCATCAAGGAACTCCAGGACGAGTCCTTGCACATCGCGAACAGCGATGAGGAGCAGGACGACGCGGAAGCTGAAGCCTAATTCCAACGGCCATGCCTTTGGCCTCCCCTTCTTCTGAGAACATGTTGACCGGTCGCCGCATTGTGCTTGGCATCACCGGAAGCATTGCTGCGTACAAATCGGCGACCCTTGCGCGCGAATTGCGTCGGCGTGGCGCCGAAGTGCGCGTGGTGATGACGCCAGGTGCCACCGAATTCATCACGCCCCTCACCCTGGCCACGCTGGTGGACAACCCCGTGCACTCCGACTTCACGGAGGACGAGCATGCCGGGGTGTGGACCAACCATGTCGAACTTGGCATTTGGGGGGACCTGATTCTCATCGCACCTGCCACGGCCAACACCTTGGCCGCGATGGTGCACGGACAGTGCGACAACTTGCTTCAAGCGGTTCTGCTGAGTGCGCGCTGCCCCGTGGCTGTGGCACCCGCCATGGATTTGGACATGTTCACGCATGCCTCCACCCAGTCCAATCTGAAAACGCTCGCCGAACGCGGTGTGGACATCATCGACCCGGGCACCGGCCCCCTGGCCAGCGGGCTGGTGGGCAAAGGCAGAATGGCCGAGCCCGAAGACATCGCCGACCACTTGGCACGACGTTTTGCCGCGGACCTTCCGTGGCGGGGAAAGCGCGTCATCCTGACCGCAGGCCCGACCCATGAACCCTTGGATGCCGTCCGATTCCTCGGCAACCGCAGCTCCGGGAAAATGGGATTCGCCTTGGCCGAGGTTCTCGCAGCCCGAGGTGCGGAGGTGACCCTTGTCGCCGGCCCCGTCTCCCTTGAAACGCCCTTGCGTGTGCACGAGCGCATCGACGTCCAAACCGCCGAGGAAATGAACGAGGCTGTGCAAGCCCGGTGGAAGGACATGGATTGGGGCGTGGCCTGTGCGGCCGTCTCTGATTTCAAGCCTGCCGAGACCACCTCCGGGAAATGGCATCGCGGCGACATGCCGGAGGCCGTGGTGTTGGCCGAGAACCCCGACATCCTTGCGACCATGGGACGCTCCAAGCAGCCCCATCAAACCCTCATTGGCTTCGCGCTCGAGAGCGACGATGGGCAAGCCAGCGCACAAGGCAAGCTGGAACGCAAGAACCTCGACGCCATCGTGTTGAACAGCTTGAAAGACGACGGCGCTGGATTTGGGCACGACACAAACAAAGTCAGTGTGCTCTTCCAAGGTGGGAAAAGCGTTAGTTTTGAGTTGAAATCCAAATACGATGTCGCGTGCGATCTCGTTGAGCTTTGGAGGACAACTCTGAACCCATGACCCACCCATCTCGATCCGCAAACCGTTCGATTCTCTTGCGTTGCATCCCTCATGCCTTCTTGGCACTGATGTTGGGCGCCGCTTCCTTGCTGACTTATGCCCAGGAGCTCAATTGCAACGTCACGGTCATTGCACCCCAAATCAGCAACGTGGACGCCTCGCGCTTTGACGCGCTTGAGGACGCCATTCGGGAGTTCATGAACGGCCGCCGCTGGACCGAGGACAACTTCGATTTTGAAGAGCGCATCGAGTGCACGCTGCAGCTCACCATCAACGAAGCGATTGGCTCGACCGTGTTTAAGGGCAGCATGCAAGTTCAGAGCTCGCGCCCTGTCTTCAATTCCGATTACAACACGGCCGTGATGCTCGTCAACGACGGCGACATCCAGTTTGAATGGCTGGACAACAGCAACATCCTCTTCAATCCGGGGCAGCACCGAGACAACCTCTCTTCCCTCCTTGCCTATTACGCCTACATGGTGTTGGGCATGGACTACGACACCTTTGCCTTGGAGGGTGGCACGCCGTTCTTCCTTCAAGCCCAAACCATCGTGGCCAACGCCCAAAACGCCGGCGAGCGCGGCTGGAAGGCGTCCCAAGGAAAACAGAATCGCTACTGGCTTGTAGAGAACCACTTGAGCCAAACCTTCCGCCCCGTCCGCACGTGCCTGTACAACTACCACCGCAAGGGACTGGATGTCCTCTACCAAGATGTGGAAGGCGCGCGACTGACCATGGCGGAAGCCTTGATTGACATGCGATCCACCAACCGCATTCGTCCGGGATCCTACAACATCCAGGTGTTCTTCCTCGCGAAAAGCGACGAAATCATCAACGTGTTTGGTCCAGCTCCGGATGCAGAACGCACGCGGTTGCTGCCCATCTTGAAGCAACTCGATCCCGGAAACATCCAGTCTTACGACGAACGTTTGGGGTGATGCTTCGTCGCATTCGCATCCAAAATCACGCCCTGATCCACGAGGTGGAGATGACCCTCGAAGAGGGATTCCATGTGTTCACTGGCGAGACAGGGTCGGGCAAAAGCATTCTTCTCGGCGCCATTGGTCTGTTGCTCGGCGACCGGGCAGACACGTCTGGCGTGGGGCTTCACGGCGACCGCGCCATCATCGAGGGTGAATTTGTTGCGCCCCAACTTGAAGACTGGCTTAGGGACGCGGATTTGCCCCTGGCTCGATCCATCTCCGTGCGCAGGGAGGTGCTTCGAAACGGACGCTCAAGGGTGTTCATCAACGACGCCCAAGCGGCGGTGGGCCAACTCAAAGACCTGGGATCGCACTTGGTCCACATCCACCGCCAGGACGACCTGGGCGCCTCCCTGGAGCGTCCCGCTCTGGTGCGTGTGCTCGACCTGGCCGGCAACCACACGTCCGTCAAAGACGCTTACGACAAGGCCTATGCCGTGTGGCGTGAAGCCAAGGATGCCCTTCAGAAACTGGAGGCCCTGATGCGCGCGCCGTCGGGCGACGTGGATTACCTCACCCACCAAATCCGTGAGCTTCAGGCGCTGCGCCCTGAGGACATCGATTGGGAAGGATTGCAGGCGGAATTGAACTCATTGCAGCACGCCTCTGCGCTCCATGAAGGCCTTCAGCTTGCAGCCCTGGCATGCGACGCCGAGGACACAGGTGCCTTGACGCATGTGGAATCGGCGCGTCGCGCCTTGTCCAGTCTGGAGGGTGTGGACGCCGAGGTCGACGAGACCCTTGGACGCCTCGCGAGTGTTCGCATCGAATTGGCCGACCTCGCCAGCACGCTGCACGACTTGGTGGAACAGAAGCAGCCCGACCCCGCAAGACTCACGCAATTGGAAGCGCAACACGACGCGTTCATGCGCGCCATGAGAAAGCATCAAGTCGACCGCCCTGAAGCCCTCTCCGAACTCCTGCAACGATTGACGGAACAAGTGCATTCCCTGCAAGGGTTGGAAGAAGCCCATCAGGAGGCACTGACACGTGAGGCCCAGTGCCGCAAAGACCTTCACGAGGCCGGCACCGCACTGACGGCGCACCGGACAGAGGCTGGCCAAAGACTTGTCGAAGACGTCCTCCCTTTGCTGGGTCAATTGAAGATGCCCCACGCCGACATGGCCTGGAAGTTCCCCCCGTGCGAGGCAGACGCCTTGGGCATGGACGATCCTGAAATCTGGTTCACCACAAACCCTGGATCGCCACTCCTGCCTTTGGTGAAAGTGGCTAGTGGCGGTGAGCGTGCAAGGTTCATGCTTGCGCTCAAATCCGTGATGGCAGGCATCCAATCCACGCCAGTGGTCGTGCTGGACGAAATTGACACCGGGGTGAGCGGTGAAGTGGCCGCACACATGGGGCGCGCCATGAAGCACATTGCCATGGCGGCTGACACCCAGCAGGTGTTGGCCGTCACGCATTTGCCGCAGGTCGCTGCCCAAGCCCAGCATCATTGGGAGGTCAGCAAGACCACGGACGGGGCGTCGACCTATGTGAATGTTTGCGCGCTGGAGGGCGAACCCCGGAGGTTTGCCGTGGCCACCATGCTGAGCGGAGACAATGTGACCGAGGAGGCCCTGGGTCAAGCCGCAAAGTTGATTGAGGCCTCCTGATCAGAAGGACCAATCCAAGCCCACCGAGGGCAAGAAAGGCAGCTGGTTTTTGCGCTGGCCTGTGATTCGGTTGATGTAAAAGACGTTCTCCCTGCTGTAGACATTGGTCACACCTGCAGAAAACTCGAGTTCACCTCCGCCCACTTCCTTCCAAGTGCGCTTCACGTTGAGGTCCAAGCGATGGTAGGCGGGCAACCGGCCTTCGTTGAGGCCAGCGAGGTAAATGCTGATGTCGCCAGGATTGGACGTGAGGTAATCGCCATCAATGCCCCCTCCCGTGCCAGGGGCTTGGTAGTAGCCTTGGCTTTGGGTGAACGGCAATCCCGACCCCAAATTCCATCGGGCAGACACCAACCACGCGCCGTTGCCGAAGCCTTGGCTGGCCACCAAGTTGACGTTGTGACGGCGGTCAAACACCGGGTCGTACCAACGGAAACCGTCCCAACGGTCGACGTCTCCCAACCCATAGACGAACCACAAGTAGGTCTCGCGCTCCTCGTATTTGACCACGACATCTGCCCCCACTGCACGTCCCGTCTCCACGATGAAATCCTTCTTGAAGGCATCGGGCTCGTCGGCGTAGGTGGTGTTGTCGGGGAAGAGCTTGTTCCGGTTGAAGTTGGTCAGTTGGGTGAAGTGCTTGATGTAGCCCTCGGTGTTGATGTTCAACCGTTCCGTCAGGTCGAACTCAAAGCCAGCCACGGCGTGGTTGGCGGTCTGCAAGCTGTGCACAATTTCGCGCTCCTCGCCATTGGGAAGCTGGATGTCGTCCTGCAAGTTTTGGGGTCCCGCCAAGAAGCCGTAGAACAGGTTGACAATGTCGCGGTCTGAGTTGGCCGAGATGACGTTTTGGGAGTACATCCCTCCTGCGGCCTTCAGGCGCAACCGCTCACTGGCCTTGTACTTGATGCCAAAGCGAGGCTCCATCCGTGCACGGGCCAAAGAACTGTAGTACTGCAGACGCAAGCTGGGCTGCACAATCCAGGGACCACGCTTGATGGTGTAGTCCACGTAACCTCCAAGTTCCGTGGTGTTTTCTTGTTGCTCCACGGCAACCTGCAACGAATTGAAGGTTTGGAAGTCGGTCTGCATGCCGACCACCTCAATGCCGTACTCCACGTTATCTTCCCCCAAGACGTACTTGAAGTCAAGCCCAAAGTTGAATCCCTGCACCTCGCTGAAACGGTCTGGAGATCCCACTTCGTCGAAGTTGATGCGGTAGTTGCTCAAGGCAAAGTGGCCGTTCAAGAGCACGGAACTTCCAGGGGGCACCACGGTGAAAGTTCCTCCGCCGCCGACATTGCGCCAGCCGTAGTTTGCAAAGTCCACACCTGTGCTGTCGTCCAAGACACTCGCGTTGTCGTTGAAGTTGAAGCCAAAGACACTCAACTTGGAACCGTCGCCCCCGCCAAACGTGATTTTTCCGAACGCGTCTGTGAACCCAAAGGGCAACCGTCCGTCGTCGATGTAGGGGTAAAACAGCTGCGAGGTTTGCTCGAGGTAGCTGTGCTTCACGCTCAACAAATAACTGATGCCGCCGGAGCGGTCCTCAGACATCTTGCGAAGCGGTCCGTGCACGAGCAACTTGGCCCCAAATGGACTGGCACCCACGCGGCCTTCGGTTTGGCGCATGTTGCCATCGCGGGTGCGAATGTCCATGACGCTGCTGATGCGCCCGCCGTACTTGGCTGAAAACGCGCCCGTGTAGACGTCGGCATTCGAAAGCGCGTCCGAATCAAACACACTGAACAGGCCGATGCTGTGGAAGGCGTTGTAGATGAGCATGCCGTCGAGCAACACCTTGTTTTGAATGGGAGATCCGCCGCGGATGTACAACTGCCCGCCTTGGTCCCCTGTCGAGACAAACCCAGGCAGCACTTGAAGCGCTTGCACCAAATCAGGGGCCCCGCCGAAGCTCGGAATGCGTTTGATGTCCGCAGGGCGAATGGTCTCCACGGAAGTTCGGACTTGGGTGGTTTGTTCCTCGCGATCGGCACGCACCTCTGCGCCTTCCAGCGTCACCACCTTGGTTGCGAGCAACAGATTGCGCGTCAACACCTTGCCATCTCTTATTTCAACCGACTCTTTCACGGTTTCGTACTCGAGACTGGTCACCACGAGGGTGTATTGTCCGGCAGGGATTCGGCTCAAGCTGTAATACCCTTCCACGTCGCTGGACACCCCGTAGGTGGTTCCTTCAAGCGTCACGGAGGCAAACATCACCGCTTCCCCAGACGACTCCGACTTCAAAAAGCCTTTGACCGTGCCTTGGGCGGAAGCGACAATGCCCCACCCCATCATCACCGCGAATCCCACAACGCGCCACAACGAAGACGTCTTTGCGCCCAGGGAAAAGGTTTTCAATTCTTGCATACGAGGTCAAAAATACATCAGGCCCAAGCCATTCGCTTCAGGCGATCTTCAAGGGTTTCGGACGACAAGCGTTCACGCAATCGATCCACGAACAAGGGGAACGCCAGAGGCGACGGTTTGTCCAAGACGCAATGCACCACCTCGCGGTTGCACATCCCCTGCAGCCACTGAAGAAGTCGGCCAAATTCAAGCTGGTCCGCCAACATTTCATCCTGCGCCTGACGCAGCAGCAGGTTGTCAGGATCGTGATCTTGGAACACCTGCAACAACAAGTTGGTGGACGTCAACAAATGGCGCTCCTTGACCGTGGCGCCTGGAAAGCCCTGAAACACGAGCCCTGCAATGGTCGCGACATCCCTGAATTTGCGGCGAACCAATTCGGATGCATTGAAGCCCGCGGACAAATCGTCCATCAAGTGCGCTGGACTCAACAGGTCTGCGTCTTCCACGCGTGACCAAGGAATGGGCTGGTCGGACAAGAGTTCGAGGCCGTCGTCGTTGCAGGCCCAATTGAAGGTTTGGGGGGTCAGCAGACTCAAGCGATACGCCAAGAGCATGGCCATGGCCTCGTGGACTTTTCGGCCTTCGAAGGGATACAGGAACAAATGATGGCCATCCCCATCTTCCAGCGTCTCCACGAGCAATTGGTGGGCCCGGGGAATGGTGCTGCGCTCCGCTTGGATTTGGACCATGGGTGCCAACCGCTGCAACTCCGGCTCCCAAGCCGCATCCGCGTCGGCCAAACGGTCCCAGGCGAGACGCAGCCTGTGGGACAACTCCGAACTCAGGGACATCCTGCCGCCCATCCATGCCGGCGTACGCGCCGTGGAAGACTTGGACCGGCGCACCTTTGCCACAAGGCCCTTGAAGGACACCAGCGCGACCGTGTGGCCCGCAAAGACAAACGAGTCCCCCTCGCTCAAGGAGGCCACAAACGTCTCCTCGACGTGTCCGAGCAAGCCCTGTCCCTTGAGGTGGACCGCCACCATGGTCGCGCTGACGATGGCCCCCATGCTCATGCGGTGCCGACGCGCCTTGGTCCGGTCGCGCATGCGCCACAGGCCTTCCTCATCGACATCCACGCGTCGGTGCTCCGTGTACGCCCGCAACGAGGGACCGCCCGTGGAGATCAAATCGAGGCACTGCCGCCAGTCGTCCTCCTCCATCTCGCCGTACGCATGGGTTTGGGCCAACACCGACCGAACCTCCTCGGGTTGAAAGCCATCTCCAACCGAGAGCGTGCACAACCATTGGACCAAGACATCCCAACACAGGATGACCGGGGTTTTGGGTTCAATTTCTCCATGGGCAATGGCCTCGCGCAAGGCCACGGCTTCGATCAACTCCAACCCGTGGGTGGGCACGAAAAAGGCCTTGCTCACCTCGCCGGGCCGGTGGCCACAGCGCCCCGCACGTTGAATCATCCGCGACACCCCCTTGGGGCCGCCCACCTGCACGACCGCATCCACCGGTCGGAAGTCCACGCCCAAATCGAGCGAGGCCGTGCACACGACGGCGCGCAACCGGCCGTCGTGGAGCGCATCCTCCACCCATTCCCGGAGTTCGCGGGCAATGGAGCCGTGGTGCATGGCCATGAGCCCTGCCCATTCCGGTTTGTGGTCCAGCAGCGCCTGATACCACACCTCGGCCTGCCTTCGGGTGTTCGTGAAGATGAGGGTGCTTTGATGAGCCGCCACAACCTCAGCCACTTCGTCGAGCAACTGCAGTCCGATGTGCCCAGCCCATGGAAGCTTCGCAAACGCCTGGGGCATGGTGCTCTCGACCTCGATGTCCTTGTGGATGTCCGCACGAATCAGCGCCCCCTTCGTCGAACCCACCAACGCCTCGAGTGCAAGCTCGGGCTCGGCCAAGGTGGCGCTGATGCCCCACACGCGCATATCCTGATCTGGGTGGCGTCGGGCCATCCAGGACACCGCCAATTCGACTTGCACACCGCGCTTGGACCCCAGCAGCTCATGCCACTCGTCAACCACCACGGCCTGGGCCTTCGACAGGCGGTCTGCACCGCCCTTTTGGGCGATCAAAATGTGCAAGGACTCGGGGGTCGTGATCAAAATGTCTGGAAGTGCTGTGCGCTGCTTGGCCTTCTCTTTGGCCGAGGTGTCCCCCGTTCGCGTGCCCACTTCCCAGTCCAACCCCAGGCCCAAAACCATGGCCCGAGCCGCATCGGCGATGTCTGCGGACAAAGCCCGCAAGGGCGCCACCCACACCAGCTTGACCCCGCGCGAGTTTCGCGTTGAGGCTGCAGCCGCCGACAGCACGTGCCCCATGGCAGCATAGGTTTTTCCGCTGCCGGTGGGGGCTTGGAGCAAGCCGTTTTGGCCTTGGGCAAACGCCTCCCACACCTCTTCCTGAAACGCCTGAGGCGTCCAACCCTGTTGTTGGAACCACGCCTTGACTGGCGCGTGAAGGCGATGAACTTCGGAAGGCGTCATGTTGCACAAAGGAACATCGCGAAGCGACGTCGGTTCAAACAACATTTGGGGTCCTCCGCGCGTCCTTGTTTCGTCGTCCTGTATCTTCGGCACGGTTTGTGCCTCAGACCACTGCAATACTTGAAACCATGATTCAGTCCTTCACACGCTCCACCTGGTTCGCTTCTGCGGCCATGCTGTTCATTCTTGCCCTTGGCGCTGCGCCCCAATCTTGGGCCCAAATCCGAGAGGAAGAAGAGGAAGAACCCATCCTCATTACAGAGGACGAGTTGAACCAATTGCTCGTTTGGTACGTCGACGGAAAATACGAGAAGGTCTTGTTCAAGGCCATTCGTTACACCGAGGACGACGACCAAAAGAAGCACCCCGTCCCCTACCTCTACATGGCCAAGGCCTATCTCGCCATTCACAACAGCGACGACTCGGATTTGCGGGAATCGTACGAAGTGGACAAGATGAAGGCCCTCAAGAATGCATTGAAGTACGCGGGCAAGTTTGTCAAGAAAGACAAGGAGCAGGAATACGTTCCTGAGGAGCAGGACTATATCGAGGACCTTCGCAAGGAGACCATCATTGCCGCAGAGACGGAAATGGACAACGGCAAATTCACCAAGGCCAAGTCGTACTACAAGTACCTCACCACCCTCGACAAAGAAGACCCCGGAGCCTGGATGATGTACGGCACGGTCTTCTTGACCCTCAAGGCCCGACGCGACGCGGACAAGTCTTGGGAAACGGCGCGCAACCTGCTCCTCGACCAGCAAGCCCGTGGCTTGACTGAGGGACAGCGCGACTTGCTGCAATATGCCTTTGTGACGACCATTGAGAAATTGGACGAGATGGGCGATGCTGCCACGGCGCGCGAATTCATCACCCTCGGTGACGAGTTCATCGGCGGTGAGCGCGAATACGAAGCGGTCAAGCGTTCCATCGGAGGCTGATCCCCACTGCGGGTGTCGACTCTCGCCTCTTCTTCCTCTCCCGACGCGGGCTTTGCCTCTAAGGCATGGCTTGGTGCAGAGGGCCAAATGTTGTCATCGTCTGGATGTGCTGTGGGTGTCACCCGCACCACCCTGAAAGGCTTGCTCTCTCTGACGTGCACGCCGCCTTGGGCCTTGCATATGGGACTTCAAGGCGATTTGACCACCCAGCAAAACCTGATGTCTTCCTGTACCGGCCTGCGGTCGATGCTCCACGTGCTGGACCTTGGCCCTCACGCCCATGAGGACCTTCAGGCACCTCGCGGGTGGCAAGACGTCACGCGACACACACGGCAGAGCACATGGTCCGAAGACACGGACTGGGGTGTCGGCAAATCCCGGCAAAAGCAGGCCGCACGTTTCCTGCGCGACGGAGGGACCGTGACCGTCGCGGAACATGGTGAAGCCTGGCAAGACGTGCATGCGCTTCACCTGGCTTCCCGAACCCGCAAAGGCCTTGCGCATCACGGTACCAAGCTGTCGACGTTGCTGAATCGCTTGGCCGGTCAACCCTGGACCTTTGCCGTGTTGGCCCACAACCAAGAGGGTGACTGTGTGGCGTCAGGAGGCTTTGTGGTGCTTCCAGACCAAACCTGCGTCTACGCTTTCGGGGGCCAAATCCGATCCAAGGTCTCGGGACGTGCGTCCGTGGCCATGTTGCGCACGGCCATGGATGAAGCCCGGGCACGAGGCTGCACCACCTTTGACTTTGGGGGCAGCCAGGATTCCGGCGTGGACCAGTTCTATGCCGAGTTTGGGGCACGTGCTGTGCCCATGCGACGTTGGGTCCATGCCCCTTGGTGGTTCAAGCGGTGTTTCCCGCAAACGTGGTCCACTTGGACCACGACCTCTCCTCACTTCTGAGCTCTCCCCTTGTCGAGCATCGCTTCGATGGCCGCCACCACGGCAAGGCCCTCTTCCACCGGTGTGGCCACGGCATGTCCGTCCAACAACACGCCAACCACATTGTCGTACACGTGATGGTGGTTGGCCGCGGACCCTGTGTACCCGCCGTAGTCGTTGGGCGGTGGCGCCTGAGCCAACGTCGGCTTGGGGGTGTCGGGCATTTGGAACTCCTCCAAGCGATCCATGTATTGTCCGCCGATGCGTACCGTGCCTTTGTGCCCCATCACCGTCATGCTGCTTTCAAAATTGCGGTGCGGCGAAGACGTGCTGAACGTCAAGGTGCCCCACCCACCGCGCTCGAGTCGGAATCGCACCACCCCTCCATCCTCAAATGCGGTGTCAGGATGGGTTTGATTCACAAAGTGCGCGTCCGCCACGTCGAGGGGCCCAAAGACCCACATCAGGATGTCGATGAAGTGAGAGAATTGCGTGAACAACGGGCCGCCATCTTGGTCCAAGGTGCCGCGCCACGACCCTGGGGTGTAGTAGCGACCGTCCCGGTTCCACAGGCATTGCACGTGCACTTGAAGCACCTCGCCAAACCCGCCGGCGTCGTGGGTTTGCTTGAGCCATTGGGCGGCTGGGGCGTACCGGTTTTGCATCACCCCAAACACCCTCACGCCCTTTGCCTCTGCGTCGCGCTTCAAGCGTTCCACCGACGCCACATCCAGTCCCATGGGCTTCTCCACCACCACGTGGCAACCGGCGGCAACCGCTTCGCACGCGAGGTCGACGTGGCTGCCATTGGGCGTGGCCACCGCGACCACATCCACATCCAAGGACGCAAGGGCCGTTGAAAGCGTGGCGAAGGCACGAGCCTCTGGCGCCCAAGGCTGCGGAGACACTTCTCCCTCTTCTGCCCAGGCGTGGTCGACCACCGCCACAAGCGCGGCGCGGTCGTCTCCCTGAATCATGGCCACATGGCGCTTGCCAATGTGACCGCATCCCACCACGGCAAAACGTACAGGTGCCTTCATGCGACAAAGGTAGCGGACTACCTTCGCATCATGCGCGTGGTTTCTTTGGTGCCGAGTTGGACGGAGTTTCTGCATGACCTCGACGTGGATGTCGTGGGGCAAACCAAATTTTGTGTCCGCCCTGCCTCCAAGTTTCGGACGTTGCCGCGAATCGGTGGCACCAAAAACGTCAAGGTTCAAGACGTCCTCGCCTTGAAACCCGACCTCGTGGTGGCCAACCGTGAAGAGAACGACAAGACGCAGGTCGAGGCCTTGATGGAGGGTTTGGCCGGTGGCGTGCTGTTGACCGACGTACGCACCGTCCCGGACGCATGGGCCGCCATGCTGCAACTCGGCGAACGCGTGGACCGCGCGGCGGACGCCCGCGACATGGTGAACCGCATTCGAGATGCGTGGGGCGAACCACGGGCCATCGTGGGGCAGGCGGGATACGCGGTTTGGTCTTCTCCTTGGATGGTGGCAGGTCACGACACGTTCATCCACGACGTCATGCGTCATTGGGGCATCGGCAACGCCCTCGACGGCGGCACGGAAAGCCGCTACCCCACCACCGGGGAGGACCCGGAGCGCGGAACCCTCGCAGCGCGCCAGTGGCTGCTGCCCTCCGAACCCTTCCCCTTTCAGCCCAAGCACCTTCCCGCACTGCACGCAGCGCATCCCGAAGCCCGCTTTCGTCTTGTGGACGGAGAGGCCTTCAGTTGGTACGGGTCGCGGATGCTCCACGTGACGGCGCACCTTGGCGAAGTGGCCGAGTGGGTGGCCGAGACCGCGTGAGGTTGAACATGCAGGTTGACGCCTGGGCTCCCGGACCTGCCCGGTCAGGCTGTCAGGCTTTGCCCCGTTTTTTGACGCGGATGTCATAAAAATTCGACGGGCGTTGACAGGATGTCAGTTTGGCACGGGGCGAAAGGGATTGGCACCAGGTTTGGTCTAAGAGGGCCAAACAAACGAAAACACAATCAACCCTTGCAACATGAGTAAAATCATTGGCATCGACCTCGGGACCACCAACAGCTGCGTCGCAGTGATGGAAGGAAACGAACCCGTGGTCATCAACAACAGCGAAGGCAAGCGCACCACTCCTTCTGTGGTGGCCTTCATCGACGGTGGCGAACGCAAAGTGGGTGAACCCGCAAAGCGTCAGGCCATCACCAACCCCACGAAGACGATCTCCAGCATCAAGCGCTTCATGGGATCGAGCTTCAGCGAAGTGGAGAAAGAAGCAGGCCGCGTGGCGTACAACGTGGTGAAGGGCGACAACAACACACCCCGAGTTCAAATCGACGACCGCCAGTACACCCCTCAGGAGATTTCAGCCATGACGCTTCAGAAGATGAAGCGCACGGCGGAGGAGTACCTCGGCCAAGAAGTCACCGGCGCGGTCATCACCGTTCCCGCGTACTTCAACGACAGCCAGCGTCAAGCCACCAAGGAAGCCGGAGAAATTGCCGGCCTCGAGGTGAAGCGCATCATCAACGAGCCGACTGCCGCAGCCTTGGCTTACGGCCTCGACAAAAAGGCGACCGATCAGAAAATTGTGGTGTTCGACTTGGGTGGTGGCACGCACGACGTGAGCATCCTCGAACTTGGCGACGGTGTCTTCGAAGTGCTGTCCACCGACGGCGACACGCACTTGGGCGGGGACGACTTCGACCAGGCCATCATCGAGTGGCTCGTGGACGAGTTCAAGAGCGAAAACAGCGGACTCGACCTCAGCAAGGACCCCATGGCCCTTCAGCGCCTCAAAGAAGCTGCCGAGAAGTCGAAGATTGAACTCTCCAGCACCACCAGCTCTGAAATCAACCTCCCCTACATCATGCCTGTGGACGGCGTGCCCAAGCACTTGGTGCGCAGCCTGACCCGTGCGAAGTTTGAGCAGTTGGTCGACAGCCTCGTGAAGCGCTCCATCGAGCCTTGCATGAGCGCCTTGAAGGCCGCCGGCCTCGACAAGGGCGACATCGACGAAGTCATCCTCGTGGGTGGCTCCACGCGCATCCCTGCTGTGCAGGATGCGGTGAAAGCCTACTTCGGCAAGGAGCCTTCCAAAGGCGTGAACCCTGACGAGGTGGTGGCCGTGGGTGCCGCCATCCAAGGCGGTGTCTTGACAGGCGATGTCAAGGACGTCCTCCTCTTGGATGTGACGCCTTTGTCCCTCGGCATTGAAACGATGGGCGGCGTGTTCACCAAGCTCATCGACGCCAACACGACGATTCCCACCAAGAAGTCGGAAACGTTCTCGACAGCCAGCGACAACCAGCCCAGCGTGGAAATCCACGTTTTGCAAGGTGAGCGCGCCATGGCTGCGGACAACAAGACCATCGGTCGCTTCCACTTGGCGGACATCCCACCCGCACCTCGCGGCGTACCTCAAATTGAGGTGACGTTCGACATTGACGCCAACGGCATCATCAATGTGGGCGCCAAGGACAAGGCCACCGGCAAAGAGCAGAGCATCAAGATCGAGGCGTCCAGCGGACTCAGCGAGGAAGAAATCGCACGCATGAAGGCGGACGCAGAAGCCAACGCCGATTCGGATGCCCAAGCCAAGGAGCGCGTCGACGTGTTGAACCAGGCCGACGGTTTGGTCTTCCAAACAGAGAAGCAGCTCAAGGAATTTGGTGACAAGATTCCCGCAGACAAGATGGCGCCCATCAACGAGGCCCTCGAGAACCTCAAGAAGGCGCACGGTGCGCAAGACGTGGACGGATGCAAATCCGGCATCGAAGCGCTGAACACCGCCTTCCAGGCCGCGAGCCAAGAGATGTATGCTGCCCAACAAGCTGCAGGTGGTGCTGACGCAAGCGCCGCTGGAGATGCGGGTGCATCTGCGGACGGAGATGCCGAAGTCACCGATGTGGATTTTGAAGAAGTGAAGGAGGGATAACCCCCTCAGATGTGAACAGAAAAGGCCTCGCCATGTGCGGGGCCTTTTTTTGTGTCCGTGGTGAACTGCATGACCTGACGCGTGTTCCACCTTTGCACCATGAGCGACCCAAACCTCGACCGACTCCCTCCTGCTTGGCGGCGCAACGCTTGGGCCGTGCTCGCGCTTCTTGTTGCCACCTCAGGTTGGATGGCCTGGCAGGCACTTGGCTTGGAATTCAATTACGACTTCGAGCAGTTCTTTCCGGCAGATCATCCGGAAACCACGTTTTATCGGGAATTCAGGGAGACGTTTGGAAGCGACAACGACTTTCTCATCGTGGGGTTCGAAGGGGACAGCCTGACCGCCGGGTTTTTGGCGGAGGTCGATGCTGAAGTCGATGCCCTACGAGCCCTTCCAGGCGTCGAAACGGTGCAGTCCCCCACCCGTCTCAAACTTCCTGTGCGCGACCCGCTGAGCGGCATGGCTTTTCAGCGGCCCTTGCTCTCGTGGGAAAACGACAGCACCCTGGCCAAAGACGTGGCACGTTTGCGTCAACGGGACGATGTGATGGGGACGTTTGTGAGTCCGAGCGGACGGGCCGTGGCACTCACCCTCGAGCACACTGATGGATTGAGCAAGGCCGGATGCGACAGTTTGGCGGCCGCCGTGGCTGCGTGGGAAAAGGACGTGCACGCCTCCAAAGCCTCCATCCGCGATGTTCACGTGTCGGGACGCGCCGTGGCCCAAGCCTACTACGTGGGCGTCATGGAGCGTGAGGTGGCGTGGTTCGTAAGCGTCGGCATTGGGTTGTTGGTGGCGTTTTTGTGGTTTGCCTTCCGCACCGTGTGGGGCGTGATGGTGCCTCTGACCGTGGTCTTGATGAGTGGCCTTTGGACCCTGGGAATCATGGTGGCGACAGGCAAAGCCGTGGATGTTATGACCGTCGTGCTGCCCACCATCTTGTTCGTCGTGGGCATCTCAGACGTGGTGCACGTCTTGACGAGGTATTACGACGAGCGACGGGCCGATGCGACGCACCAAATGGCCATGCAACGCGCATTCCGGGAGGTGGGGCTCGCCACCTTCTTGACCTCGTTGACAACGGCCTTGGGCTTTTTGACCTTGCTTACCAGTTCCATTGGCCCGGTTCACGATTTTGGCGTGTACGCGGCTGTGGGGGTTGGCGTGGCTTACGTGCTTGCCTTTACCCTGCTCCCCAGCGTCATGGTCTTGGCGCCACCGCCCGTCATCTCCAAAAGTGGCACAGGGGTGTTCTGGAACGGCGCCCTGCACAAGGCTTTGCGATGGACCCTTCGCAACAAGGGGATGTTGGCTGTGGCTTGGGTGGGCATCGCAGGCGCTTCCGTGGTCTTGGGAAGCGCGTTGCGCGTGGACAACAAATTGATTGAAGACCTCCGGGACGACGACCCCTTCCGCAAACAATTTGTCTTCTTCGAGCGGGAATTTGCAGGCGTCCGTCCCTTTGAATTGGCCGTCACACTCCCTGACGCCGCGGACAGTCCTGCCTCGCTCCAAGCCTTGGATGCGCTGGAACAATACCTGAAGGCCGACTATGGGGTCGGAGCTCTGGTGGGCCCCGCAACGGCGGTTCGCATGGCGCACCGCGGTTACATGGGTGATCGGGAGGCGTACTACGCCATTCCAGAAGACAACCGCATCCTTGGCAAAGTCCTTCGTCTGATGAAGCGCTCGGGGCAGTGGAACATGCTTGTGGCAGAGGGCGGCCAGCGTGTGCGTGTGTTCGGCAAGGTGGAAGACAATGGGTCACAGGCGATTCAGGTCAAAAACGAGAAACTCGACGCGTGGTGCGCCGAAAACATGCCGGCAGGAAGCGCGTGCAAAGTGACAGGAACGGCGCATTTGGTCGACGTCAACAACGCGTCGCTGGCTTCGGACATGGTGGGCGGATTGGGACTGGCCTTGGTGGCCGTGGCCATCATTGCAGGTCTGCTTTTCCGGAGTGGCGCCATGGTCGTGCTCTGCCTCATCACCAACCTCCTCCCCTTGGCCATGATTGCGGCCGTGATGGTGCTGATGGACGTGGACTTGAAAGTGACCTCGGGCATCATCTTCACGGTGGCGTTTGGCATCGCCGTGGACGACACGATTCACTTCTTGAGCAAGTTGCGCCTTCAATTGAGCCAAGGTCGAACCCTTCCCGTCGCGGTCAAACGAAGTTTCCTGGCCACCGGCAAGGCCATCGTCGTCACAAGTCTCATTCTGTGTGGAGGATTCATGACGCTGACGTCCTCGTCCTTCCTGGGCACTTTCCACATTGGGTTTTTGATCAGCCTCACCTTGCTGTTTGCGGTGGTGGCCGACCTCACCTTCCTGCCTTGGATGGTCCTGCGTTGGTTTAAGGCGAAGGTTTGACGAACTTCCCGGCATGGGACATTCTTCTCGCCGTGCCTTCCTGCAGAAACTGATTGCCACGGGCGGCACCTTGGGGCTCTCCCCATGGACCCTCCAGTCCATGCTCGCCCAAAAGCAGAGCCCTTCAGGACCTCGTTCTGTTGAGCCGGGCAGCGCCACCATGCTGTCCACGTGGAACCACGGCATGGAAGCGAATGCGGCCGGTTTCTTTGCCCTTCAACAAGGTGGAAACGCCATGGACATGATTGAGGCCGGCGCGCGCATTGTGGAGGCCGATGCCACAGGATTGAGCGTGGGCATCGGAGGATTGCCTGACCGTGACGGGAACGTCACCCTCGATGCGTGCTGCATGGACCACACGGGCAACGCAGGTTCTGTCTGCTTTGTGCAGGGAGTGCTGCACCCCCTTTCCCTGGCACGCAAGGTCATGGAGGACACCCCTCACGTCATGTTGGCTGGCGCCGGAGCGGAACAATACGCCCGCGAACTCGGCATCGACGAGGTGGAGCTGTTGACAGACACCTCGCGTCGGGCTTGGGAAGAATGGCGCAAGACATCCGATTACAAGCCCGTCATCAACATTGAAAATCACGACACCATTGGATTGCTCGCCTTGGATGATCAGGGGCGCTTGGCGGGTGGGTGCACGACCAGTGGACTGGCTTACAAAATGCATGGGCGTGTTGGAGACAGCCCCATCCTCGGCGCCGGGTTGTTTGTGGATGCCGAAATCGGCGGCGCCACGGCCACGGGTTTGGGTGAAGCGGTGATGAAAACCGTGGGCTCGTTTTTGGTGGTGGAACTCATGCGCGGTGGTCGATCCCCGCAAGAAGCATGCGAAGAGGCGGTACACCGCATCATGGACCGCATGCCGACCGACGATTTGCAGGTGGGCTACTTGGCCCTGTCGCGGGAGGGTGAAATCGGTGGGCACGCGATTCATGGGGGCTTCAACTACGCCCACACGACTGCAGAGGCCGGACGCATGATTGACGCATCTCACGGTTGATTTGGTGATGCCCTCTTCCTCAACTTCACATTTTCTGTCCTGGTGGCGACTGACGCGCCCTTGGAACGTGTTGGCCATGGGCATCATGGTGACGCTGGTTCTTCGTTGGCGGGACTTTCCATTGGGTGAGTTGTTGCACCTCGGCCGAATTGGATGGGTGCTCGTCCCCATGCTGGTGGGTGCCGCAGGAAATCTCATCAACGACTACTTCGACGTACGTGAAGACCGCATCAACAAACCGGAACGCGCGCTTGTCGGGCGCACCGTGAAGCGGCGGGTTGTGGTCGGGACCCATTGGGGATTCACCGCAGCCGCACTTGTTTGGAGCGCCTGGCTTTCTTCTGCAACGGAATCCTTGTGGCCCCTGCTTTTGGCCGCTGTGTTTTCCGTGGTGCTTTACCTCTATTCGCCCGTCTTGAAAGGCCGCGGGCCATGGGGCAACATTTCAATTTCCCTCTGCGTGGCAGGCCTTGTGGCTTGGGGAGGGTTGGCTGCAGGATTCGGGATGTCACCTGACCAGGCGCGTTCCTTGTGGGTTCTTGCAGGCATCTTGGGTTGGCTCAACTTTCTCCGTGAATGGGTGAAAGACATCCAAGACCTCGAAGGCGATCGCGCGGCCCATCACCACACCATGGCCATGCGCTTGACGGCCATTCAAAATCGCATGGGCCTCTCCGCAGGGTGCTTGTTGGGCTTAGGGTTGGTGCTGGCTTGGTTGATCATGCTCGGCTCGCCGTCATGGCTTTTGGGACTTCATGGCGCGTTGGGTGTGACCTGTCTGTGGTGTGCATGGCGCGGCAATGCACGCAGCCTCTCCGCTTGGATGAAAGTTTGGATGGGCGGTCTTTTCGGAGGGTTGCTCTGACGAGGAACCCACTCCCCGCCGCGCGCAAAGGTCTGCCACCGAATGTTAAGAGAAACCTTAACACCGGGTTCACAATGTCGCCTCAGCTCCCCAAGACCTTTGCACAAAACCTGGAGCATGATCCGCTTTCTTTCTGTTTTGGCCTTGACGATTGTCACCTGCACGGCATGGGGACAAGGAGCCATCCGTGGCAAAATGACCGACGCCCAAACCGGTGAGACCCTCATCGGCGCCAACGTGGTGATCAAGGACCCCTACATGGGTGCCATGGCCGACCTCGATGGCAACTTCAGCCTGGAAGGCTTGGCGCCTGGTACCTATGAAGTGGTTGGAAGCTTCATTGGCTACACGCCCATCACAGAAACGGTGACCGTCGGCAACGAGGTGGTGCTCCTCGATTTCAACTTGTACATCGAAACGTATGTCATCGAGCAAGCTGCGGAGGTTGTGGCCAAGGTGGACCGTTCACGCGATGTGTACATGGAGAACATCAAGAAGAAGAGTGCTGCCAGCATGGACTTCATCTCGAGCCAGCAAATCAAGCAAGCCGGTGACAGCGATGCCGCGGGTGCCATCAAGCGCGTTCCCGGCGTGAGTACGGTGGGCAACTTCGTTTTTGTGCGAGGCCTGAGCGACCGATACATCAAGACCACGCTCAACGGCGCCGAGGTTCCTTCCATGAACCCCCGCCGCAACAGCATCGAGATGGACCTCTTCCCCACCAACCTGGTGGACAACCTGGTCATCATGAAGACCCAAACCGCGAACCTCCCGGGTGACTGGGCAGGTGCGTACATCAGCGTGGAGACCAAAGACTTTCCCGAGCAATTCCAGCTCAACTACAGCTCTACGGTGGGCGTGAACGATCAAACCACATTCCAACAAGTGCTCGGATCCAACCAAGGCAGCACCGACTGGCTCGGCTTTGACGATGGAAGCCGTGCGCTGCCCAACGAAGTGGTTGGCTTGACGTCTGACGCATGGCCTTACCAACAGAACGCCAACTACTACGACGCCTTGGTGTACCTCGGGTATGAAGATCAACTCGACCAACTCGGCATCAACCAGGGAGACATCGGATTTGGCCCAGGTCAAACCCCTCCCTTCCAAGTGTTGCCTCAACTCAACAACAACGGGGGTGAATTGGTGGACCTGAGTGGCGCCAACGGGTTGAGCAACCTCATCTCCGAAGGCATGGAGCCTTTGGGTGCGGAGAACAACGCGCAATTGACGCAGATTGGCCAAAGCTTTGGCAACACCTGGGAAGTTCACCGCCGCACGGCGCCCATCAATTGGAGCCACAGCCTGAGCATGGGCAACCGCACCGCGCTGTTTGGCCGTCCGTTGGGCTACATCGTGGGGCTCCAGTGGGGCCAGAACTTCAACCACTACGAAAACGGCGAATACGGCCGTTACGCGGGTGGCAGCATCCAAGGAGACAGCCTTGGCCTCGATCGGTACTACGACGACTCACGCACCGATGCGACGTACAAGTGGAATGCCTTGCTCAACCTGTCATACAAGCTCAACGAGTTCAACAAGGTGAGCCTCATGGCCATGCCGAACATGACGGGCACGTCGTCCACGCGCTTGCAAGACGGCATCAACCCTCGTGACCACGACGACTTCCAGCGTCAAATCACCCACCGTTACGAAGGCCGTGAACTCAACATCTTCCAAGCACGCGGTGATCACTTCTTGCCTGCGTCGGAGACCAAGATTCGTTGGAATGCATCTCACGCACAAGGCACGTTGAACACGCCAGACTTGCGTGTCTTCTTCAACAACTACCGTGTGGCCGATGGCGACACCACTTACAGCATCAACCAGAGCTTCTACCCTTCTCCCACGCGCTATTTCCGCGTCTTGAACGAGAACCGCACGGACATCAAGATGCACGTGGAGCAGCCGATGGATGTGTCGTGGGCTGAGGATGCCAAATTCTCTGCAGGTGCCAGCTTTGTGCGCACCACACGTGCCCACGAAGAGAACCAGTTTGGGTTTGAAAGCACCAACCAAAACCTGCTCAACACCGTCGGTGGCGACCTGAATGCCTACTTCTCGCAAGAGAATTTTGTGGTGAACCCTGAGAACGGCACGGACTATCTGAGCACAGTCTTGCTCACTGACTTGGTAAACACCGACGACGCCCACATGAATGTGTTGGGTGGCTATGGCATGTTTGACATCCGCAAGAGCGAACGTCTCTCGGGCAACGTCGGCGTGCGTGTGGAAGCCGCGGACATGTACATCCGCAGCCGGAAAATTGACATGGTGGACGACCTCACCGAAGAACAAATTGAAAAACTTCAGGGTGGGTTGAACGAATTGGACTTCATGCCAAGCGTGAACCTCACCTATGCACTGGGCGAATTGGACGCCATCAAGTTGACCAACCTGCGTGTGGGCTACAGCCGTACCATTGCACGCCCTGTGTTCCGTGAGAAAGCGCCTTTCCGCTCCTTCAATTTTGAATGGCTCGAAACGCTCAAAGGCAACCCCGACCTCGGCGAAACGACCATCGACAACGTGGATTTGCGCTTGGAACGCTTCCCCAATCTTGGTGAGGTATTGAGCGCAAGTGTGTTCTACAAGCGCTTCACCGATCCCATCGAACAAACGAGTGTGTTGGCCGCCGTGAACACGGAGTACACCTGGTCCAACGTGCCTTACGCCAACGTGTGGGGATTAGAGTTTGAAGGCCGCAAGCAACTCGGCAATGTCACGCCTGCTTTGGACAACTTCAGCCTGAGCGGCAACGTCACCTTGATCAAGTCTGAAGCCCGCATTTGGGACGAAGAATTGGCCATGATTCGCGCCACAGACCCCAACCACCCCGACACACGCCCGTTGTTTGGACAGAGCCCCTACATCGTGAATGCCATGTTGAACTACCAGGGCGACAGTGCCAAGTTCAACGCCGCCGTGGCCTTCAACGTCCAGGGTGACAAGCTCTTCTTGGTCACAGAAGGTGGTGCGCCTGACATCTACCAGCGCCCCACCCCCCAGCTCGACGTCAACTTTTCGCAGCGCTTGGGTGACAACTTCTCCGTCCGTTTCCGCGCTCGCAACTTGCTGAACCCTGTCAACCGCATGACCTACACCTTCCAAGGGGTGGATTACAACTGGTTGGCCAACACGCAAGGACGGACGTACTCCTTGAGCTTGTCTTACACGCTCTAAGACACGAGACTCCTCGACATTGTAAAGCCTCTCCTGCCCGGAGAGGCTTTTTTTTGACCCGCCCTTAACATTCTGGTAAATGCCCCTTGAACACGTGGTAGCAACTTTGCCTCGCAAAACATTTCACAACCCATCCCATGATTCGATTCTTTCTCGCTGCAGCTGCAGTTGCCACCCTCGGGACCATGCAGGCACAATGCGACTGTCCTCCTTTGTCACAGCGCACAGACGTCACCATCACAGACAACGGTGAAGGCACAGGCACCACCACTTGGACCTGCGACAACAACTACATCTTGGACGGCTACGTCTTCGTCAACGGTGGACAAGCCTTGACCATTGAAGCAGGAACCATCGTCAAAGGCGCCGCGGGATCGGGTGTGGACGCCGCAGCCATGATTGTGTCTGCTGGAGGCCAAATCTTTGCCGAAGGCACGGCAGACTGCCCCATCATCTTCACCTTCGAAGGAGATGCCCTCGACGGTTCAACATCGTACAACACCCGCGGCCAATGGGGCGGCTTGATCGTGTTGGGTGACGCCACCACCAACTTTGGCGGACCCGCCCAAGTGGAAGGCATCCCCACAGACAACAACCAAGCCACCTACGGTGGAAGCAACGACGAAGACAACTCTGGGGTGTTGACCTACGTGAGCATTCGTCACGGTGGAACGCAGCTCGGTGCGGCCAACGAAATCAATGGCTTGACCCTTGCTGGCGTCGGTTCCGGAACCACCATTCACCACGTCGAAGTGGTGTCCAACTTGGACGACGGCATCGAATTCTTTGGAGGTGCTGTGACCGTGGACCAGGCGCTTGTGGCCTTCTGCGGTGACGACAGCTTCGACTGGGACCAAGGCTTCCACGGTGGAGGTTCACAATGGCTTGCCGTTCAAGACCAACCCACCGGCGAAGGTGACCGCGGTGGCGAACTCGACGGGGACGACTCAGACGACAGCAACGTCAGCGCCGATGAAATGCCCTTTGCCACGCCCACCATCGAAGGTTGGACCGTTGTCGGCGTGGGTGGACAGCAAGGCTTGCTCTTCCGCAATGGTTCTGGAGGCCACGTCAGCAATGGTTTGCTCTGCAACACCTCTGAAGGCATCGAGATCGAAGACAAAACCGACGAAGTGGAA